>DATABL010000324.1:0-11246 GCA_036259595.1 Actinophytocola sp.
GTGCTTCTCGTCCGGCGCGCCCACCGGCTGTACCAGCAGCTGGCCGCTCATCCCCAGGTGCGCGAGCATCGCCTCCGCGCCGGACAGCTCGGCCCACAGGTACTTGCCCCGCCGCCGCACGGCCTCGACCTTGTGTCCGACCAGGCGGCCGGCGAAGTCCGACGCCCCGGGCGGGTGGCGGCGGATCGCGCGGGGGTGCAGGACCTCGACCGAGCTGATCAGCCGCCCGGTGACGTGGACGTCCACGCCGGTGCGGACGACCTCGACCTCGGGCAGCTCAGGCATCCGAGTCCCGGGCGGACGACTTGACCAGCTCGGACAGCGTGCGCCAGGCCGTCTCGGCCGCCTTCTGCTCCGCTTCCTTCTTGGTCCGGCCGTCGCCGCTGCCCCGGTCCTGCCCGGCGACGATCACGGTCGCGGTGAACTCCTTGCGGTGGTCCGGGCCCTGCTCGGCCACCCGGTACTCGGGCACCCCGAGGCCCGCCTGGGCGGTGAGCTCCTGCAGGGAGGTCTTCCAGTCGAGCCCGGCGCCGAGCAGCGGCGCCTCGGTGAGCAGCGGGTCGAACAGGCGGTGCACCAGCGAGCGCGCGACCTCGATCCCGTGCTGCAGGTACACCGCGCCGATCACGGCCTCCATGCCGTCGGCCAGGATGCTCGCCTTGTCGCGGCCGCCGGTGAGTTCCTCGCCCTTGCCGAGCAGCAGGTGCGGGCCGAGCCCGCCGTCGCCGAGGGAACGCGCGACGCCGGCGAGCGCGTGCATGTTGACCACGCTGGCCCGCAGCTTCGCGAGGTTGCCCTCGGGCAGGTCCGGGTGGGTGTTGTAGAGGTGATCGGTGACGACGAGGCCGAGCACGGCGTCACCGAGGAACTCCAGCCGCTCGTTCGGCGGCAGGCCGCCGTTCTCGTAGGCGTACGAGCGGTGCGTCATGGCAAGGGTCAGCAGCTCGGCGTCCAACTCGACGCCGAGCGCTTCGAGCAGCCTGGCCGGATCGGCCGCCGGCCCCCGTGCCGCCCTAGCCCCCACTGCCGCTGACCACCTTCACGAGCCGCGGTCAGGCCGGCTCGTTGACCTGACGGCCGCTGTACTGACCGCAGGCCGGACAGACCACGTGCTGCGGCTTGGGGGTGCGGCAGGCCCGGTTGGAGCACTCCACCAGGTGCGGGGCGCTGGTCTTCCACTGCGACCGGCGCGTGCGCGTGTTGGAACGCGACATCTTCCGCTTGGGGACGGCCACGACTGAATCTCCTTCAACGACAGGGTGGGACCGGACGGCGCTCTCACTCGTCCCGGTCGGTGCTGAACCGCTCGGTGAGCGCGGCCCACCGAGGGTCAATGGTCTCATGCCGGTGATCGGGACCGGCATCGGCCCACTTGACACCGCATTCGGGGCACAGGCCGGCGCAGTCCGGGGTGCACAGCGGCACGCTCGGCAGCGCGAGCACGGCGGCGTCGCGGACGACCGGCTCCAGGTCGACGAGGTCGTCGACCAGGCGGGCGATCTCGTCGGAGTCGGTGGTCTGGTCGGTGGCGCTGTCCGGGTAGGCGAACAGCTCGGTGAACTCGACCTCGATCTCGTCGTTCTCGATCGGATCGAGGCAGCGCGAGCACTCCCCCGCCACCGGCGCGACCGCGGTGCCGGACACCAGCACGCCCTCGACCACGGACTCGAGCAGCACGTCCAGCTCGACCTCGGCTCCCTTGGGCACGGCGATCACGCCCTCGACGCCGAGGGCGGACGTGGTGTGGGCGACCCGGTGCACGTCGCGGGACAGGCCCGGCCTGCGGCCGAGCTCCCTGGTGTCGATGACCCACGGGCTCTTGCGTTCGAACATGGCGAACTCGACGCTTCCCAACAGTTGGTTCGATGGCCTGGACGGCCTGTCCAGCGTACGCCTGTGGGTCAGGCGGTGTAGTCGAACGGCGCCGCGCCGGGCGCGCCGGTGGTCGAGCTGAGCGCGGCCGCGCCGCGCAGGTGCGCGCGGCCCTTGCCGACCGTGCGGAGCGTGTGGCTGAGCAGGTCGGAGAACTCGGCGAGCTTGCTGTCGACGTATTCGTCGCACTCGGCGCGCTGGCGGGCGGCCTCGTCGGCGGTCGCGTCGAGGACGCGGGCGGACTCGGCGTGCGCGGCCTGCACGACCTCGGTCTGGGAGACCAGACGCTCCTGCTCGATGCGGCCGTCCTCGACGGAGCGCTCGTAGGAGTCGCGGCCGGCCTGGATCATCCGGTCGGCCTCGACCTGGGAGCGGCCGACCAGGTCGTCGTACTTGGCCTGGCCGGCGGCGACGGTCTGGTCGGCGCGGGCCTCGGCGTCGGCGACCAGGCGCTCGGCGTGCGCGGTCGCGTCGGCGATCATGCGTTCGGCCTGGGCCCGGGCGTCCTCGACGACCTTCTCGGCCTCCAGGTTGGCCTTGCTGATCGTCTGCTCGGCCTGGTGCTCGGCGGCGCCGACGATCTCGTCCCTGCGGTCCAGGACGTCCTGAGCGTCGTCGACCTCGGCGGGGAGCGCGTCGCGGACCTCGTCGAGGAGTTCGAGGATGTCGCCGCGTGGGACCACGCAACTGGAGGTCATCGGTACTCCCCTGGCCTCCTCCAGGATCGTGACGAGCTCGTCCAACGCCTCGAACACCTTGTACACCCGGGCCTCCTCCACCGCCACCTGCGGCTCCCAGTCTGCCGCGTCGTGCGGGGGGATCGGTGGAGGTGGGCCCGCTGGCGTGTCAGCCGTCCAGCTTCACGTGGACGAAGGTGGCGTACCGGTCGGGGGTGTAGAAGAACTCGCCCGCGTCCCCGGCGATGAGGCGGCGCTCACCGCGGTCCGGGGCACCCGGGGTGGGGACGGTGTACAGGCTGTAGTGGCCGGCGGCGCAGTCGGGCAGGACGCCCTCGCGGTTCTCGTAGGTCTGGCCGTCCTCGGGGTAGGGGTACGGGCCACCGGCCTGGACGAGCGCGATCGTCTCGGCGACCTCGGTGGGGAGGGTGGACAGGCCGGCCTCGTCGATGCCGGTGGGGTCGCCGCACTCGGTGGGCCCGCCGGCGAGGTCGATGAGCACGAAGCTGGCGTAGTGGTCGGCGGTGTAGAAGTGTTCGCCGTCGTCGCCGGTGACGATCCGGCGGGCCCCGCGGTGGTCGCTGCCGGGGGTCTCGACGGTGTACTCGTGGTAGTAGCCCTCGGCGCAGTCCGGCAGGAGGGCCTCGCGGTTCTGGAAGACGGTGCCGTCCTGCGGGTACGGGTACGGTCCGCCCTGCGCGATCAGGTCGGCGGTGTCCTCGGCCTCCGGTGGGAGGTCGCCGAGCGGGACGAGGTCGTAGCTCGACGTGTCCCCGCAGACGGGCTGCGCTTCGGGAGCGGCGAAGGTGGCGGTGGTCAGCCCGAACATGCCGAGCGCGGCGATCAGCAGGGTGAGGAGCGTCTTCACAGGCTTTGGTGTGACGTTGCTCATTTTCCGACCGTAGCCTGGTCAGGTGACGGCTTAGTAGCCGCCGATCGTCGGCTTCAATGACGCTCATGGACACCCTCGTGATCCGCCCGGCGACCCTTGCCGACGTCCCGGCGATCGTGGCGATGCTGGCCGACGACCCGCTCGGCGCGCGGCGCGAGTTCCCCGGCGACCCGGCCTACGAGAAGGCGTTCGCGGTGATCGACGCGGACCCGCACCAGTACCTGGCGGTGGCGGAGGCGGATGGCGAGGTGGTCGGGACCCTGCAGCTGACGTTCATCCCGGGCCTGTCGCGCCGGGGCGCGACGAGGGCGTTGATCGAGGCGGTCCGGGTGCGGGCCGACCAGCGGGGTTCCGGACTGGGCAAACGTTTGGCGGAGTGGGCGATCGAGGAGTCCCGGGCGCGCGGAGCGGCGATGGTCCAACTCACCACCGACGCGAGCCGCGTCGACGCGCACCGCTTCTACGAACGCCTCGGCTTCGTCGCGAGCCACGTGGGCATGAAGCTGATCTTCTAGCTCCTTTCCGCATCGGCCCTGCCTAGAACCGACGGGAGCGGTGCGGGCAGCACTGCCGAGGGAAGCGTGGTGCGCCTCCGCGGATGCGGCCGGAACCGACCGAGCCTCTCGCGGCGGGTCGACCCGGGCTGGGACCGGTCTTGAGGAGCTTCCGACCGGGAAGAACTATTGCGCGAGCTCGAGCAGGGCCAGGAGGATCCGCCGCAACTCGGTGCGGTCGCGCGGCTCGATCCTCGCCAGCCTGCGGTAGAACTCCGACGCGAGTGCCGCGAGCGCACGGGGGCCGGTCATTACGAGATGTACGACGAGCCCGAGTACGTCGATCGGCCCGCCGACTTCTATTCGGACAACTTGTAGGTCGGAAGTGACGGCCCACCCGACCCGGTGAGCACGCACGGCGGCCATCCGTGTCCCACACAGGCAAGAGCCCGAGTAGCGGGACCGGTGCTCACCCGTCAGTCGCTCGCGAGGCGGTCGAGCAGGCGGCGGTGCACCGTCTCCGGGAGCAGGTGGGCCACGTCGCCGCCGTAGGTGGCGACCTCCTTGACCAGGGAGCTGGACAGGAAGCTGTTCAGCGGCTTCGTGGGCATGAACAGTGTCTCCACGCCCGTGAGCTGCTGGTTCATCTGCGCCATCTGCAGCTCGTAGTCGAAGTCGCTGACCGCGCGCAGGCCCTTCACGATCGCGTTGACGTCGTGTTGGCGGCAGTAGTCGACCAGCAGCCCGTGCCAGGAGTCGATGCGGACGTTCGGCAGGTGTGTGGCCGCCTCGGCGAGCATCTCCATCCGCTCGTCCACGGTGAACAGGCCGCGCTTGTTCTTGTTGATCAGCACCGCGACCACGACCTCGTCGAACACCGCGGCGGCTCGCTCGAGGATGTCGAGATGCCCGTTGGTCGGCGGGTCGTAGGAACCGGGACACACCGCGCGCCGCATTGGCGGACCGTACCAGCCGGAACCGGGCACTACGGGCCGACGGTGGTGGTGATCACCCGACCGAGGCCCAGTGCAGCGCCGTGTCCCCGTACGTCCGCACCCGGCCGGGCTCCCACGCCGCCGGCCACTCGAACCCGGCCGACCGGCGCGCCCGCTCCACCACGACCAGCGTCCCGGGTCGTGTCCAGGCGGACAGCGCGGCCAGGTCCGCGGACAGCGCGGGCCCGGACAGGGCGTACGGCGGGTCGGAGAACACCAGGTCGAACGGCTCCGGGGCCGGCTCCGCCAGCACCGTCGCCACCTTGCCCTGCCGGACCCGCGCGCCCGGCAGGGCCAGCGCGGACACGTTCCGCCGCAGCACCGACACCGCCCCGGGATCCGACTCGACCAGCAGCGCGTGACCGGCGCCGCGGGACAGCGCCTCGAGCCCGAGCGCACCCGTCCCCGCGTACAGGTCCAGCACCCGCGCGTCCTCGAGGTCCATCGCCGCCTCGACCGCGCTGAACAGGGCTTCCCGCACCCGGTCGGACGTCGGCCGGGTGCCGCGCCTGGGCACCGCGAGCTGCCGCCCGCCCGCCGTTCCGGCCACGATCCTGGTCACCGGGACATCGTCGCGCAGCGATCTGTGATCAGGGTGTCCACCCCCGGCGCCGCCATTTCGCGTAGGCTCGCTCTTCCCATTCCACACCGCAGGCACACCGGGGAGCGTGCGTGTCGCACATCTCTGTCAGGCAGGCCGAGATCGCTGCCGAGCAGGCGCACGTCGACGTCGTCTACGCACGCGTCGAGGAGATGCGTGTCGAGGCCCGCGACATGCGCCGCAAGGGCGACCAGCTCGCCCACGGCGCGCGCAACGAGGCCATCTTCGAGCAGGCCTCCATGCTGTTCGAGCGCGATGTGATGGTCCGCCACGCCAATCAGATCCTGCGCAGCCTCGACGCCGAACACGAGGGTCTCGTGTTCGGCCGCCTGGACACCACCGACAACGAGACGATGTACGTCGGGCGGCTCGGGATCCGGGACGTGAACTTCGACAACCTGGTCACCGACTGGCGCGCGCCGGCCGCCGCCGCGTTCTACCAGGCCACCGCCGAGCAGCCGATGAACGTGGTGCGCCGCCGCGTCATCCGCTCCTCCGGGCAGAACGTCGTCGACATCGACGACGACCTGCTCGCGCCGGAGAAGCGCCCCGACGGCATGGCGGTCGTCGGCGAGGGCGCCCTGATGGCGAGCCTCACCCGCGCCCGCGGCGACCGGATGCGGGACATCGTCGCCACCATCCAGAAGGAGCAGGACGAGGCGATCCGCGCGCCGTGGCGGGGCATCACCGAGATCACCGGCGGGCCCGGCACCGGCAAGACCGCGGTCGCCCTGCACCGGGTGGCCTACCTGCTCTACCGCGACCGGCGCCGGATGGGCGGCTCCGGCGTGCTGGTCATCGGCCCGTCGCCGGCGTTCACCTCCTACATCTCCCGCGTGTTGCCGTCGATGGGTGAGGACACCGTCGAGCTGCGCTCGCTGGGCGAGGTGCTGGACGGCACGGTCGCGGTGGGCATGGACGCCCCGGAGGTGTCGCGGGTCAAGGGCTCGCTGCGGATGCGGCGGGTGCTCAAGCGGGCGCTGCGCGCGGCGCCGCCCGGCGCGCCGACGGAGCTGCGGATCACCTACCGCGGCGAGGTGCTCCGGCTCGACGAGCGGGAGCTCGCGAAGGTCCGCCGCCAGGTCCACGCCGGCACGCGGCCGCCGAACCAGTCGCGGGTCGACGCGGCGGAGGCGCTGCTGGAAGCGCTGTGGCGGCAGGCCGACGGCCGGCCGGGCATGGAGCACGACGAGCTGGTCACCGAGCTCGGCGAGCGGATGGACTTCCACCGGTTCGTCGTGGTGTGGTGGCCGATCCTGACCGCCGCCGAGGTGCTCGGCTGGCTCGCCGACCGCGACCGGATCGCCGACGCGGCCGGGCGTTCGCTGTCGGCGGCCGAGGTGGAGCTGCTGGCGGACTCGTGGACGGCACCCGCCGGCGCCACGGTGGCCGACGTCGCGCTGCTCGACGAGCTGCGGGTGCTGCTCGGCCCGCCGCCCAAGCGGCACCGCCGGCGCGCCGCCGCGCGCGAGGCCGAGCTGCGGGCGTGGGGCGAGGGCGGCGACACGCCGACCTACCGGCGCGCGGAGCACTACGACGAGTACTCGCACATCGTGGTCGACGAGGCGCAGGACCTGTCGCCGATGCAGTGGCGCATGGTCGGCCGCCGCGGCCGGTACGCGAGTTGGACGATCGTCGGCGACCCGGTGCAGAGCTCCTGGCCGGACCCGGCGGAGGCCGAGTCGGCCCGCACGTCGGCGCTCGGCGCGCGCACCACCCGGCGAAGGTTCACGCTGGGCACGAACTACCGCAACTCCGCGGAGATCTTCGAGCTGGCCGCGCAGGTGGTCACCGACGTGTCCACTCCGGACCAGCTGCCGAGGGCGGTGCGCAGCACGGGTGTGAAGCCGGCGGTCCGCGCGGTCGCGCCGGCGGAGCTGGTGGCCGCGATCCTTCCCGAAGCACACACCTTGCTGTCCGAAGTGGACGGAACGGTCGGCGTGATCACCCCGACCGGCCGGCTGACCGACATCCGCGCCGCACTGTCCGATGTGGATGATTCTCGGCTGTCCGTGGTGGACGGTCTGGAGGCCAAGGGACTGGAGTACGACGCGGTGGTCCTGGTCGAGCCGCGCGAGCTGGTGAGCGAGTCGACCACCGGGCCGCGGACCCTGTACGTGGCGCTGACCAGGGCGACCCAGCGGCTGACCGTGCTGACCACCGACCCGTCGTGGCCGGCATGAGCACCGTCCGGTCCGTCGACGGCACGCCGATCGCCTACGAGCCGGCGGGCGCCGGCCCGGCGGTGGTCCTGGTCGACGGGGGCTTCGGCAACCGCGGGTTCCCGAGCGCGGTCGCCGACCTGCTCGCCGAGCGGTTCACCGCCGTGCGCTACGACCGGCGGGGCCGGCACGACAGCGGCGACGCGCCGGACTACGCCCCGGCCCGCGAGGTCGAGGACCTGGCCGCGGTGATCGGCGCGGTGATCGGCGACGGGGGCGGGGACGTGGCCGTGTTCGGGATGTCCTCGGGCGCGGTGCTGGCCCTCGACGCCGCCAGCGCGGGCGTGCCGATGTCGAGGATCGCCGTCTACGAGCCACCGTTCGTCGTGGACGACACGCGGCCGCCGTTCCCCGCGGACTACGCGGACACGCTCGCGCGGCTGGTCGAGGCGGGCGACCGGGCGGGCGCGGTGGAGCTCCTGCTGGGCGAGGCACTCGGGGTGCCGGCGGAGCCGCTGCGGCGGGACCCGAACTGGCCCGCGATGCTGGCGCTCGCGCACACGCTGGTGTACGACGCCACGCTCCAGCGGGGCCTCGATCGAGGCACTCCCCTGCCGCGCGACCGGTGGAGCATCGACCAGCCCGTGCTGGCGATCGACGGCGCCGCGAGCCCGGCCTGGGCCCGGGGCGCCGTCGCCGCGCTCGCCGAGCTGCTGCCGACCGCTCGTCGGGTGAGCCTGCCCGGTCAGACGCACGACGTCGACGCCCGCGTGCTCGTCCCGGTGCTGGCCGGCTTCTTCGGCTGATCGCCGCACCCCGGGCCCGGTGAGATCGCCGCTACTTGTGGCGGGAGGCGTGCGCCCGAACCTTGGCGCGGTTGCCGCACGAGGCCATGCTGCACCAGATCCGGCGGCCGCGCGGGTCGAGGAACAGCCAGCCGCAGCCGTCGCCGGGGCAGGCTCGGACGTTCTTCCGCTTCGGTCCGCTCAGCAGATCCACGGCGGACAGCGCGACGGAACGCAGTGGCAGCAACGGGTTCCCGTCGTCGGGCAGTGCGAAGTGGACGGTTCCGTCGGTGGCGGTGAGGCGCGCGTGCCGGTTCGCCTCGTCGGCCTCCGCGGCCAGCACGTCGAACTCCGAATCGTCGTGGCGGCGCAGGATCCGGTACAGGGCGCGGCGCAGCGCGCGGGCGCGGGTGAGCACCGCGTCCTCGGTCCGGCCGCGCAGGCGGGCCGCGGCGGGCGGTGGGACCAGCCCGGTGAACTCGGCCCACAGGACGAACCGGTCGTAGTCGACGAGCCACTCGGCGCCCGGGTGCTCGGGTTCCTCCCAGCCGGCCCAGGTGTTGCAGAACTCGAGCGCGGGGTGCCCGGCCACGGGCTTGGGCAGGGGGTGACCGTCAACCAGCACGGCGTGCGGCGGCACTGTCGCGGCCACGGCGCTCCTCCTTGACATCCCCGGGAGCTAACCAGTTGAATCCTGCCGACAGGTTAGCAGAAGGGGATCAGCAATGCGATCGAAAACGTTCGTGAAGGCCGTGGTGGTGGCCGCCACGGTCACCGCCATGACCACAGCCACGGCTCCGGCACAGGCCGACGAGGGGCCGGCCGGTCCGGAGCCGTGGCAGCCGTACGAGGCGACCGACTTCGTCTCGCCGGCCGGGAAGTACTGCGACTTCGCCCTGTCGGTCTCGGCCGTCGAGGACGAGGAGGAGTACCGGGTCGTCTCCCGTTACCCGGACGGCGCGGTGCGGGTCTACGAGTACCGGGGCAAGCTCGTCACCGAGTTCACCAACGTCGCGACCGGCGAGTCGGTGATCCGCGACCTGTCCGGGCACGCCTGGACGGAGATGTACCCGGACGGCCAGACGATGAAGACGTTCACCGGCATCGGCCCGTTCGGCTTCGGCTTCCGCGAGGAGGACCCGTACCCGCGCGGGTACTACCGGCTGGACGGCCTGCACGTGATCACCCTGGACGAGGACGGCACCCGAAGGATGCCGGTCGCGGTCGGTGAGGCGGAGAACGTCTGCGCCGCGCTCGACTGACGAGCGCTGTCAGCTCAGCACGACCAGCAGGTCACCGCCCTCCACCTGGGCGACCGAGCCGATCGCCAGACGCTCGACCCTGCCGGCCTTCGGCGCGGTGATCGAGGCCTCCATCTTCATCGCCTCGATCGTCGCGACCGTCTCGCCCGCCTCGACCGTGTCGCCCTCCCCCACCGCGAGCGTCACCACGCCCGCGAACGGCGCCGGCACGTGGCCGGGGTTCGAGCGGTCCGCGCGCTCGGCGACCGGCAGGTCCGACGCGATCGAGCGGTCCCGCACCTGGATCGTGCGGAGCTGGCCGTTGAGGGTCGCCATCACGTTGCGCATGCCGCGCTCGTCCGCCTCGCCGATCGCCTCCAGCTCGATCAGCAGCCGCACGCCCCGTTCCAGGTCGACCGGGTGCTCGACCCGGGGCCGCAGGCCGTAGAAGAAGTCCTTGCTCGCCAGCACGCTCGTGTCGGAGAACTGCTCGCGCTTGGCCAGGAACTCCTTCGCCGGCTCCGGGAACAGCAGCCGGTTCAGCGTCGCCCGGCGGTCGGACTCCAGGCCCGCGCGGTCGTCGTCGGACAGCGGCACCAGCGGCTTCGGCTCGGCCCGGCCGCGCAACGCCTTGCTGCGGAACGGCTCCGGCCACCCGCCGGCCGGATCGCCCAGCTCGCCGCGCAGGAAGCCGATCACCGAGCCCGGCACGTCGAACCGGCCGGGGTCGGCCTCGAACTCGGCCGGGTCGACGCCCGCGCCGACGAGGTGCAGCGCCAGGTCACCGACCACCTTGGACGACGGGGTGACCTTGATCAGCCGGCCCAGCATGCGGTCCGCCGCGGCGTAGGTGGCCTCGATCTCCTCGAACCGGTCGGCCAGGCCCAGTGCGGTCGCCTGCGTGCGCAGGTTCGACAGCTGTCCACCCGGGATCTCGTGGGTGTAGACCCGCCCGCTCGGGCCGGGCAGCCCGGCCTCGAACGGCGCGTACACCTTGCGGACGATCTCCCAGTACGGCTCGAGGTCGCAGACCGCGCGCAGGTCGAGGCCGGTCTCGCGCGGGCCGTGGTCGGTCGCGGCCACGATCGCCGACAGCGACGGCTGGGAGGTGGTGCCGGCCATGGACGCGCTCGCGCCGTCGACCGCGTCCACTCCGGCCTGGATCGCGGCCAGGTAGGTGGCCAGCTGGCCGCCGGCGGTGTCGTGCGTGTGCAGGTGGACCGGCAGCTCGAACTCCTTGCGCAGCGCGGTGATCAGCCGGTGCGCGGCCGGCGGGCGGAGCAGTCCGGCCATGTCCTTGACGCACAGCACCTGCGCGCCCGCGCCGACGATCTGCTCGGCCAGCTTGAGGTAGTAGTCCAGGGTGTACAGGCGCTCCGACGGGTCGGACAGGTCGGCGGTGTAGCAGAGGGCGACCTCGGCGACGGCCGTGCCGGTCTCCAGCACCGCGTCGATCGCCGGGCGCATCTGCTCGACGTCGTTGAGCGCGTCGAAGATCCGGAAGATGTCGATTCCGGTGGTCGCGGC
>DATABL010000325.1:0-6215 GCA_036259595.1 Actinophytocola sp.
GCCGGCGCGCTTGCGCATACCGCCGGAGATCTCGCCGGGGAGCTTGCGCTCCGCGCCGGTGAGGCCGGTCATGTCGAGCTTCTCCAGCACGATGCGGCGGATCTCGGACTCGGACTTGCGCGTGTGCTCACGCAGCGGGAAGGCGACGTTGTCGAAGAGGTTCATCGAGCCGAACAGGGCGCCGTCCTGGAACAGCACGCCGAACAGCTTCCGAATGCCGTAAAGTGTGTGCTCCGAACAGCGGACGAGATCGGTGCCATTGATGAGGATTCGTCCCGCGTTGGGTTTCAGGAGCCCGATGAGACATTTCAGGAACACCGACTTCCCGGTGCCGGACGGGCCGAGCAGCACGCTGACCTCGCCGGCCGGCAGCGCCAACGTGACGTCCTGCCAGATTCGCTGGCGCCCGAAGGACTTGCTCAGTCCTTCGACGGCAACCTCGACGCCCAAAATCCGCACCTCCACGGTGTTCACGCAGGCGTCAACGCGACATGGCGGGGGAATTCCGCCACATCGAACGAACGCCGGCGTTTATTACCGGGGAGTAGGTTAGCTACGTCTCATTCAGGGTGGCAAGAACCACGACACAACCCGGGAATTCTTGGCCCTCGGTGACAATTCCCGCCCCGGTACTTGTCACCGGTGCGCAAGAACTACGTTCGGCCGGTGCCGATCAGGGTGGTGGCGTTCAACTCGTCCACGCCGCGGTCGGTGAGCAGGGCGGTGAACCGGGCGCGGACGCGCTCGACCGTGTCGGCGTCCATGCCCATCAGCATGGCCCGCATGGCGGCACCCATCACCAGCGCCCAGGCCGCGTCGGGTCCCAGGCGCATACGGTGCGGGTAGGTGCTCACCTCGACCTCGCGCAGGCCGAGGGACGTGAGCCACTCGGTGAGCAGGTCGGGGGTGTTGATCCGCTCCGTCGGAGCGGGGCCGTCGCGCCGGGGCGTCTCGCCGGTCACGTCACGGATGGCGTCCACCAGGATCTCCGGGACGGGGGTGATCGCGGTGCGGTCCCAGGTCGTCGCGGTGAAGCGGCCGCCCGGGCGCAGCAGGCTCACCAGGTGCGCGCCGCCGATGTTCATGTCCGGGAAGAAGAACACGCCGAACACGCACTGCACGACGTCGTAGCCGCCCTCGACCCCCGGCCAGGTGGTCGCGTCGGCGGCGGTGAAGCGCAGCTGGTCCAGGCCCTCGGCGGCGGCGCGGGTACGGCCCTGGTCGAGCAGGCGGTCGGCCAGGTCGATGCCGTCGACCCGCCCGGTCGGCCCGACCGCGCGCGCCGCCGGGAACGCCGAGGAGCCGGCGCCGCAGCACACGTCGAGGACGCGGTCGCCGGGGCGTGGGGCGGATCGGGCTGTCGTCTCCGCGCCGATCGGCTCCCACAGCAGCGGCGACAGGACGGCGAACTCCGCGTGCGCGGCGTCGAACACCGCGCCGAGGTCAGGCTTGGTCACGTGCGCGACAGTACGTCGCCCAGGGTTAGTTGGCAATCATTTTCAGTGGGCGAAGTGGCGCGTGCCGGTCAGGTAGAGCGACACGCCGGCGGCCTCCGCGGCGGCGACCACCTCGGCGTCGCGCACCGAGCCGCCCGGCTGCACGATGGCGCGCACACCGGCGTCGAGCAGGAGCTGCGGGCCGTCCGGGAACGGGAAGAACGCGTCCGAGGCCGCCACCGAACCGGTCGCCCGGTCACCGGCCCGCTCGATCGCGAGCTTCGCGGCGTCGACCCGGTTGACCTGGCCCATGCCCACGCCGACCGTCGCGCCGCCCGCGGCGAGCACGATCGCGTTGGACTTGACCGCGCGGCAGGTCCGCCACGCGAACGCGAGGTCGGCGAGCGTCGCGTCGTCGACGGGCTTGCCGGTGGCGAGCGTCCAGGCGGCCGGGTCATCGCCGTCGGCGTCGACGAGGTCGACCGACTGCATCAGCAGGCCGCCGGAGACCGGGCGGATCTCCGCGCCGCCGCGGGCGGGCGGGGGCGCGACGAGGATGCGCACGTTCTTCTTGCGGGACAACACGTCCACCGCACCGTCGGCATAGGACGGAGCGACGACCACCTCGGTGAACACCTCCGCGACCTGCTCGGCCATGGCGACGGTGACCTCGCGGTTGGCCGCGATCACGCCGCCGAACGCCGACAGCGGGTCGCAGGCGTGCGCCTTGCGGTGCGCGTCCGCGATGTCCACCCCGGACACGGCGATGCCGCACGGGTTGGCGTGCTTGATGATCGCCACGCACGGCGCGGTGTGGTCGTACGCGGCCCGCCAGGCGGCGTCGGCGTCGGTGTAGTTGTTGTAGGACATCTCCTTGCCGTGCAGCTGTGCCGCGGACGCGAGCCCGTCGCCGCCGTGGCCGGAGACGTAGATGGCGCCGCGCTGGTGCGGGTTCTCCCCGTACCGCAGCACCTCGCGCCGCCGCCAGCTCGCGCCGACCCAGCTCGGAAAGGCGTCGTCCTCGGGCGCGAGCGCGTCGCCCATCCAGGAGGCGACGGCGATGTCGTAGGACGCCGTGTGCCGGTAGGCGTCGACCGCGAGCCGCTGCCGGTCGGCGAGGGTGAAGCCGCCGTCGCGGACCTGCTCCAGCACCCAGTCGTAGCGGCCCGGGTCGACGACCACGGCGACCGAGGCGTGGTTCTTCGCGGCCGCGCGCACCATCGCCGGGCCGCCGATGTCGATCTGCTCGACGCACTCGTCCGGCGCCGCGCCGGAGGCCACGGTCTGCTCGAACGGGTACAGGTTCACCACGAGCAGGTCGAACGGAGCGATGCCCAGCGAGTCGAGCTGGGCGACGTGTTCGGGCTTGCGCAGGTCGGCCAGCAGGCCCGCGTGCACGCGCGGGTGCAGCGTCTTGACCCGGCCGTCCAGGGACTCCGGGAAGCCGGTGACCTGCTCGACCGGCGTGACCGGCACGCCCGCGTCGGCGATCGTGCGGGCCGTGCCGCCGGTCGAGACGATCTCCACGCCGCATGCGTGCAGGCCGGTGGCGAGCTCCAGCAGGCCAGCCTTGTCCGACACCCCGATGAGGGCCCGGCGAACCGGGCGCCGCTCGTCAGTCACTTGCGATGCTCACCTTTCGTCCGTGCACCGTGTAGCCCTGCCGGGCCATCAGCGCGATCACGTCGACCAGCAGGCGACGTTCCACGACCTTGATCCGCTCGTGCAGCGTCCCGGCGTCGTCGCCGGGGGACACGCGCACCGCTTCCTGGGCCACGATCGGGCCGGTGTCCACGCCGGCGTCGACCAGGTGCACGGTGCACCCGGTGACGCGGACGCCGTGCGCGACGGCGTCGGCGACCGCGTGCGCGCCGGGGAACGCGGGCAGCAGCGCGGGATGGGTGTTGACCACGCGGCCGGCGAACCGCTCGAGGAACGCGGGGCCCAGGATCTTCATGAAGCCGGCCGACACGACGAGGTCCGGCTCGTACTCGGCGACGGCGTCGGCGAGCGCGGTGTCCCAGGCGGCGCGGTCGGCGTGGTCGCGGAGCCGCACGGTGAAGCCGGGCACGCCGGCCCGCTCGGCGCGGGCGAGCCCCTCGATCCCGGCCCGGTCGGCGCCGACGGCGACCACGCGCACGGGGAAGCCGGGGTCCGCACTCGCGTCGAGGACGGCCTGCAACAGGGTTCCCGAACCGGAGACCAGCACGACGACCCGCGCGGGGACGCCCGGTCTCACCGAGGCCGACTCACTCAGCGGGAGCTCCAGAAACGCATACCCGCAGCCTATGCGATGCGCCGGCGGACCGGTTCAGGGCATTCGGCCGCCCTCGGACTCGGGCGCGGGCTCGCCGTGGGTGACGGGATCGGGCGGGTCCTCGGGCTCGGCCTCATCCCGATCCGCCGGCACGCGCTCCGTCGGGGCTATCGGGCTCGTCCCGGTCCGCGGACTTGGGCTCGTCGGGATCCTCGGGTTCGGCCCAGTCCTGGTCCGCGGGCTCGGGCTGGTCTTCATCCTGACCGTGGTCGTCATCGAGGTCGGGTTCGGGGTCGGCTTCGGAGTCGTCGTCGAGGTCGGGGTCGGGGTTGGGGTCGGGATCCAGGGTGTCGTCGGGGATGAGGCCGGGGGTCGGGTCGTGTGGGGGGCGGGGGCCGGTGAACCAGGCGACCGCGGCGGCGGGGACGCCCACCCACAGCACCAGTGCGATCGACACCGCCGCCGCGCGCAGGGTGACCGGGTCGAACGGGCCGACGCCGAGGCGGCCGCCCGCGCTGCCGGCCAGTACGGCGAACGCGAGCGCGACCACACCCGCCGCCACCGCGACCGCGCGCATCCTCGTCACCGGGTCCTCGGCGACGTACCGCAGCCGCCGGCCGACCAGCACGCCGACGCCCAGCGGCAGCAGGCACAGCACCGGCCACCACGACGCCTGCTCCTCCGGCAGCGCGGCGAGCAGCGGCATGCCGGGCACCCGCCCGCCGCCGAACTCCAGCGGCGACAACGACACCGTGCCCATCGCGAACCCCGGCCCGGCGACGAACGACGTGCCCGCGATCATCGCGTTCGGCAGGTAACCCAGGCACAGCAACAACATGCCGAGCCCGCTGCCGATGCCGGGAGCCGCCGTGGCGAACAGGTCCCGCGCCGTCCCGACCGAGGTGAGCAGGCCGAACGTGAACACCGTCGCGCCCGCGACGAGCAGCAGCGCGACCGCGGCCACGCCGGCCGCGAGCCCGCGCACGGCGACGCCGTCGGCCCGCTCGACCACCGCGGCCGCGAGCCCGCAGCGCCGCAGCACGCCCGCGGTCGCGGCGAGTCCGCCGAGCAGCGCCGGGTAGTAGAACGCGGCCAGCGGGTCGACGTCGACGTACCGGCCGGTGTAGAACACCGCGACCATCACGCCGCAGACGCCGTGCGTGAGCGCGACCGCGCCGACCACGTGCCCGGCCTCCCGCGGGGTCACGAACCCGAGCCGCTCGGCGGCACCGGCGGCGGCGCGGGCGGCGAGGACCATCACCAGGACGGTCGGCAGCAGCGGCAGGGCGCCGAACTCGAAGCCGCCGAGGGCGATCGGCACCTGGTGGGCGGCGAGCCAGCCCGGCAGCGCGGCGCCGAGCACTCCGGCGGTGGAGAAGTGCGCGAGCGGCGCGACGGCGGTGACCAGCGCCAGCACCGCGGCCACGGCCGCGTACCCGGTGACCAGCGGGCCGGTCGCGGCGAGGGCGAGTACCCGGAACCTGGTCAGCCGCGGGGCAATCTCCTCGTCCTCGGTCGAGTGGTCGGCGGCGTCGAGGTCGAGCATGCGCGCCACTGTCACATGTGGACTCGGCAGCCCCGGGAAAGGCACGCCGTCACCCACCCGATCAGGTGAAACACGAAACGGGGGCGGTACCGGTGCTCCGGTGCCGCCCCCGTCCGGGTGTCATTACTGCTGCGGGTAGCCGCCGGGCGGCGTGCCCGGGGGCTGCTGCTGCTGCCCCGGCTGCTGGCCGAACTGGCCCTGCTGCGGCGCGAACGTGGTCTGCTGACCCGGCTGCGCGGGCGGCTGCTGGCCGTACTGACCGGGCTGCTGCCCCGGCTGCTGGCCGGGCTGCTGCGGGAACGCGCCGGACGGCGGGTACATGCCACCCGGCTGCTGGCCGTACGGGTTCGGCGCCGGCGGCTTGATGATGCCGAGGTCGAACAGCAGCGCGGCGATCGCGGCCAGCATCTGGAGGATGCCGAAGATCATCACCATGATGCCGCCGGCGCCGAGGTCGCCGTCCGCGGTGAAGACCGTGAACAGGTACGTCCAGACGCCCGCGAAGATGACGACGGGCGGGACCAGGCCCGGCTTCTTGTCCTCACCGGGAAGGATGACCTTCAGGCTGAGCAGGCCGCCGATCAGCAGCAGCGCCGGCACCCAGCCGAGCTGGTACTCGTAGAGGGAGATCTCCTGCGGGTCGGCGACGCTCGCGAACGAGACGAAGAGGATCACCACGCCGAGGCCGGCGACGACCAGGTGCGCGATCTGTGGCAGGCCGAGCTTGGGGCCGCTTCCCGGTGGGCGGCCGTAGCCGCCGGGACCTTGTAGCGGCTGCTGCGGGCCCTGACCCGGGTAACCACCCGGCTGGCCGCCTGGGAACGTCATCGCGTTGCTCTCCTCGACTCACTCGACGCGATAGCTGTGGACAAGGTCGAGCCGGCGGCAGAGCCGGCTCCACTCGACCCTCCGACGACCGCGGGTCCCGGGTGGTTCCCCCCGAGCCACAGACCGTTGTGGGGCCGGACGCTACACC
>DATABL010000326.1:0-12684 GCA_036259595.1 Actinophytocola sp.
AGCGGCACCGCGTGCCCGTCGGCGGTCCGGCCGGGGCCGGTGAGCGCCGCGAGCCGTTCCCGCTCCCTGGCGGCGGCCGCCCGCACACCGTCCACCTCGGACTCGTCGATCTCGGTCACCTCGCCGGTGGTGCCGTCCACCGACACCGCGACGCCGTCCGCGACGGACAGGATGCCGGCGCAGCCGACCACGGCCGGCAGCCCGCGCGACCGCGCGAGGATCGCCGTGTGGCTGGTCGGGCCGCCGCGCCGGGTGACGATCGCCAGCACCGTCCTGGGGTCCAGCAGCGCGGTGTCGGCCGGCGACAGGTCGTCGGCGGCCAGCACGTAGGGCCGGCCGGGCACCGGCAGGCCCGGCATCGGCTCGTCGAGCAGGTGCGCGACCGCGCGGTCCCGGATGTCGGCCAGGTCCGCCGCGCGCTCGGCGAAGTAGCCGCCGAGCTGGGCGAACGTCTCCTGCTGCGCGGCGATCGCGTCGCTGATGGCCCACGCCGCCGGTCGACCGCCGGCCACCGCGGCCGACACCGCGTCGGCCAGCGTGCTGTCGGCGGCCATCATCGCCTCGGTCGCCAGCACCTCGGCGGCCGAACCGTCCACACGGGACGCGAGGTCCTCCAGCACGGACGCCACGTGGCGCAGCGCCTTGGTGGCCAGCGTCGTCTCGGCGGCGGCGTCGGCCACCGCCGGCACGGAGTCCGGCAGGGTCGGCGGCGTCGCCATCCGGTACACCGGGCCGGCCGTGCGCCCGGGGCTGACGCCCAGGCCGGTGAGCGCGTCAGGCATCGGCCGGCTCGGCGTCCAGGTCCTGGGCCAGGATCTCGACCATGGCGTCCAGCGCGGCCTCGGCGCCGTCGCCGTCGGCCTCGACGGTCACCGTGTCACCGCCCTTCGCGCCGAGCGAGAGCACCGCGATGATGCTGCTCGCGTCGACCGCGGGCTTGCCGGCGGTGCTGATCCGCACGGTCACCGGCTGCGCGGCCGCGGTGCGCACGACCGTCGCGGCCGGCCGCCCGTGCAGGCCGATCCTGGATCCGACGACGACATCCCTGCTGGGCATATCTCCTCCTCGACCCTACGGCGCGATGGTGACCTTGATGGCCTGCCCGCTGGACACCAGGTTGACGGCGTCGTGCAGGTCGGCGAGCGGGAGCCGGTGGGTGATCAGGTCGGACACCGGCACCTGCCCGGTCGCGATCAGCTCCAGCGCCTGCTTGTTGTGCGTCGGGCTGGACCCGTTGGCGCCCACCAGCATCAGCTCCCGGTAGTGCACCAGGTTCGCGTCCAGCGTGATCGTCGGCTTGTCCTTCGGCAGCCCGCCGAACAGACTGATCCGCCCGCTGCGGGCGGCCATCTGCAGCGCGTCCTCCTGTGCCGCGCCGGAGGCGGCCGCGGTGATCAGCACGTCGGCGCCCCGGCCGTCGGTGAGCTTGCGGACCTCGTCCACGGCGTCCACGTCGGACCCGCAGATCGCGGCGTCCGGGTGCACCACCGCGGCCGACATGTCCAGCCGCGCGCGGTTCAGCTCCACCAGGAACACCCGCCGGGCACCCCGCGCGCGGGCCAGCCGCACGTGCAGGCACCCGATCGGGCCCGCGCCGACGACCACCACGTCGTCGCCCTCCCCGACCCCGGCCAGCTCCTGTCCGTTGAGGACACACGCGAGCGGCTCGGCCACCGACGCCTCGGCGAAGTCGACGCCGTCCGGGATGCGGTTCAGCCCGTCGACGTCCAGCACCGCCTTGGGCACCACCAGGAACTCGGCGAACCCGCCGTCGTAGTGGTAGCCGACCGAGGTCTGGTTGGGACAGACGGTCATGTTGCCGTGGGTGCACTCGTAGCACTTCCCGCACGGTACGGCCGCGATCACCTGCACCCGGTCGCCGACCGCCCACCCCCCGACATTGGCGCCGACCTCGACCACCTCGCCGGCGATCTCGTGGCCGATGACCCGCGGCGGCACCAGGTGGTGGTGCCCGTGGTTGAAGATCTTCACGTCGGTGCCGCAGGTCGAGCACTGCCGCACCCGGATCTTCACCTCGTCCGGACCGGGGTTCGGTGCCTCGGCGTCCTCGAGCCGCAGGTCACCCGGGGCGTAGAAACGCGCCACCCTCATACTTCGATGCCTTTCCCGATCGATGCGAGCAGCGCGTGCACTTCCTCGACATTGCTCGAGGTACGCAGCCGCTCGGCCTGCTGCGGGTCCATCAGGATCTGGGCCAGCGACGAGAGCACCGCGACGTGCTCGTCGCCCTTGGCCGCGATGGCCACGCAGATGGTCACCCGCTGGCCGTCCCAGTCCACGCCGTCGGGGAACTGGAGCACGCCCAGGGTCGTCCGCCGCACCAGCGCCCGGCTGGCGTCCGTCCCGTGCGGGATCGCGACGCCCTCGCCGATGTAGGTCGACACCGAGCGCTCCCGTTCGTGCATCGTCTCGGCGTAGCCGGGATCGATCGCGCCGAGCTCGTCGAGCAGCTCGCCGCACTGGCCGACCGCGTCCCACTTGTCGGTCGCGGTCCGACCGAGCCGGATGCCTTCCAGGGACAGCACCTCTGGTTCAGCCACGCAGCTCACCACCCTCCTTGATCGCCTTCTCCACCTCGTCGAACACCGGGTCGCCGAGGAACATCTGGAACGGGATGACCACCGCGTGCGGCACGGTCGAGCGGGCCCGGTCGGCGAGGTCGGCGTGGGTCAGCACGAGGCGCGAGTCGGCCGGCAGGTCGTTGATCGGCACGTGCTCGACGGTGACGCCGTAGGGCTTGAGCCGGGTGCGCAGCTGGCTCGCCAGCATCACGCTGCTGCCCATCCCGGCGTCGCAGGCCACCATCAGCTTCGTGACCTCCTTGCCGGAGATCACCGGCCGGGCGGTCGTGGACACGCCGCCGTTCGGCGTGCTGGCGACCGGCTCGGCGGCCGCGCTCCCGTCACCCGGCACGGTCGGCGTGCCGCCGGCGACGGCGGCCGCGAGCGCCGGGTCGTCCTCGTCGGCCCCCCGGCCGAACTTGAGCAGCGCGGCGCCCACGACGAACGCGACCCCGGCCGCGACCGCGATCGACAGCAGCACGCTGAGATGCCCGCCGCGCGGGGTGACGGCCATGTAGGCGAAGATGCTGCCCGGCGCCGGGGCGGCGACCACCCCGGAGTTGGTGACCATCGCGGTGCCGACCCCGGCCATGCCGCCGGCGATCGCGGCGATGATCAGCTTCGGCTTCATCAGCAGGTACGGGAAGTAGATCTCGTGGATGCCGCCGAGGAACTGGATGATCATCGCGCCGGGCACGGTCGGCCGGATCTTCCGCGGCCCGAACAGGAACATCGCGACCAGCACGCCGAGGCCGGGCCCGGGGTTGGTCTCGATCATGAACATGATTGACTGGCCGGTCTCCAGGGCCTGGTCCGCGCCGAGCGGGCTGAACACCCCGTGGTTGATCGCGTTGTTGAGGAACAGCGCCTTGGCCGGCTCGACGATGATCGACACCAGCGGTAACAGGCTGTTGTCCACCAGGAAGTCCACGGCGTTGCCGGCGGCGTTGGTCAGCGCCTCCATGATCGGGCCGATGCCGACCACGCCGACCAGCGCGAGCGCGCCGCCGATGATGCCGGAGGAGAAGTTGTTGACCAGCATCTCGAAGCCGGCCTTGATCTTCCCCTCGACCAGCCGGTCGAAGCCCTTCAGCACGAGCGCGGCCAGCGGGCCCATGATCATCGCGCCGAGGAACATCGGCTGCTCGGCGCCGACGACCACGCCCATCGTGGCGACCGCGCCGATCACCGCGCCGCGCTGGCCGTGCACCATCCGGCCGCCGGTGTAGCCGATCAGCACCGGCAGCAGGACCTTGATCATCGGGTCCACCAGGCCGGCGAGGGTCTCGTTGGGCGTCCAGCCGGTCGGGATGAACATCGCGGTGATCAGGCCCCACGCGATGAACGCGCCGATGTTCGGCATGATCATCCCGGCCAGGTAGCCGCCGAAGCGCTGCACTCTCGCGCGGAAACCGCTGCCCTGCAGGTTCTTCATCTCCGCCATGGACACATTCGTCATCGAATCTGCTCCATCCCGTGTGCGTGGTGCGGCCCGGACAGCGGCCGCGAGAGATCAGGGGTCGGGTGGACGCGCACGCTCGCGCGGTCCACATCGGACGGTCCGGGCATGCGGCTGCCGGGGAACCGGACCGCGGCCGCACCCCAGGACAGCGCCTCCACCAGGGCGTCCCCGCCGGTCGTGCCGGCCGCGAGGTACCCGGCGAGCATCGCGTCGCCCGCACCGACCGCACTGCGGCCGCGGTCGACGGGCGACTCGCCCCAACGCGCCCCCTGCGCACCGACCAGCACGGCGCCGTCCGCGCCGAGGCTGGCCAGCACGGCCTCCGCCCCCGCCACCCGCATCGCCTCCGCGGCGCGGATCGCGTCGGCGACCGTGTCGATCCGGAAGCCGACCGTCTCGGCCAGCTCGTCCCGGTTCGGCTTCACCAGCGCCGGCTTCGCCTCCAGCGCGGCGGCCAGCGCCGTCCCGGAGGTGTCCACCGCGAACCGGACCCCCAGCTCGGTGAGCTGGCGGCCGAGCCGGCCGTAGAACGTGTCCGGCACCCCCGGCGGCAGGCTGCCGCTCGCCACCACCCAGTCCGCGCCCGCCGCCGCGGACAACACCGCCTCGTCGACCCGCTCCAGGTCCTCCGCCCGCAGCGACCCACCCGGCTCGTTGACCTTGGTGACCGTGCCGTCCGGCTCGACGAGGCTGACGTTCGACCGGGTGTGCCCGGCCACCGGCACCGCGCCGACGTCGATGCCCTCCAGTTTCAGCAGCTCGTTGAGCTGCTCGCCCTCCGGGCCGCCGCACGGCACCACCGCGAGGGTCGGGACCCCGTGCGCGGCCAGGGCCCTGGACACATTGACGCCCTTGCCGCCCGGGTCCAGCCGGGTCGCGGTCGCGCGCGTCATCGAGCCCCTGGTCAACCGGGCGATCTCGATCGTGCGGTCCAGGCTCGGATTCAGCGTGAGAGTAATGATCAAACCCGCACCACCATGTGGTTTTACCACCGTTCATGTTTGTATTGCTGTGTTTACCTGCCCACGGTGGTGCGCGTCAATAAGGACACCGACAACGAGTCGATATCGAGCCCGATCGAGCGGGGTTCGGGTCAGGAGGCGTCCGCCTCGGTGGCGAACTCCGCGGAGTAGCCGAGCGAGTCGAACATGCCGGTCAGCATCGTGCGGGTGTTGCGCTCGGCGCGGTCGGCGAGCTTGGTCCGCTCGGCCGCCTCGGCGATCTTGTCCTCGGCCAGCACGTAGAACTCCCGCTGGTCCGGGGTGGAGAACAGCGACTCGATCCGGTTGAACGCGCCGCGGTCCTGGTCGTAGACGTAGGTGCGCTCCTGGTCGAGGCTCGGCTTCTCCAGTTCGGCCGCCGGCAGGCGGACCTCGACGGTGCGTCGCTCCTCGTCGACGACCAGCGCGTCGTCGGCCAGCCCGCCGAGGTCGACGTAGGCGCTGACCGAGCCGGCCGCGACGAACAGCGTCCGCTCGCCGGCGATGATGTCCGGCAGCCACGGCACGTCCTTCTCGAGGTCGACCACGACCTGGAAGTCCCCCACGGCGGCGTGGTACTGGCTCAGGTCCCGCACCGACTGCAGGATCGCCGGCCCGCTGCGGTCGACGGTCTCCTCGGCGAACGGGTTGAGGTCGGGGACCCGGCTGACCAGCCACAGCAGCGCCACCACGACCGCGACGACGGCCGCGACCGGGCGCAGGACTCTCCACAGTGGACCGAGGTTCGTCTCGGACATGCCGGCCTCCTCACTGGCTGTACCGGGAGGAGTACCCAGCCGAGCGGTGAAACCCACCCGGATACTGGGCGACATGGAACGGAACTGGGCAGGCAACCTGACCTACCGCGCCGGCCGGATCGCCCGCCCCGCCACCGTGACCGAGCTGCGGGAGCTGGTCGTCGAGACGCCGCGGATCCGCGCGCTCGGCTCGCGGCACTCGTTCAGCGACGTCGCCGACACCCCGGACGTGCTGGTGTCGCTGGACGCGCTGCCAGCGGAGATCGAACTGGACATCGAGGTGTCCGGCGACCGCGTCACGGTGCCCGCCGCCACCCGGTACGGCGACCTGGCGGCGGTGCTGGCGGACCGGGGGCTGGCGCTGCCGAACCTGGCGTCGCTGCCGCACATCTCGGTGGCGGGCGCGGTGGCCACCGGCACGCACGGCTCCGGCGACCGCAACGGCTGCCTGAGCACGTCGGTGGCGGCGCTGGATATCGTCGGCGCCGACGGGGAGCTGCGGCGGGTGTCCCGCGGCGACCGGGAGTTCGCCGGCTCGGTCGTCGCCCTCGGCGCGCTGGGGGTGGTGGTGCGGGTGGCACTGGACGTCGTCCCGGCGTTCGACGTGCGGCAGACGGTGTACCCCGGGGTGCCGTGGCCGGCGGCCCTGGCCGACCTCGACGCGCTGATGTCCGCCGGCTACAGCGTCAGCCTGTTCACCGACTGGACCGGCGACCACCTGCGCCAGGTCTGGGTGAAGAGCACGACGGCCGACCCGCCCGCGGACCTGTACGGCGCCGCCCCGTCGCCGGTCGGGGTGCACATGATCCCCACCGA
Source organism: Actinophytocola sp. (assembly GCA_036259595.1). Taxonomy (GTDB): domain Bacteria; phylum Actinomycetota; class Actinomycetes; order Mycobacteriales; family Pseudonocardiaceae; genus Actinophytocola. Next base: position 6,599 of record DATABL010000326.1, read on the forward strand.
GTCGGTGGCGGCGGTGACCGAGCAGCTCGGGGTCCCCGGCCCGTGGCTGGACCGGCTGCCGCACTTCCGGATGGAGCACAAACCCAGCAGCGGCGACGAGCTGCAGAGCGAGTACCTCGTGCCCCGTGACGCCGCCCCCGAGGCACTCAGCCGCGTGCGGGCAATGGGCGGGCGCATCGCCCCGGTCCTCCATGTCACCGAGATACGGTCCGTGGCCGCCGACGACCTGTGGCTCAGCGGCGCGTACGGCCGCGACGCGATCGCGATCCACTTCACCTGGCACCAGAATCCCGCCGCCGTCACCGCCCTGCTCCCCGACATCGAGGCGGCCCTGCTCCCGCTCGGCGCGCGGCCGCACTGGGGAAAGTGCTTCGCCACCACCCGACTCGCCCCGCAGTATCCACAATGGAGGGACTTCGTCGAGCTCCGCCGCGCCGTCGATCCCGGGGGCAAGTTCACCAACCCGTTCCTCGACCGCCTGTTCCTGTCGCACGTTTGAGTGACCCTCGTCCGGGTATTACGTAGTTGTTCGGATCCCGTTGAAGGAGGCAGACAGCCATGACCAGGCCAGCCCGTCGAGGCAAGAGCGCGCTGAGCGCCGTCATCGGCACGGTCGTGAACGTCGTGACCCTGCCGTTCCGGGTCATCGGGCGGCTCTTCGGCCGCCGCAGTACCAGGGCACACTGACCGAGAGGTCCATCCGGGTGCCCACTCGCGAACGCGGGTGGGCGCCCGTGTTCTGGTTGCTACCGTGGTACGACAGCACCATACGGGAGACCAGAGATGCCAGAGCCCTTCCTGATCTCGATCGCCGCCGCCCTCACCGGGAAGGCAGTCACGGGCCTCTACGAGTTCGTGCGGCAGAAGTTCAGCTCCGACCCCGCGGCGACGAGGACCCTGGAGGCGGCCGCCGGCGCCGATCCCGACTCCCCCGAGGTGACCGCCCTCGGCGAGGAACTCGCCCGCGCGGAGGCCGAGGACCCGGAGTTCGCCACCGAACTGCGCACCCGCTGGCGGGACGTCTCGGTGCAGCAGCGCGGCGCCGTCAACAACCAGGTCTCCGGCACCGTGTCCGGCAACGTCGTCCAGGCCCGCGACATCCAGGGCGGCATCTCGTTCTGACACACCCGGCAATCTCCCCGCCGGGAATCCAAGCAGAACGAATCGGGCGGCAATGTGTCATTTGACGTGATCGGCCCCGTGCTCGGGGCTTGTCGAGAACGAATTAACCGCGCCGGCCTCCGCTCGTTCTGTCGGAGCAGATAATCCACGGTAGCCCATATTTCCGACCCGAGGTCCGGACCAATCAGCGCATCTCGGGCGGCGGGCGGCCGGCGGCGAGCTCGCGCAGCGTCTCCGGGTGCATGATCGTGATGCGCTGCCTGGCGGTCTCGACCACGCCCAGCTTGCGGAGCTCGTCCAGCCCCCTGACCAGGGTGCTCCGCGACACCCGCGCGAAGCTCGCCAGCTCCCCCTGGTTGAACTTCAGCTTCACCTGCCTGCCCTCGGCCCAGTCCGGCGCGTACTGCAGGGCCAGCTCCAGCAGCACCGCCGCCAGCCGCTGCGGGAAGTCCGGGCCGCCGGACTCCAGCCGCAACCGGTCGGACTGCTGCAGCCGGATCGCGACCGTGCGGAGCAGTTCCTCGGCGATGTGCGGGCGGCGGCGCAGCACCCCCAGCAGTCGCTCCCGGGCGACGACCAGCGTGTGCACCTCGTCGATCGCGGACATCGTGGCGGTTCTGGGCAGCCCGCTGATCGGGGCCATCTCGCCGATGATCTCCGCCGGGCCGCGGGCGGCCAGGGGGGCGTCGTCGCCGCGGTAGTTCGTCGCGCTGATCTTGACCCAGCCGCGGAGGACCACGAACATGCTGGTGGGTGGGCTGCCCTGGAGGGCGATGATCTCGCCCGGACGCCACACCTTCATGTTCCCCGCCTCGGTGAGGGCGGCTCGTTCCGCCTCCGTCAGCCGGTACCAGGCTCGGCGTTCCCCATTCTCAGCAGCCGGAGCGCCCATATCGTGGCCTCCCCAGTTCTGCCGGATGTTCCATTTGACACATCGCTCGCTTCCCCGAGCCGCCAGCATGGTCAGTGGGCAAACGAAACGAAAACCGCAACCGATGATTCTGCCAGGCAATTGCCGGCACCACCAGCCTTTACCCGGCACGCCAATGGGGAGGAAGCCATGCGCAGCGCCGAGCTCGCCCTCGGGCAACTGGACAACCACCGCCACCTGCCCCGCCCGACCCTGCAGACGCCGAAGTCCTTCGGCACCAAGCCGGTCGTCTTCGCCCCGCACCCGCCGCTGGTCTCCGGCGGCTGGTACAAGGGCGTCGACCAGGAGGTTCTCGGCCCCGGCCGGTACCCGGTCGCCCAGCCGGCCGACAGGAGCGCCGGCTCGGCGCTGCTCTGGACGTTCCTCCTCGGGCCACTCGGGCTCTGCTACCTGTCGCCGGCCGCGGGCCTGGCGACCTCGGCGCTGACCGCGATCGTGCTGGCGGTGTCCTGGCACCCGCTGTCGCTGGCCGTGATCTGGCCGCTGGTCATGGCGCTGTCGGTGCTGGTCGCCACGAACCGGCACTGAAGGGCACCGAACGGCCCGCGTTGCCGAACGGAACCGAGAGGAGATACTGTCACCATCCAGATGATACGAACATCTGGAGTTCACGTGTACGAGATCGACCTGACCGACCCCGACCTGCTCCGCGACCCCTTCACCGCCTACGGACACGCCCGCGAGACCGGGCCGCTGGCCAGGACCCAGATCCCCGGCCTCGGCCCGGTCTGGGTCCTGACCCGACACGCCGACGCCCGGGCGATGCTCGGCGACCCGCGCTTCGAGCTCGACACCGAGAGCTTCCAGCGCCCGGACGTCCCCGCCCACTGCGTGCGTTACCTGCGCACGATGTCGGAGATGAACGGCGACGAGCACCGGCGCCTGCGCCGGATGGTCACCCCGGCGTTCACGGCGCGGCACGCCGCCGCGTTCCGGCCACGCGTGCGGCGGATCGTCGACGACCTGCTCGACACGCTGCCCGCCGGCGACCCGGTCGACCTGCTGCCGCACCTGGCCCGGCCGCTGCCGATGGAGGTGATCTGCGAGCTCGTCGGCATCCCCGCCGCCGACCGGCCGCGGTGGCGGAGCTACGGCGAGGCGGTCGCCACCGGCCACGGACCGGCGTTCGCGGCGGCGATCCCCGGGATCATGGCCGACGCCCAGGCCGCCGTCGCACGCCGGCGCGCGGAACCCGGGGACGACCTGCTCGCCGACCTCGTCGGCGCCGGCGACGCGCTGACCGACGACGAGCTGGTCACGTTCGTCTGGCACCTGGTCCTCGCCGGCCAGACCCCGACCAACCTCGTCGCGAACGCCGTCGCCGAGCTCCTGACGCACCCCGACCAGCTCGCCGAGTGGCGCCGCGAGCCGTCCCTGGCCGCGGTCGACGAGCTGATCCGCTGGTGCGGCCCGGCCCTGCTGACCGTCCCCCGCTACGCCACCGAGGACCTGGACCTGCACGGCGTGCCGATCGCCAGGGGCGACGCGATCATGGCCTCGGTCGCCGCGGCGAACCGCGACCCGCGTGCGTACCCCGACCCGGACCGGTTCGACGTCCGCCGCCCGTCGGGCCCGCCCGGTCACCTCGGCTTCGGGCACGGGCCACACTTCTGCCTCGGCGCCTCGCTCGCCCGGGTGCAGACCGAGGTGGCGCTCACCGCGCTGTGGCAGCGGTTCCCCGACCTGGCGCTGGCCAAGGACATCGCCGAGCTGCGCATGCTCGACCCCGGCACCTGGCGACTGACCGCGCTGCCGGTCACCCGCTGACCACGCGACAGGGCCCCCGGTCACGAGGAGACCGGGGGCCCTGTCGGGTGTCGACTTCCTAGACGCGCCTGGCGAGGTTGTAGCCGATGTCGGACCGCGCGGCGGCGCGGACGATGATGTCGCGCTCCCTCGAGGTCAGGACACCGCTCTCGACCAGGTCCCTGGTCGTTCGTTTGACATGTCGGACGAACGCGTTGTGCGTGCGGTACCAGTCGTCCTGCGCGATCGCGTCGGCGACCGTGCAGCCGTTGGCGGTCACCCGGTTGGCCACGTAGGTGTTCTCGTTGCCGATGAACACCGTCGCCCGGGTGTCGGAGTCGGGGCACTCGTCGTTGACGGGCTCGACCACCGTGAACGAGCCGGACAGCTCGGCGGAGACGTTGCCCGCGTTGTCCGTCGCCCGGTACCAGACCGTGTGCTCGCCCTCGTCGACCGACAGGGGCTCGGTGTACTCGGTCCACTCACCGTCGTCCAGCTTGTACTCCACCGACGCCACACCGGAGTCGACGTCCAGCGCGGTGAGGGTGACCGTCGCGGTGTCCACGTAGTTCCAGTCCGCGTCCTGGCTCCCGGTCACCTGCGCCGACACGCTCGGCGGCACCGTGTCCTGGTTCGGGTCGTCGACCACGGTGAACGACTCCGAGCCCTCCTCGGACACGTTGCCGGCCACGTCGGTCGCCCGGTAGGCGAACGTGTGCGCGCCGGCGTCGCCGACCTGCACCGCCTCGGTGTACGCGGTCCACGCACCACCGTCCAGGGAGTACTCGACGGAGTCCACACCGGACCCCTCGTCCTCGGCGGTGACCGTGACCAACGCGCTGCCGAGGTAGTTGCCGTCGGCGTCCTGCTCACCGACGACGGTGGCCGACACGGTCGGCGCGGTGCCGTCCTGCTGCACCACGGTGAAGGACGACATGCCCTCCTCGGACACGTTGCCCGCCACGTCGGTCGCCCGGTAGTGCAGCATGTGCTCGCCCGGCGCGTTGACCGTGACCGGCGCGGTGTACGCCGTCCACTCGCCGCCGTCGAGCTGGTACTCCACCGACGCCACCCCGGAACCGTCGTCGGTGGCCGACAGGGTCACCACGGCGGCGTCGACGTAGTTGCCGTCGGCGTCCTGCTCACCGGTCACCTCGGCGGACACGGTCGGCGGCGTGGTGTCCTCCCCGCCGCCGCCCTCGACGACCCGGAACGGCACCGAGCCGGTCTCCGACTCGTTGCCGGCCGCGTCGGTCGCGCGGAACTGCACCGCGTGGTCGCCCGGCTCGGTCACCGCCACCGGCTCGGTGTACGGCAGGAAGCCGGTGTCGTCGATCTCGTACTCCACCAGCTCCACGCCGGAACCGTCGTCGGTCGCGGTGACCGTGACGGTCGCGGTGCCGACGTAGTTGCCGTCGGCGTCCTGCTCACCGGTCACCTCGGCGGACACGGTCGGCGGCGTGGTGTCCTCCCCGCCGCCGCCCTCGACGACCGAGAACGACTCCGTGCCCTCCGCCGAGACGTTGCCCGCCACGTCGGTGGCCCGGTAGAGCAGCGTGTGGTCGCCGACCGCGTTCACCGCGACCGGCTCGGTGTACGCCGTCCACTCGCCACCGTCCAGCTGGTACTCGACACTGTCCACACCGGACGAGTCGTCCGTGGCGGTCAGCGTCGCGGTGGCGCTGCCGACGTAGTTGCCGTCGGCGTCCTGGGTGCCCGTGATCTCGGCGGTCACCGTCGGCGGGGTGGTGTCCTCGCCGCCACCGCCGGTCACGACGAGCTCACCAGCCATCTGTCCGTGGCCCTGGACGGTGCAGTAGAAGCGGTACGTGCCCGGCGTGAGCGTCACGGTCGCCTCGTGCAGCCCGCCGTTGCCGTCCAGCGGGTTGGCGGTGATGTTCAGGGGCACGTCGTGGTTGTAGCCCGGCGTCGACGTGTCGAACGTCAACGTGTGGGTCATGAACGTGGTGTTGCCGGTCGACTCGTTGTTCTCGAAGACGATCGTGGTCTCCCCCGCCACCGCGGTGGTGGGTTCCTCGCCGTACTCGGTGATGCTGTCGGTGCCGGTCCAGCGCAGCGTCTGCGCCGCGGCCGCGGCGTCATCCGCCTCGGCCAGCTCCGGAGCGGCCGGCGCCGGTTTGACCGGCTTCGGCGACGCCGGCTCCGGCGATGCCGAGGCCGGTGCCGCCACCAGCCCCAGCACCGTCAACGCCGCGGCGGTCGCGGCGACTAGTGGTCGGAACATGTCAGGGTGCCTCCAAGTGGGCGGGGAAGGGCCGGCCGGTGC
>DATABL010000327.1:0-14017 GCA_036259595.1 Actinophytocola sp.
GCCGGCGCGCTTGCGCATACCGCCGGAGATCTCGCCGGGGAGCTTGCGCTCCGCGCCGGTGAGGCCGGTCATGTCGAGCTTCTCCAGCACGATGCGGCGGATCTCGGACTCGGACTTGCGCGTGTGCTCACGCAGCGGGAACGCGACGTTGTCGTAGAGGTTCATCGAGCCGAACAGGGCGCCGTCCTGGAACAGCACGCCGAACAGCTTGCGGATCTCGTAGAGCTTGCGCTCCGAGCAGGTGACGATGTCGACGCCGTTGATCTCGCAGCGGCCCTTGTCCGGCTTGAGCAGGCCGATCATCGACTTGAGGAACACCGACTTGCCGGTGCCCGACGGCCCGAGCATCGCGCTGACCTCGCCCGGCGGCAACGTGAGCGTGACGTCCCGCCAGATGGTCTGCCGGCCGAAGGACTTCGTCAGACCCTCGACGACCACCTCGGCGCCCATCGAACCTCCTGCGACTTCCGGTTACACGTCGGTGCAACGAGCCAGGAGCCGAGAGGTTACTGCCCAGTTAAGTCCCCCGACCCTGGAAAGCGCTCAGGGCCGGCACCTTAGCGGTACCGGCCCTGAGCAGAGCAAATCAGCGTGCCGTCACTTGAGGGAGACGGTCGCGCCGGCGCCCTCCAGCTTCTCCTTGGCCGCGTCGGCGGCGTCCTTGGCGACCTTCTCCAGGATCGGCTTCGGAGCGCCCTCGACCAGCTCCTTGGCCTCCTTGAGGCCCAGGCCGGAGACGACCTCGCGGACCACCTTGATGACCTGGATCTTCTTGTCGCCGGCGGCCTCGAGGACGACGTCGAACTCGTCCTGCTCCTCGACGGCCGGGGCGCCACCGTCGCCACCCTGCACCGGGGCGGCCATGGCCACCGGAGCGGCGGCGGTGACGTCGAAGGTGTCCTCGAACTGCTTCACGAAGTCGGACAGCTCGAGCAGCGTCATCTCCTTGAACGCGTCGAGCAGCTCGTCGGTGCTCAGCTTCGCCATGGCGGCGTTTCCTTCCTAGTTGGTGAGTTTCAGCTCTCGGCGGGGGCCGCTTGCTCGGCTGACGCCTTCTTCTCCTGCAGTGCCGCGGCCAGGCGGGCGACCTGGGAGGCCGGCGCGTTGAACAGGCCGGCCGCCTTGGTGAGGTTGCCCTTCATGGCGCCCGCCAGCTTGGCGAGCAGCACCTCGCGGGAGTCGAGGTCGGCGATCTGGTCGACCTCTTCGACCGTGAGCGGGCGGCCGTCCATGTAGCCGCCCTTGATGACCAGGCCCTTGTGCTCCTTGGAGAAGTCCCGGATCGCCTTGGCGGCGTCCACGGGCTCGCCCTCCACGAACGCGATGGCGGTCGGGCCGACGAACAGGGCGTCCAGGCCCTGCACCTCGGCCTTCTCCGCCGCGCGCTTGACCAGGGTGTTCTTCGCGACCCGGTAGCTCGTCCCCGTGCCGAGAGCGCGACGCAGGGTGGTCAGCTGGGACACGGACAGGCCGCTGTACTCGGTGACAACGGCAGCCGAGCTGTTGCGGAACTTGTCCGCGATCTCAGCGACGGCCTCAACCTTGTCTGCCTTCGCCATGGTCGCCTCCTCTCTTGGCGTGAACCGCCTGTCGAGGACCCCGGAGACGACGAACGCCCCGGCGCAGGGGCACGGGGCGTGGGAGCGCGCGAACGCTCGGCAACCTCGTTCTCCCTGCGCGGGCCGCCCCCGTCGGAGGGGCCTTCGTCCGCTTGCGCGGAGACCAGCGGTCTTCGGTAGAACCGTTGTCGAGAATACGGGGTGGTCGCGGCGCCGTTCCAACCACCCCCGGCTGGTACGGCATCATGGGAGCCGTGGCCGACAACTCGCACCCGCCGCCGGGCCCGCCGCCCGACGACGAGCCGACGCCACCGCGCGGCGAGCTGATCTTCCCGCCATCGCGACCGCCGGCCCAACCGCCGTCCCAACCGCCGGCGCCGCGGCAGCCGAGCGAACCGGCGCCCGTCGACCCGGAGGAGTTCCGGCAGTTCCAGGAGTTCAAGCAGTTCCAGGAGCTGATGCGCCAGCAGAAGGAGCAGGGGTTCCCGCAGGGCCCGCCCCCGCCGCCGGGTTCCCTCCAGCCCTGGGGCCCGCCGCCGCCCCGGCAGAACCCGGTGAAGCGGGCGCTGCGCGCGATCGCCGGCAAGATCGTCACCGCGGTCATCGTGGTGCTGCTGCTCGTCGCCGCCGGGTACCTGGCCATCGACTACTTCCTCGGCGACGCGCCCTCCCAGCCAACCGCGTCGGAACGTGGCGGCCGGAAACAGGAGGGGACGCTGCTGTTCGAGGAGAACCCGCGCGCGGCCGTCCGGTGGGTGTACGACGACGTCGCCCAGGGCGATCCGGAGCGTGCGTGCGGTCGGTTCACCGTGAAGGCCAGGGACCAGTTCGCCGAGAACTTCAGCGCCTACGGCAACACGTGCGAAGAGGCCGTCGCGGGCCTCAACGCCGAGGTGGTGCCGGGCCAGAAGTCCGAGTACGCCAACCCGTCGGAGATGAACTCGGTGGACCGGTACCCGACCACCGACTCGGTGACGGTCAGCTCCTGCACCCTCGGCGTGCGGGGCGGCCCGCCGCTCGGCCAGCTGACGGTCACCCGCGACCGGAACTCCAAGGGCGGCAACCAGTGGATCGTCACCGCGCACGAGTCGGAGGACTGCACCACCGTGCCCAGCGCGCCGCCGACCTCCTGAACCGGCCTCGGCTCCTCCTCGTATTGGGAATGGGGAATCCCACTACCGAGGAGGTCGCGAAGTGCGCTCCAAACACCGTCCGGCGAGCAGGAAAGGCCTGGTAGCCGGGGCTTCCGCGGTCGCGGTCGCGGCGCTGGTCGCCGTCCTGCTGCCACAGGCCCAGGCCGAGCGCTCGGCGGCGCCCATCCCGAGACCGTCGGACCGGGACATGGCCATGACCACGCTCAACCAGCTCCGGCAGGACCGCATCCCCGGCACCGCGTGGGCCGTCGACCCGCGGACCGACCGGATGATCGTCACGGCCGACGCCACGGTCACCGGCGACACCTGGGACACGCTGGAGACCACCGTCGACTCCCTCGGCGACGTGGCCCGCCTGCGGCGCACCCCCGGCGAGCTGAGCCTGTTCGCCGAGGGTGGCGACGCCATCTTCGCCGGCGGTGGGCGCTGCTCGCTCGGCTTCAACGTCGTCACCGGCGACGGCACGCCGGGCTTCCTGACCGCCGGGCACTGCGGGGTCATCGCGGAGGAGTGGTCGGACGAGCCGGGCGGCGCGCCGATCGGCACCGTGCGGGACGCGGTGTTCCCCGGCGAGGGCGACTTCGCGCTGCTCACCTACGACGACCCGGCGGCCGAGACACCGAGCGCGGTCGACCTCGGCGACGGACGGCTGTTCCCGATCGAGGAGGCCGCGGAGGCCGAGATCGGGCGGCAGGTGTTCCGGATGGGCAGCACGACCGGCCTGTTCGACGGCGAGGTCACCGGCCTCGAGGCGACCGTGAACTACCCGGAGGGCACCGTCACCGGCCTGATCCAGACCACCGTCTGCGCCGAGCCCGGCGACAGCGGCGGCCCGCTGTTCACCGAGAACGGCGAGGCGATCGGCCTGACCTCCGGCGGCGCCGGTGACTGCACCACCGGCGGCGTCACCTTCTTCCAGCCGGTCACCACCGCCCTGGCCGCGGTGGACGCCCAGATCGGATAGCCGAACGAGAACGGCGCCCTCGAGGTTGTCCTCGCAGGGCGCCGTTTCGCGTGTTCTGGTCAGGCGACGGGCTCGTCGGCCAGCATGTTGCGGGTGCGGCCCGGGTCGACCGGGATGCCGGGGCCCATGGTCGTGCTGAAGGTGACCTTCTTCAGGAACCGGCCCTTCGCCGCGGACGGCTTGGCGCGGAGCACCTCGTCCAGCGCGGCCGCGTAGTTCTCGACCAGCTTCTCCTGGTCGAACGAGGTCTTGCCGATCACCAGGTGCAGGTTCGACTGCTTGTCGACCCGGAAGTTGATCTTGCCGCCCTTGATGTCGGCGACGGCCTTGGTGACGTCCGGGGTCACGGTGCCGGTCTTCGGGTTCGGCATCAGGCCACGCGGGCCGAGGATGCGCGCGATGCGGCCGACCTTCGCCATCTGGTCGGGGGTCGCGATCGCGGCGTCGAAGTCGAGCCAGCCACCCTGGATACGCTCGATCAGGTCCTCGGCGCCGACCTCGTCCGCACCCGCGGCGATGGCCTCGTTGGCCTTGTCACCGGTGGCGAACACGATCACGCGCGCGGTCTTGCCGGTGCCGTGCGGCAGGTTGACCGTGCCGCGCACCATCTGGTCGGCCTTGCGGGGGTCGACGCCCAGCCGGATCGCCACCTCGACGGTCGCGTCCAGCTTCACCCGCGAAGTCTCCTTGGCGAGCTTCGCCGCCTCGAGCGGCGAGTACAGCCGCTCGCGGTCGATCAGCTCGGCGGCCTGGCGGTAGGCCTTGCTGCGCTTTGCCATGTCTGATTCCAATCAGGAAGTGGTTGCGGGCCGCGCCCGGCCCTCCCACGCGTTCTGGGGTGATTACTCGACCGTCAGGCCCATCGACCGGGCGGTGCCGGCGATGATCTTGGCCGCCTGGTCGACGTCGTTGGCGTTGAGGTCGGACTTCTTCGTCTCCGCGATCTCGCGCACCTGGTCCCAGGTCACCTTGCCGACCTTGGCGCGGTGCGGCTCGCCGCTGCCCTTGTCCACGCCCGCGGCCTTGAGCAGCAGCTTCGCCGCCGGCGGGGTCTTGAGCTTGAAGTCGAACGAGCGGTCCTCGTACACGGAGATCTCGACCGGGACCACAGTGCCCCGCTGCGACTCGGTCGCGGCGTTGTACTGCTTGCAGAAGTCCATGATGTTGACGCCGTGCTGACCCAACGCGGGACCCACGGGGGGCGCGGGGTTGGCCTGGCCGGCCGTGATCTGCAACTTGATGATCGCGGACAGCTTCTTCTTCTTGGGTGGCATTTCTATCCCTGCTCGATTACGTGTCTGCGTTCGTCAGATCTTCGAGACCTGGCTGAACGACAGCTCGACCGGCGTCTCCCGGCCGAAGATCGACACCAGCACCTTGAGCTTCTGCCCGTCGGCGTTGACCTCGCTGATCGTCGCGGGCAGCGTGGCGAACGGGCCGTCCATGACGGTGACCGACTCGCCGACCTCGAAGTCGACCTCCACCGCGGGGCCCTTGGCCGGTGCGGCTGCCGTGCCCTTGCCAGCGGCTGCCGGCTTGGCCTCCTCCACCTGCGGGAGGAGGAACTTCAGCACCTCGTCGATGGTCAGCGGCGACGGCTTGGACGTCGCGCCGACGAAGCCGGTGACCCCGGGGGTGTTGCGCACCGCGGACCACGAGGGGTCGTTCAGCTCCATCCGGACGAGGATGTAGCCGGGCAGCACCTTGCGCTGGACCTGCTTGCGCTGCCCGTTCTTGATCTCGGTGACCTCTTCCGTCGGCACCTCGACCTGGAAGATGTAGTCCTCCATGTCCAGGGTCTGGATACGGGTCTCGAGGTTGGTCTTGACCTTGTTCTCGTAGCCGGCGTAGGAGTGCACGACGTACCAGTCGCCCGGCGCGCGACGCAGCGCGTCGCGCATCTCGGCGGCCGGGTCGGCCGGCTCCTCCTCGGCCGTCTCCTCCGTGGCGACGTCGGTGTCGGTGTCCTCGACGTCGTCGGCGGGAGCGTCCTCGGTGTCGGCAGCGGTGTCGGCGGTGTCGGCGGCGTCCTCGATGGCGTCGTCGTCAGCGGTGTCCTCGGCGACGGCGTCGGTGGTGTCCGCAGCGGGCTCGTCGGCCTGCGCCTCGGGGTGCCCGACCACGTCCTCCACCGTGTCGTCGACGCGCAGCGCCGCCTCGGCCTCGTCGACGGTGGTCGGCTCCTGGCTGCCGTTCTCGGAGCTCACTGTTCGGTCTCGCTTCCTTTCATCGATCACGTGCCTACCCTGGTCGACCCGCGTGCCCTCCCGAGGGGGCGCGGGTCAGCCGAACAGAGCCGACACGCCCTGGGCGAGCGCGAGGTCCAGCCCCGCGATCAGGGCAACCATGAAGGCCACGAAAACCAACACGACAGCCGTGTACGTGATCATCTGCTTGCGGGTGGGCCAGATGACCTTGCGGAGCTCGGCCACCACCTCGCGCAGGAACCGGGCGATCCGCGAGAACAGGCCCGGCCGCTCCTTGCGGTCCCGCGACGGCGTCGGGCGGCCCTTGTGCTCACCGGTCTTGCGCTCGCCGGCCTTGCTCTTCGCGCGCGGCCGCGTCTTGTCGTCGGCCTTGGCGTCCACCTTGTCCGACTTCGTGTCGTCGGTGGACGCGGCGTCCTTGCGCGCGGCGGGACGAGCGGACGCACGGCGCTCCCGCCGCGCAGCGGCGGTGACCGGACGAGACGGGCGCTCCTGTCCCTTGTCCCGCTCCTTGTCGCGGTCGTCAGCCACGCCAGTTCCTCCGCTCGATGGGTTCCTCGCGCCTTACGTCTGACGCAGGGGTGACAGGACTTGAACCTGCAACCTGCGGTTTTGGAGACCGCTGCTCTGCCAGTTGAGCTACACCCCTTTGGACGCATTCGACCCACCCCACTGTCCCGCGTGGGGCTGGGTCGGCAACTTCCAAGTTCAAGAGTGTACGGCAAGCGTCCACGCGCCCCGCAACCGCGCCCTCCCCGAGGCCCCGGTTATGCCGATCGGACGAATCTGCGACGATTCCACACATGGCCGCAGACAGCTCTGTCACCAGGATCTCCGCGCGGATCGGCGGTATCGCCGAGTCCGCCACGCTCGCCGTGGACGCCAAGGCCAAGGCACTGAAGGCCGCCGGCCGTCCGGTCATCGGCTTCGGCGCCGGCGAGCCCGACTTCCCCACCCCGCCCGCGGTCGTCGAGGCGGCGGTCGAGGCGGCCAGGGACACCCGCAACCACCGCTACACGCCCGCCGGTGGTCTGCCGGAGCTGCGCGAGGCGATCGCGGCCAAGACGGCCCGGGACAGCGGCTACGAGGTGCTGCCCGGCCAGGTGCTGGTCACCAACGGCGGCAAGCAGGCCGTCTACCAGGCCTTCGCCACCCTGCTCGACCCGGGCGACGAGGTGCTGCTGCCGGCCCCGTACTGGACCACCTACCCCGAGTCGATCGCGCTGGCCGGCGGCGTCGCGGTGCCGGTGGTGACCGACGAGTCCACCGGCTACCTGGTGTCGGTCGAGCAGCTGGAGGCGGCGCGGACCCCGCGCACGAAGGTGCTGCTGTTCTGCAGCCCGTCCAACCCCACGGGCGCGGTCTACCCGCGCGAGCAGGTGGAGGCCATCGGCCGCTGGGCGCTGGAGCACGGCATCTGGGTGATCACCGACGAGATCTACGAGCACCTGACCTACGACGGCGTCGAGGCCGCGTCGATGCCGGTGGTCGTCCCGGAGCTGGCGAACACCTGCGTCGTGGTGAACGGGGTCGCCAAGACCTACGCGATGACCGGCTGGCGGGTCGGCTGGATGATCGGCCCGGCGGACGTCACCAAGGCGGCCGGCAACCTGCAGTCCCACCTGTCGTCGAACGTGGCGAACGTGTCCCAGCGCGCGGCCCTGGCCGCCGTCGCCGGCCCGCTCGACGCGGCGCACGAGATGCGCGAGGCCTTCGACCGCCGCCGCCGCACGATCGTGAAGCTGCTGTCGGAGATCCCCGGCGTCGACGTGCCGACGCCGCAGGGCGCGTTCTACGCCTACCCGTCGGTGAAGTCCCTGCTGGGCAGGACGATCCGGGGCACCCGGGTGGAGACCAGCGTCGACCTGGCCGCCGCGGTCCTGGAGCACGCCGAGGTGGCCGTGGTGCCCGGCGAGGCCTTCGGCACCCCCGGCTACTTCCGGCTGTCCTACGCCCTCGGCGACGACGACCTCGCCACCGGCGTCACCCGGATGGGCGACCTCCTCCGCGAGGCGGAGTAGACCCGAGGCCCTGAACGGCGCCGCTCGACAAGGCGGGCGCCGTTCAGGGCGTTTCCGGCGGGGTCCGGGCCGGGGCTTCCATCTCATGCAACCGCAGCGAGTGCGCCGGCGAATCTCCCGTCGTGCGGAGCTGTCCTTGTGCGGGCAGCATGGATCGCACTGGGAGTTCGGCCATGCTTCGAGGTTCGCAGCGGTGCCGGCGAGGAGGAAGCGGCAGGTTTTCAGATGGTGAAAACCAGCCGCGCACGCGGGGACGGTGACCTATGCGCGAACGAGTGCCCGAGCCGTCCGACCTGGTCCGATCGGTGTCCCGGGCCCTCCGGATCCTGGAGGAGGTCGGCGCCGACCCGGCCCCGCTGACCGTCAAGGCGATCGCCCGGCGCTGCTCGCTGCACCTGTCGACCACCTACCACCTGGTGCGCACCCTCACCTACGAGGGCTACCTGGTGCGCGACCAGACCGGCCGCTACGACCTCGGCTCGTCGGTGGCGCGCCGGTTCCACGACCTGCAGGCGTCGTTCGACCAGCCGCCCGAGGCGCACGAGGTGCTGCGGCACCTGTCGGCGATGACTCGCCGCTCGGCCTACCTGGGCCGGTTCGTCGCCGGGCGCGTGGTGATCACCGACCTGGTGGAGGGCCCGGAGTCGCCGCACCTGGAGGACCTCGAGGTCGGCCTGGGCGTGGCCGCGCACGCGACGGTGCTGGGCAAGGTGCTGCTGGCCGCGCTCCCCCGTGCCCGGCGCGCGGCGTACCTGGCCGAGCAGGGCATGCGCCGCTTCACCGCGCGCACCCTGATCGACTTCGACGAGCTGGAGGCCGAGCTGGCGGGGGTGGACGCGAGCCGCCCGGTGCTGGAGCACGGCCAGTTCCGCGACGGTGTCTCGTGCGTGGGGGCCCTGGTGCGCCGGCGGACGGACGCGTGGGCGGTGGTCGCCTCGACCCGCGAGGACGAGGTCCCGCCGGAGGTCGTCTGGCACACCATGCGCGCCGCCGAGGACCTCTCCGCGACCCGCTGAACGCCTCAGGGCAGCCGGACGATGGCGACGGCCTTGCCGAGCACGGCCTTGCCGTCGAACTTCGCGGTGACGTCGACGCGGGCGGTGCCGTCCTCGCGGACCTCGCGGACCTTGCCGGTCAGCTCGACCAGCGCGCCGGCGTCGTCGTTGGGCACGACCACGGGCCGGATGAAGCGGGCGCCGTACTCGACCAGCGCGCCGGGGTCGCCGAGCCAGTCGGTGACCAGCCGGCCGGCGATGGCCATGGTGAGCATGCCGTGCGAGATCACGCCGGGCAGCCCGACCTCGTCGGCGACCTTCTCGTTCCAGTGGATCGGGTTGAAGTCCAGCGCGGCGCCGGCGTAGCGGACCAGGTCGGCGCGGGTGACCCGGACCGACCGGGGCGGCAGCTCGGTGCCGACGGTGATGTCGGTCACTCGACCCCCCGCACGACCAGTTGTGCGCGTGCCACGACGACCCGTTCGCCGTCGACGGTGTCGACGTCGACGCGGAGGTTGAGGAAGTCGTTGCCGGCGCGGTTCATGATCCCGTCGACGGTGGTGACCACGGTGAGGCGGTCACCGGCCCGGACCGGGCGCTCGTAGGTGAACGACATGTCCCCGTGCACCATGCGGTCGTAGTCGAGCCCGAGCTCCGGGTCGGCGACCAGCGCCTCGAGGGAGTACTTGCCGAACAGGAGGGTGGGGAAGGTCGGCGGGGCGATCACGTCCGGATGCCCGGCCGCGTGCGCGGCCTCGACGTCCCGGTACATCGGGTTCGGGTCGCCGATGGCGTCCGCGAACTCCCTGATCTTGGCCCGGCCGACCTCGTAGGCCTCCGAACGCGGGTACGCGTGGCCCGCGTAGGACGGGTCCAACGGCACCTAGCGGGTTTCCTTGTGCGAGCGGTGCGTGCCACAGTTCGGGCAGAACTTCTTCATCTCCAAGCGATCCGGGTCGTTGCGCCGGTTCTTCTTGGTGATGTAGTTGCGGTGCTTGCACTCCTCGCACGCCAAGGTGATCTTCGGTCGCACGTCGCTGCCAGCCACTGCCTTGCCTCTCTCTCCTGCGTAACGCGTAGCGGTGGCCGGACTTGAACCGGCGACACAGCGATTATGAGCCGCTTGCTCTACCGACTGAGCTACACCGCCAGGTCCCCCTGAGGGACGGACACCCTCAAGTGTATTCGCGAGCCCCAATACGGAATCGAACCGTAGACCTTCTCCTTACCATGGAGACGCTCTGCCGACTGAGCTATTGGGGCGTGCTCTCTCCGCGTGAGCCGTGATGACTGTACATGGGCCGCCGGAGGGCTCACACCGGGGGGTTCCCCTACGACAGCAGGGTCAGCACGGTCTCGTCGCGCAGGCCCCGGGCCTGCGCCGTCCGCGCCTGCAACCACGCCTCCAGCCGCTCCTCGGACAGCGGCCGGGAGATCAGGTACCCCTGCGCCACGTCGCAGCCCATCGCGGCCAGCTGGTCCCGCGCGGTGTCCTCCTCGACGCCCTCGGCGACCACGACCAGCCCCAGCGAGTGACCGAGCTCCACGATCGAGCGAACCACGGCCAGGTCGCCGAGGTCGCTGCCCATGCCGAACACGAAGCTCTTGTCGATCTTCACCTCGTCCACCGGGAGCTGCCGCAGGTAGGCCAGCGACGAGTACCCGGTGCCGAAGTCGTCCACCGCCAGCACGACGCCGAGCGTGTGCAGCCCGCGCAGCACCGGGAGCGCGCGCTGCGGGTCGGCCATCACGCCCGACTCGGTGAGCTCCAGCGTCAGCAGCTCCGCCGGCACCCGGTGCCGCGCCAGCGCGGCCGCCACCAGCTCCGGGAAGTCCAGGTTCGCGAGGCTGCGCACCGACAGGTTGACCGCGACCCCGATCCGCAGACCGCGGTCCATCCACGTCCGGATCCGCAGGAGCGCCTTGTCGAGCACGAAGTCGGTCAGCGCGTCGACCAGCCCGGCGGCCTCGACGGCGGGCACGAACTCGTCCGGGTCGAGCCGGCCGAACTCCGGGTGCACCCAGCGCACCAGCGCCTCCACCCCGAGCACCTCGCGGCTGGGCAGCGCGACCTTGGGCTGGTAGTGCACGCTGACCTGCCCGGTCTCCAGCGCCTGGCGGAACTGGGTGACCAGCTGGAACCGCCGCAGGAACATCTGCCCCATGCTCGGCGCGTAGGCCCGGACCCGCTCGCCGCTGCTGCGCGCGGCCCGCAGCGCCACGTCCGCGCGCTTGAGCAGCTCGTCCACGTCGGGCTCGGCGGTGGCGCCGTCGCGCGGCGCGGCGGCGGCGTCGGAGAACAGGACGCCCTCCGAGGTCGCCGCGGAGGAGTAGCCGACGACGACGCCGGCCTCGACGGTCAGCCGGTCCACCGGGTACGGCGCGGACAGGCTCGCGACGAGCAGCTCCGCGACCTCCCGCACGCGGTCGAAGTCGGCGTCGACGAGCAGCGCGGCGAACGCGCCGCCCTCGAGCCTGGCCAGCGGGGTGTTCTCGCCGAGCACGTCCCGCAGCCGGCGGCCGGCGGCGATCGTGATCCGGTCGCTCCAGGCGTAGCCGAGCGCGTCGCTGATCGCGGGCTGCACCTCGAGGTCGACGCGCAGCATGACGGAGTCGGGGCGGGTGGTGAGGAGCTCGGTGGCGAGCTGGCGGAAGCCGGGCCGGTTGTGCAGGCCGGTCAGCGGGTCGTGGTAGGCGTCGTGCCGCAGGGTGGCGAGCAGGCGCCGGTTGTCCAGGGCGGTGGCGAGGTGGCTCGCGGTGGTGCCGATCATCCGCAGGTCGGCCTGGCCGAAGCCGCGCCAGCGGGAGAGCTTGTCGTGTGCCTCGACGACGCCGAGCAGATGGCTGGCGCTGCGCAGGGGAACGACCAGGGCCTCCTGGGCGCCGCGCTGGACCAGGGCGTGCCGGATCTCGGGCAGCGCGTCGAGCCGCCGGAAGTGCCGGACGTGGGAGCCGGGCAGCCGCAGCAGCGCGTCGGCCCGCCCGGACGGGTCGGCCACCTCGGCCGGCAGGTCGTCCCCGGCGACGACGGTGTGCATGGGTTCCTGCGGGTCGAACCGCAGCCGCAGCACGACGCGGGCGGCACCGAGCTGGTCCCTGATCCGGTGGGCGACGCCCACCCAGTCGTCGGTCTTGACGGCGCTCGCGGTGTCCTGCCCGGTGGCGGGCCGCGCGGCCGCGCGCCGCCCGGAGCGCGCGACGATCAGGCTGACCTCGGACAGGGCTTCGAGGTCGCGCTGTTCGCGGAGGAGCCCGGAGTAGGCGAAGTAGAGCGCCCAGACGCCGGCGAGCAGGGCCAGCACGAGCGGCCAGCCGTAGTCGACGTGCGTGGCGACCTCGTAGCCGACGACCCCGACGGACGCGTTGACCAGCCCGAGCACGAGCGTGCGCGAGACGAGCCGGGTGGCCGCGCCGAACCGCATCCGCCGGCCGAGGATGTGCACGGCGAGGAGCGCGAGCAGGGTGCTGGCGATCGGTGCGCTCAGTGCCCCCGCCAAGGCGGCGAGCCACTGCGGCCCGGTGCCCTGCAGGACGGCGCCGACGACGGTGAAGACGGAGAAGGCGGTGGTGATCTCCAGGATCTCCGCGCCCGTGTTGTAGAGGACGCGGTCCTGGACGCGGCGGGCGAGCAGTGTTCCGACGCCGGCGACGAGGTGCGCGGCGAGCACGACCTGGAAGGGCGCGACGAACAGCCCGATGGCGAGGGGGATCTCGGTGAACGAGATGGTCCAGGAGACCCCGCCGCGGACGTCGATGTTGACCGAGACCTGCTCGACGACCAGGAAGGCGAGGACGAGCAGGAGCCCGGTGGCGATCAGGTCGGTCGAGGGGGTGAGCGGCAGCCACCACGAGACGAGCAGCGCGGCGACGACACTGACGGCCAGGACGAACACGGAGAACAGGCCGAACCGCCGGTCGACCGTGGGGTCGGGTTGGGGGTCGGTGGCGCGCTCGTGTGCCGTGTCGGGCATGCACTCTCCTCGGCCGTCCGGGCGACAACCAGGTCAGCTAACTGCTCGCACAGTGACGAAGTCACCCGAACGGGAGCGTCACGGTCGCGTAACTGTACCCCGTTCGAGCGAAGTATCCGACTGTGCTAAGAGGACTTCGCTACCGAAACTCAAGTCCGGGTTTCACCCGATCGAGGTTCGCCTGCCGAGGAATCGTCCGAGGTCATCCACCTCGTTACGGAGTTCGCTGGAAATCTTCCGGCCAACATCCAGCTCAATGTGAAGAACGTCCCCCTTGACGCGGCTCCGCCAGGTTCCCACGACCCGCCCGTCGACGAGGACCGTGGGCATCACGAATCCGCCACCAGCCTGAACCCGGGTCGCGAGCTCCGTGGGCACGGCAAGCTCCCGCCCCCGATACCCGAGCAGATAGGCGTCGAAGTGCCCCAACAATCGCGGCGGCGAGGTGTCAGGAACGTCACCCTCCTTGAGCGCGGTCGCCTCCCGCCCGTCCGCGTCCACGGTCTCGGTCAGATCCCCGATCGCCGCGAGCCCGGTGCGGGCCCGCGAGACCGGCAACCCCGCCCAAGCGGCAAGATCGTCGGCGGTTGCCGGCCCGTACCCCGCCAGGTACCGCCCCGCCAACGTCCCCAACGCCTCGCCCGGGTCGACGGCCGGCAGCGCGCCCACCCAGTCCCGGACGAGCACGTACGTCGGCTCGTCCGTGTCCGTCTCCGGCCCCCGACACACCAGCCCCATGTTGGCCGCCCACGCGAGCAGATGGGCCGGCCCCTGACTCCGCGGATCGAGCCGGACGCCGTACTCGCCGAGCCGCTCCACCAGCACGTTCCGCGTCACCGGCTCGGCAAGGACGGCGTCGAACGCGTCCGCGGCCCGCTCCAGCACTCTGTCGTCCAGCCCCAACTGCCGCCGCCGCGGAGCCCCCCGGTCCGCGAAGTACTCCCCGAACACGGCAAGCACCCAAGCCAGATCCGCGGCGGCGACCATGTGCAACGTCCCCCGCATGGCCCAGGTCCGCACGACTCGCCGATCCCGAACCGCGCCGTCGACGTCACCCGCCGTCAGCCCGTCACTCCGAACCCGAACCCCGAGCCGGTTGGCCCGCACGTCCTGCCCCTGCAACCCCACAACCCGCCGAACGACGTC
>DATABL010000328.1:0-15570 GCA_036259595.1 Actinophytocola sp.
GGCCGCGGCTGCGGCCTGGTCGGCGGCGGCCTTCGCCTGCTGGGCCGCCTTCTGGGCGGCGGCCGCCTTCGCGGCGCGTGCGCGGTCCGCCTTGTCCCGGGCCAGGGCGAGGGCGGCGCGCGCGGCGGAGTCCTTGTTGACCTTCTCGGTGCGGGCGAGCTCCAGGTCGTCGAGCGCGTCGAGCTGGCTGTCGCCGACCACGTTGAGCAGTTGGGCGCGGTCGAGCAGGTCCTGGGGGGACTTCGCGCCCAGGTAGGCCGACAGCGATCCGACCGTGCTGCCCTGTTTGTAGCTGCTCGCGGCGAACTCGTCGAGTGCCTCGCGGGCGTCGTCGACTCCCTCCGCGGCGGCGTCCGCGGCGGCCTGCGCGGCGTCCGCGGCGGTCTTGGCCCGGGCCGCCTCGTCCTCGGCGGTGCGCAGGTCGACGAGGGCCTTGTTGGCCTCCTCCAGTTTGAGCGAGACCTCGGCCTGCAGGGCGACCAGCCGGGCCTCGGCCTGCGCGACCTGGTTGGTCAGCTCCCCGACGCGGGTGGCCCGGGAACTCGCGGTCTCCCGGCTGCTGTCCAGCTCGGCGTCGCTCGGGTTGGGCGGGGGCGGGGGCACCGCGACCGCACCCTGCGAGCCCAGCGCGAGCACGAGCACGACCGTCGCGGCGGTGACCGCCAGCCGTCTGATGTCCATTCGGGACTACCTCCGTTCAGGAAACGCGTAGGGTCGTGTCCTGAAGCCCGTTCCTTACGGTGCGGGCGTTGACCCTGGGGCCTTCCCGTGGCGGTACCCGTCGCCCGCGCAGTGCGGGTCTTACGTGGGTTTCCATCGGGCTGTCACGACGCAACTCGCCGCCATCTCCGCCGGTGACTACGCCGACCAGCGCGGCGAGGTTACGGGCGGCGTCGAGATCGCGATCCAGCATGAGGCCGCACTGGTCGCGGGTGTAGGTGCGGTCGGACAGGCTGCCCGTGCGGGAGGCGCTCCAGTTCCCCAGCGCGATCACCAGGTTCGCCAGGCCCGAGGAGTACGCCTCCTTCGAGTTCTCCCCCCACCACGGCGCTACCTGTTCCTTCACCTGGTTCCAGGTCCTGCGCAGCGAGTACGCCGACCAGGCCAACGCCGTGGGGCCTCGCGCAGGTGAAGGCGAACCTCGCTCAGCGCGAGGCAGAACGCTCCTACGGCAGTTGTCGGCGTAGCGCTGGGCGCCGCGGTGCGACCGCAGCGCCGACTGTTGCTGTGGGGTGGGGTCCAGGGCGAACTGGTATGCCTGCGCCACGGTGCTCACCCGGACACCTGCGCCGCCTGCACGGCGGCGTCGGCACGGTTGCGCGCGGACCGGCGCCCGTACGACCAGCCACACATCAACATCAGCACCTCAACCATGTCGCGCCACCAACTACACAGATCCACACAGACCCGTGATCAGTTCCCAACCTCCTGACCCGCACGTTCGGCGTGTCCACTGTGCACTCCCGCCTCAGCAGGCACCACTCGCAACACCAGGAACATGACCCCCTCTGGTAACATTCACCCCTTCGTGCACACCAGAAACACGGAGAGTGGTCGCCGCAACGCTTTCGAGGGAGCCGGCGATAATCTTCGGAACCACCGCCACGGTCGTGACCGTCGTAAGCGGTGACGAATCTTCCGGCGGCGTGACGCGGCCGGTCACCCAGGAGGGGAACCGTGAGCTATCCAGGTTCAGGCGGTCCGTGGCAGCCGAATGACCCGAATCAGCCGGGCAGTGGGCCCTTCCCGGCCCAGCCGCAGCAGCCCGGTTACCCGCAGCAGGGTGGTTACCCACAGCAGCCGGGCTACCCGCAGCAGGGTGGTTACCCGCAGCAGCCGGGCTACCCGCAACCCGGCTACCAGCAGCAGGCCGGCTACGAGCAGGGATACGGCCAGGGTTACGGCCAGCCCGGCTACGGCGCGCAGCCGCCGGTGCCGCCGAAGAAGAAGGGCAGGGGCCCGATCATCGGCGCGGTCGCCGCGGTGCTGGTCATCGCGGTCGGCGTGGCCGCGACGGTCTTCATGCTCAACCGCGGCGGCGACGACCCGGCGGGCGAGGCCAGCCCGACCGAGGCGGCCACCAACCTGGTGAACAGCCTCAGCCAGGGCGACGTGCTCGGGGTGCTGGAGAGCCTGACGCCGGCGGAGTCCGCGCTGATGGTCGAGTTCAACGCCAAGTCGATCAAGCGGTTCAAGGAGCTGAACGTCTACAAGGACGACGCCGACCCGAACAAGCTGCACGGCACGTCGATCGAGGCGAAGAACCTCAAGTACGACGAGGACGCCGCGGAGAGGGTCAACGACCACCTCACGATCACCAAGCTGGTCGGCGGCACCGTCGGCGTGCGGACGGACTTCGCGGAGCTGCCGTTCACCGAGGAGTTCATGAACGCCGCGTTCCCCGACGGCGTGCCGTCCGAGTCGACCGAAGAGCAGGTCGACATCGCCGACGTGGTCAAGGAGACCGGCGAGCCGGTCCGGATCGCGACCGTCAACGTCGACGGCGAGTGGTACCCGAGCCTGTTCTACACCGTCGCCGACTACGCGCTGCTCGAGGCGGGCAAGGAGTGGCCGGCGGAGTCGATCGCGAACAACGGTGCGGAGGACGCCGAGGGCGCGGTCAAGGAGATGGTGCGCGCCTCGCTCGACGCCGACCCGGAGCGGGTCATCGAGCTGCTGCCGCCGGACGAGATGGGCGCGCTGCACGACGCCGGCCCGGCCCTGCTGGAGGAGATGGAGACGCCGTCGGCCGCCGAGGGCGTGGAGATCACGACGCTGGAGACCGAGGTGACCGACGCGGAGAGCGGTGGCCAGAAGGTCCTGCTGTCCAACCTGGAGCTCACGGTCGAGGGCGAGACGGTCAAGGTGAGCCGGGACGGCGACTGCTACACCGTCGAGGCGCAGGGCCGCACCCAGCCGATGTGCGCCGACGACGTCAGCACCGAGCTGGGCGACAGCCTGAGCCCCGAGCTGCGGCAGGCGCTCACCAACCTGGCGTCCGGGATGATGAAGAACACCGGCGTGGTCGTCACCGAGGTGGACGGCAAGTGGTACGTGAGCCCGCTGCGGACCTACACCGAGCTGGGCCTGTCCGCGATCAGTGAGCTGACCTCCGAGGACGTCTTCGCGCTGATCGAGGCGCAGTAGTCGACAGCACCCGGTGGCCCGGTTCCCGCGAGCGGGGCCGGGCCACCGGCGTGTTCGGGGTCAGCGCGGGTGGCGGATGCCGTCGATGACGCGGGTCCAGTTGTCCGCGCCGTGTCCGTCCTCGATCGCGCGCCGGTAGTGGGCCCGGACGGCCAGCGGGAGCGCGAGGTCGAGGCCGAGGGACGCGCTGGTCTCGACGATGTGGTCGGCGGTCGCGCCCATCATCGTGACCGTGCTCAGGTCGCCCGGGTGCTCCCCCGCGTCCAGCGCGGCACCGGGAGCCTCCTCGCCCGCCCGGATGATCGTGCCGACGGAGTCGGCGGTGGAGAGCAGCTCCGGCAGTGCCTCCCTGGCCCTCATCCCGGCGCTGCCCAGCATCGCGGTCGCGTGCATCAGCCCGGACAGCGTGGCGAGGAACAACGCGAGTTGGGCCTGGTACATCAGCTGGGCGAGACCCGGGTCATCGCCCAGATACCTGGGCGCGCCGAGCAGCGTCAACGCCGCCAGGTGGCGCTCCAGCACCTCGTGCGGACCGCTGTAGTAGACGTACGCCTCCGCCGTCCCGACCATCGGGGCCGGCGTCATCACGCCGCCGGTGAGGAACGCCGCGCCGTGGCCGGCGGCCCAGGTCGCCGCCTCGCGGGTGCGCTCCGGCGTGTCCGAGCTGAGGTTGACCAGGGCCCGGCCCGCGAGCGCGCCGGCGGCGTCGCCGAGGATGTCGTACATCGCCCGGTAGTCGGTGAGGCTGAGGAGCACCAGGTCGCTCGCCCGCACGGCGTCGGCCGGCGTGGCCGCGAGCGTCGCCCCGTCGGCGACGACGCCCTCGGCCCGGGGTGCGGTGCGGTTCCAGACGGTGACCAGGTGTCCGGCGGCGAGGAGCGCGCGGGTCATCGCCTGCCCCATCGGACCCAGGCCGATGACGGTGACGCGGCTCATCGTGCGGCCGCCGGCTCGGGAGCACGCAGGCTCTCGTAGATCCGCTCGAACACCTCGGCGCCGTGACCGGCGGTGACCTGCCGGTCGATCAGCCCCTGCACAGCCGCGATCGTGGCCGGGTCGACGCCCTGCTCCTCGCTGGCCAGGACGATGTGGCCGAGGTCGGAGAAGTCGAGGCTCTGCCCGGGCACGGTGTAGTCGCCGCCGTCGATGATCTCCGCGGACCGGGCGAAGTGCGAGGTCATGGCGCTGACGAACGGGATCGCCCTGGCGGCGAAGTCCGTCGCGCGCACGCCGGCGGACCCGGCCATGGCGGCACCGTGGGTGAGGCCGGCGAACATGCCGTACATCGCCGAGAGCATCGCGAGGTCGAGCAGCGAGGCCATGCCGGCGTCCTCGCCGTGGAACTCGCTGGTCGCCCAGACGTCGAACACCGGGCGGCCGGCGTCGAAGGCCGCCGTCGAGCCGCTGTAGAGGATCCGGGCCTCGCGGGAGCCGATCATCGTCGGGGTCGCCATGATCGCGCCGTCGAGGTAGCCGATGCCGTGGCCGGCGGCCCAGGCGGCGAGCTCGCGGGCCTCGTTGGGTGTCGTGGTGGTGAGGTTGACCAGGGTACGGCCGCGGAGGTCGCCGACGACCGGGTCGAGGGTCTCGTGCACGGAGTCGTGCCGCAGCAGGCAGGCGACGACGACCGGGTGGGCGGTCACGGCCTCGCCGACGGTGGCCGATCGCGTGGCGCCGGCCAGGTCGGCCGCCCGGCCGGGCGTGCGGTTCCAGACCGTGGTCGGGTGGCCGGCGTCGACGAGCGCCGCGGCCAGGGCGCTGCCCATGGCGCCGAGGCCGAGGATCGTGACACCCGCGGTGGAGTTCGGTTCGTTCACCTCCTCATGGTCGACAACACACCGCTATTCTCGGAAGTACCCACTATTTACTGCGGTACTTACCTTTTGGTAAGTGAGGAGGTCGGCGATGACACCGAGGTGCGGGCCCTACATCTGCGGTATCGACGCCGCGCTCGACGTGGTGAGCGGCAAGTGGAAAGGGCTGATCCTCTGGGAGCTCGACGCCCACCACGTGCGCCGCTTCGCCGAGCTGCGTCGTGGCCTGCCGGGGGTGAGCGAGAAGATGCTGACCCAGCACCTGCGTGAGATGGAGCAGGACGGCCTCGTGCACCGGAAGGTCTACGCCGAGGTGCCGCCGCGGGTGGAGTACTCCCTGACCGAGCACGGGCGCACGCTCAACCAGGCGCTCGGACCGCTCGGTGCCTGGGGTGCCGAGCGGATCCGTCGCGAAGGCCGCGAAGTGGTCGACCTGGCCCACACCTAGCCCTCCAGGAACTCCAGGCGGTTGCCGACCGGGTCGTCGGTGTGGAAACGGCGGCGGCCGGGGATCTCGGCCGGGTCGGCCCAGCGGACCTCGTGGCCGGCGCGCTCGACCGCGGCCGCGAACGCGTCGACATCGACCACGAAAGCGGGGTGTGCCTTGCGGGCCGGCTGGAAACCCTGCTCGATGCCGACATGCAGCTCCGCGTCCGGGCCGCCGCGGCCCGGCACCCGGAACCAGCAGCCGCCGCGCGCGGCCAGCAGGGGCGGTTTGGGCAGCTCGGACCAGCCGAGCACGCCGCTGTAGAACGCGCGCAGCCGGTCTTCGCTGCCGACGGGCGCGGCGATCTGGACGTGGTGCAGCATGGGGATGACCCTCCTTGGCGTCGAATACAGGACAAGCGTACTGTTTGAAGTAGATCGTTCCCGAGCAAGACCACCACCGGCCAGATGGAGTTGGACGTGACCGCACCAGCAAGCAAGGACACCTTCGGCGCCCGCCAGTCGCTCACCGTCGGCGATGCCTCGCACGAGGTGTTCCGGCTCGACGCGGTCAGCGGCGCGGACCGGCTGCCCTACAGCCTGAAGATCCTGCTCGAGAACCTGCTGCGCACCGAGGACGGCGTGAACATCACCGCCGACCACGTCAACGCGCTCGCCGGCTGGGACCCCGCCGCCGACCCGTCGACCGAGATCCAGTTCACCCCGGGCCGGGTGGTGATGCAGGACTTCACCGGCGTGCCGTGCGTGGTGGACCTCGCCACCATGCGCGAGGCGGTGACCGAGCTGGGCGGCGACGCGGAGAAGGTCAACCCGCTCGCCCCGGCCGAGTTGGTGATCGACCACTCGGTGATCGCGGACATCTTCGGCCGGCCGGACGCCTTCGAGCGCAACGTCGACCTGGAGTACGAGCGCAACAAGGAGCGTTACCAGTTCCTGCGCTGGGGCCAGTCGGCGTTCGACGAGTTCAAGGTGGTGCCGCCGGGCACCGGGATCGTGCACCAGGTCAACATCGAGCACCTGGCGCGCGTGGTGATGACCCGCAACGGGCAGGCCTACCCGGACACCCTGGTCGGCACCGACTCGCACACCACGATGGTCAACGGCCTCGGCGTGCTCGGCTGGGGCGTCGGCGGCATCGAGGCCGAGGCCGCGATGCTCGGCCAGCCGGTGTCGATGCTGATCCCGAGGGTCGTCGGGTTCAAGCTGGACGGCGAGCTGCCACCGGGCGCGACCGCCACCGACCTGGTGCTGACGATCACCGAGATGCTGCGCCAGCACGGCGTGGTCGGCAAGTTCGTCGAGTTCTACGGCGCGGGCGTGTCGGCGGTGCCGCTGGCGAACCGGGCCACGATCGGCAACATGAGCCCGGAGTTCGGCTCGACCTGCGCGATCTTCCCGGTCGACGGCGAGACGGTCGAGTACCTGAAGTTCACCGGCCGCTCGGCCGAGCAGGTGACGCTGGTCGAGGCGTACGCCAAGGAGCAGGGCCTGTGGCACGACCCGAACGCCGAGCCCGCGTACTCCGAAACGCTGTCGCTGGACCTGTCCACTGTGGTCCCGTCGATCGCCGGGCCGAAGCGCCCGCAGGACCGGATCGCGCTGACCGACGCGAAGCCGGCGTTCCGGAGCGCGCTGGGCGCGTACACCTCGGACGCGCCGAAGTCCAACGTGGACGAGTCGGTCGAGGAGTCGTTCCCGGCGTCGGACTCGCCCGCGGTGTCGTCCGGCAACGGCCGCGGGGAGCCGGTCGACTGGCACACCGCCGCCGAGGGCGCCGAGGGCCGGGCGAGCAACCCGACCAGGGTGTCCCTGGACGGCGCGTCGTTCGAGCTGGACCACGGCGCGGTCGCGATCGCCGCGATCACGTCCTGCACCAACACGTCGAACCCGTCGGTGATGCTCGGCGCGGCGCTGCTGGCGAAGAAGGCGGTCGACAAGGGCCTGACCCGCAAGCCGTGGGTGAAGACCACGCTGGCGCCGGGGTCCAAGGTGGTCATGGACTACTACGAGCGCGCGGGGCTGCTGCCGTACCTGGAGAAGCTGGGCTTTCACCTGGTCGGCTACGGCTGCACCACGTGCATCGGCAACTCGGGTCCGCTGCAGGACGAGATCTCGGCCGCGGTGAACGACGCCGACCTCGCGGTGGTGTCGGTGCTGTCCGGCAACCGCAACTTCGAGGGCCGGATCAACCCGGACATCAAGATGAACTACCTGGCGTCACCGCCGCTGGTGGTCGCCTACGCGCTGGCCGGGTCGATGGACAAGGACATCACCACCGAGCCGCTGGGCACGGGCACCGACGGCGAGCCGGTGTACCTGGCGGACATCTGGCCGACGCCGCAGGAGATCCAGGACGTGGTGGCCTCGGCGATCTCGTCGGAGATGTTCACCGGTGGCTACGCGGACGTGTTCGCCGGCGACGAGCGCTGGCGGTCGCTGCCGACGCCGACCGGCAACACGTTCGAGTGGGACGCCGAGTCGACCTACGTGCGCAAGCCGCCGTACTTCGAGGGCATGGGCGCCACGCCGGAGCCGGTGTCGGACATCGCGGGCGCGCGGGTGCTCGCGCTGCTCGGTGACTCGGTGACCACCGACCACATCTCCCCCGCCGGTGCCATCAAGCAGGACTCGCCGGCCGGGAAGTACCTGACCGAGCACGGCGTGGAGCGCAAGGACTTCAACTCCTACGGTTCCCGGCGCGGCAACCACGAGGTGATGATCCGCGGCACGTTCGCCAACATCCGGCTGCGGAACCTGCTGTTGGACGACGTGCAGGGCGGCTTCACCCGCAACTTCCAGGCCGACGGCGAGCAGACCACGATCTACGACGCCTCGGTCGCCTACGCGGAGGCGGGTGTGCCGCTGGTGGTGCTGGCCGGCAAGGAGTACGGGTCTGGCTCGTCGCGTGACTGGGCCGCGAAGGGCACCGCGCTGCTCGGGGTTCGGGTGGTCGTCGCGGAGTCGTTCGAGCGCATCCACCGCTCGAACCTGATCGGCATGGGCGTGCTGCCGCTCCAGTTCCCGGAGGGCGAGACGGCGTCGTCGCTCGGCCTGGACGGCACGGAGACCTACGACGTCTCCGGCATCGAGGCCATGAACGACGGCGACACCCCGCGCACGGTCTCGGTGAAGGCGACCCGCGGCGACGGGTCCACCGTGGACTTCGACGCGGTGGTGCGGATCGACACCCCCGGCGAGGCGGACTACTACCGCAACGGCGGCATCATGCAGTACGTGCTGCGCAAGATGATCCAGAAGTAACGTTCCAGCGCGCCTGGCGGCGCGGGTGCCGTGTCGCCAGGTCGCGTCGGTGGGTTCCTGTTTCATCCCTGGGTAGAGGACCTGCCACCGGACGCCCAGACATAGCCGTCGAGTTCGCGACCGTGTTCGGAGTCGACCAAACGGTCGTCCTGGTGCTCAGCCCGTGAAGAACCGGGACAGCACCGGGGCGAGGGTCTTCGGATCGGCGACGTGGCCCTGGCCGGGGACGGTCAGGCGGTCCGCGTTGGGTAACAGGTCGTCGAGAGCCTCGGCGGCCCGGTCGAAGTAGCCGAGCGCCAGGCCCGGCAGGCCGGCGTCGCCGGTGAGCACCAGTACCGGCTGCTCCACGTCGGCCAGGCGGCGCGGCGGTGGGCCGTCGCCGAGGCAGGCCGCGTCGTAGGGCAGCGTCGGGGCCAGGCGCTCCAGGTCGGCCCACACCGGGGCGGCCCGCGCGCCGACGATGTCCTCGTCGGACGAACCGGCCAGGCGCATGAACAGTTCCAGGGCGTCGCCCGGGGAGGCGGTCGCGAGGTTCGTCCGGTACGCGCGCCACGCCGACACCTCGTCGTCGCCGATCGGGTACGGGACCTCGTACACGGCG
The DNA here is from genome assembly GCA_036259595.1 of Actinophytocola sp. Lineage (GTDB taxonomy): Bacteria > Actinomycetota > Actinomycetes > Mycobacteriales > Pseudonocardiaceae > Actinophytocola. The sequence goes on from DATABL010000328.1 coordinate 9,271, forward strand.
ACCGTGGCGACGGACAGGCCGGCGGCCGCGGCCTCCAGTGCCAGCGCGCCGCCGGACGACGCGCCGAACAGGTGCACCGGACCGCCCGCCACCGCGATCAGCGCGTCCAGGTCCTCGACCTCGCGGCGCACCGCGTACGGCGGGGTGTCGCCGCTCGCACCACGCCCGCGGCGCGCGTAGTTGAACACGGTGAACTCCGCCGCCAGCTCGGCCGCCAGCGGAGCGTTCTCCACGCCGTCGTCGAGCCCGCCGCCGACCAGGACGACCGGTGGGCCGGCGCCGGTGCGGTCGTAGGCGATCGTGGTGCCGTCCTGGGATGTCACGGTGGACTTCACGGTGCTCATCTCGTGCTCACCCGCCGCCCGGTGGTGATCTCGGCGGTCTCGTCCTCGCGGCGGGCACGCAGCAGGACCGCCACCCGCGGGCGGTACGGGCGCCAGCCCTCCGCCACCTCGGCCAGCTCGGCCGTGGTCGGCTCCGCCAGGTCACTCACCCGGCACCGCGGCGGCATCCGGGCGCGCGGCCGGGGCGAAGCCCGCCAGGAACCGCGTGCTGGCGGACAGGTCGAACGGGCCCCGGTACGGGAGGTCGTGCCGCATCGTCATGCCGAACACTCTGCACCACGGCACCGACAAAAACGCCTGACCAGCGGAAACAACGGGTTCCAGGCGGGCGCTGGGATGGTCAGCCCCCGCTTCGTCCACCCGATCGCGACCTGCCCGGCGACGGCGATCACCAAGCGTCGACCTGTCACTGTGGAATGTCAAGCAGTGCCGGCAGCTCGTCGGTGACCAGGCCGTGCTCGGTCATCCGGGTGAGCTCCCGGTAGACCTGGCTCTGCGTCACCGTCCAGAAGTTCCCGATCGGTCCGCCGCGCGGGCCGCCAGGTCCCACCCGGTCATCCGCCCCTCGTGCAGCAGGCCGAGCAACGCGGCGGCGGCGGCGTTCGGCGCGACAGGCATGACGCGCATTGTGGCAAGCTGGTTGATCAGCGCGGAGGGGGCAGGGGTTGGCTCGACGGTTCGCACTCCGCCGGCACGCCACGTTCGAGCCGGTGGCCGACGACGACGTCCTGGTCTCCGGCGGCCAGTTCGCCGTGCGCCGGCAGGACCAGCTGAGCGGCCTGCCCGGCCCGGCACGGCTCGTCGCGATGGCCGGGCGCGGGGACACGCTGCACGTGCTCGGCGGCACGACGCACTACCAGGTCGAGCTGGCTAGCCTGGCCTGGGCCAGGCTGACACCGAAGCGGGACTCGGCGTCGGTCCACCACTCGCGGAGGGCGAAGCCGGCGTCGGCGAGTTCGGCGGCGACCCGCTCGCGGCGGAACTTGGCCGAGACCTCCGTGCGCAGCTCCTCGCCCTCGACGAAGGACACCGTCAGGCCCACGACCGGGACGTGCACCTCCATCGCCCGGGTCGCGCGCAGGCGCATCTCGATCCACTCCCGCTCGTAGTCCCACCGGGCCACGTGCTCGAACGCGGACGGGTCGAAGTCCGCCGTCAGCTCGCGGTTCAGCACGCGCAGGACGTTGCGGTTGAACTCCGCGGTCACGCCGGCCGCGTCGTCGTAGGCGCGGACCAGCACCTGCGGGTCCTTCACCAGGTCGGTGCCCAGCAGCAGCCACTCCCCCTCGTCGAGGGTGTCGCGGACCGACGCCAGGAACTTCGCGCGGTCGGCGGGCACCAGGTTGCCGATCGTGCCGCCGAGGAACGCGACCAGCCGGGGCGCGGCGCCGGACAGCAGGGCCAGGTGCTGGGTGAAGTCGCCGACCACGCCGTGCACGGCCACCGGGTCGTAGGCGGCGGCCAGGGTGGCGGCGGCGTCGGCGAGCGCGGTCTCGGACACGTCGAGGGTGACGATCTCGCGCAGGGAACCGTTGTGCCGCAACGCGTCGAGCAGGAGCCTGGTCTTCTCCGACGAGCCGGAGCCCAGCTCGACCAGGGTGTGCGCGCCGGTCCGGGCCGCGATCTCGCCCGCCCGCTCGGCCAGGATCTCGCGTTCGGCCCTGGTCGGGTAGTACTCGGGCAGGCGGGTGATCCGCTCGAACAGCTCGCTGCCCCGTGCGTCGTAGAACCACTTGGCCGGCAACGTCTTCGGCGTCGCGGTCAGTCCGGTTCGGACGTCCGAGCGGAGACCGCGGACGACGTCGTCGGGGTGCAGGTGCACGGTCAGGTCGAAGCTCATGCTTGTCCGATCTCGGTTATGTCCACGGAGGACTCGGTGGCCACGATCAGGTGTCGGTCGGGGATCTCCCGCCACGACGGGTCGTGGTCGTAGGGCTCGGAGGCCACGGCGACCCCCGACGGCGACCGGCGTACCCACAGCGCGTGGGTCCAGGCGGTGCCGACGATCACCTGGCCGTCGGTCAGCAGCAGGTTCAGCCGGGAGCCGGGGGCGGCCGTCTCGACGGCGGCCACCAGCGACGCCACCGCGTCGGCGGGCTTGTCCCCCGCGTCGAGGCGGTGCCGCAACAGGGCCCAGAGCAGCGCGGCGTCGGTCGGCGCGTCCAGGGTCAGCAGCGACTCCACCGGCAGCGTCGACGCCAGCGGGACCATCGACGACGGCCAGCCGCGCACCACGCCGTTGTGGCTGAACAGCCAGGGTCCGCGGGCGAACGGCGCCGCCGCGGTCTCCACCACCGGCATGCCGACGGTGGCCGAGCGGACCGCGGCCAGCACCCCGCCCGACGCCACCTCGGACGCCAGGCGGGGCAGTGCCGTGTCGGTCCACAGGGGAACCGCGCGGCGGAGCAGGGCCGGCTCGGCCGAGGTGCCGGTGTACCAGCCGATGCCGAAGCCGTCGGCGTTCACCGTGCCCCCGCCGCGCATGTCCCGAGGCGCCCAGGACTGGCGCAGCAGCGAGTGCTCGGGGTTCAGCAGCAGCTCGGCCAGCCGGACCGGCTCCCCGAGGTAGGCGATGTGGCGGCACACCGCTACGCGCACTCGGTCACATTGGTCGCTTCGCTCATCCGCTCAGTCACCGTCTTCCCTCGTCCAGACGGTGACCGCTCCTTCGCTCCGCTCCTCGCGTGTCGCGTCGCGGGCGCAGCGGAAGCCGGCGAAGATCTGGCGGCGGATCGGGTGGTCCCAGTTGCGGAAGGTGGCCCGGGAGGCGACCGGGTCGGTGCCGAACGAGCCGCCGCGCAGCATCTTGTAGTCGCCGCCGAAGAAGACCTCCGAGTACTCCCGGTACGGGAACGCCTCGAACCCGGGGTAGCCGTGGAAGCCGGTGTCCAGCCACTCCCAGACGTCGCCGACCAGCTGGTGCACGCCGGCCGGCGACGCCCCCGCCGGGTACGCGCCGACAGGTGCCGGCGACAGGTGCCGCTGGCCGAGGTTCGCGTGCTCGGGGCCGGGATCCTCGTCGCCCCACGGGAAGCGGCGGGAGCGGCCGGTCGCCGGGTCGAAGCGGGCGGCCTTCTCCCACTCCGGCTCGGTCGGCAGCCGTTTGCCCGCCCACGCGGCGTAGGCGGCGGCCTCGTGGAAGCAGACGTGCACCACCGGCTCGTCCGGCGGGACCGGCTCCACCACGCCGAACCGCCGCCGCAGCCAGCGGTCGCCGTCACGCAGCCAGAACCGGGGCGCGGTGAGGTCGGCCTTGACCCGGTACGCCCAGCCCTCCGCCGACCACCAGCGCGGGTCGTCGTACCCGCCGGCGTCGACGAACGCTTCGTAGGCAGCGTTGGTGACCGGCGCGGTGTCGATGACGAACGCGTCGACGTGCACGTCGTGGGCCGGGCGCTCGTTGTCCAGCGCCCACGGGTCGATCGAGGTGCCCATGGCGAACGGGCCGGCCGGGATCAGCACCTCGGCGGCCGGCAGCGCGCCGCCCGACGGCGGGGGCGGCGCGTGCAGCACCGGCGCGCCCTGCCGCAGCTGGTGGGTGGCGAGCATCGTCTCGTCGTGCTGCTGCTCGTGCTGGACGATCATGCCGAACGCGAACCCGCCGGCCTCCAGCCGCCGGCCCTCCAGCGGGCTGCGGTCGAGCACGTCGAGAACCTTGTCGCGGACCTCGCGGACGTACCCGCGCGCCTCCGCCGGGGACAGCAGGGGCAGCGCGGGACGGTCGGCCCTCGGATGCTGGAACGCGTCGTACAGGTCGTCGATGTCGTGCCGGACCGGCTCGCGGCCGCCGACGTCGCGGACCAGCCAGAGCTCCTCCTGGTTGCCGATGTGCGCGAGGTCCCAGACCAGCGGCGACATCAGCTTCGAGTGCTGGCGCACCAGGTCGTCCTCGTCCACGGCGTCGGTGAGCGCGACGCTGCGGGCGCGCGCCCGGTCCAGCTGCTCGGCCACTCGGGTGCGCAGCTGTTCGGTACCGGGGTCGGTGGTCATGTGCTCCTCCCCTGGAGGCGGTCGAGGTCGGCGAGGACGATCTCGGTCAGGTCGGGGCCGAGGTCCAGGCCGGGCAGGGCTCGGGCGCCCAGGTCGAGTACCGCGGCGGCCGCGGCGGCGAGTGGTCGATCGGCGAGGCCGTCGCGGGCCGCGGGCAGCCACCGGTCGCCGACCGGCAGGCAGGCGTCGAGCACGGCGTCGACCGTGCGCGGGGTGGACAGCAGCGCGGCGAGCAGCGCCACCGGCGTGAACCAGGCGTCGCCGGGCTGCGCGTCGAGGTAGCGCACCTCCAGGTACCCGTGCGGGCGCACCGGCGGGAACATGGTGGACAGGTGGTAGTCGAGGTCGTCGGTGGTCGGGGCGTCCGGCAACGCACCGGCCAGCCAGTCGGCGAAGCTCACCCCGGGCGTGGCCCAGCGGTCGGCGTCGCCCTGGACGCACAGGACGGGCGTGTCGAGCACCCGACGGGCCCAGTCGGCGGCCGGGTCGTCGACGAGCCGTGACGGCGCGGTGCGCGGCGGGTCGGTGCCGAGGACGGCACGCATCCGCGCCGAGGCCCATCCGCCGCCGGGCGAGTTGGCGAACGCGGCCACCAGCACCGGCCCGAGCGCGGAGACCGCCGTCCAGCGGGCGGCGGCCGCGTCCGGCTGGCCGGTGTCGAGGCAGACCTGGAGGCCGGCGGTGGCGCACATCATCGTGAGCCCGTGCGGGCCGATCGGCTCGAACACCCGCTCCATCGCGGTGTAGCGCGGGGTGTTCAGCAGCCGGCGGGGCGGGCGGTGCCGGTCGGTGGCGCGGTCGCCGAGGACGAGGCCGGCGTCGGAGAGCAGCCCGGTCAGGTACGCCAGGTCGGCCTGGACGGCGTCGACGAGCCGGCGGAGCGAGGGCTGGGGAAGGGCGGAGATCTCGACCTGGCCGCCGGGTTCGAGCGAGAGCGGCGAGCCGGCCGGAAGGGGAACTGCCGGGCTTTCGGGATTCAGCGTGTGCGGGGCGTGGGGCCCCAGGACGGCGGCCAGCCGCCGCGCGTCGAGCGGCCGGCGGGGGTCGTCGGCGTGGTGGACGATCCACTCCAGCTCGACGCCGGTCAGCCGCGGCGGGCCGTGCTTGAAGCAGACCGAGGCGACGTAGGCCTCGGCCTCCACGCGGTCCCGCAGCCGGCGCCGGGCCGACTCGATGATCCGCGGATTGCCTGGTGGATGGGACAGAGCGGGCATGTCGTGCCTCCCCTCGAGGTCGCGATCGACGCTACCCGCTCCCACCGACAATTTCGTTTCGTGACGGCGAGCATGCGGCCCTATGGTGGACCGGATGACGTCGATCAAGAAGTTCCAGGTCACCTTCGACTGTGCGGAACCTGAGCGCCTCGCTCGTTTCTGGTGCGAGGTGTTGGGCTACGTCGTACCGGACCAGGGCCCGGCGTCCGTCTGCGTCGATCCCTCAGGCGTGGGTCCCCGGCTGTACTTCCAGCGCGTTCCCGAGGGCAAGGTCGTCAAGAATCGGGTGCACCTCTGCGTGCGGGTCGGCACCGGGCTCGTGGGTGAGGAGCGCCTCGCCGCACTCGAGGCCGAGTGCGCCCGGCTGGTCCCGCTCGGCGCGGTACGGGTGCGTCTGCTCTCCGCCGATGACGAGGAGGAGTCGTGCATCGTGATGCAGGACATCGAGGGCAACGAGTTCTGTCTCGACTGAGAGCGGCTTGGATACAGTACGTACGGATTGCAGGACGGGGCCGGTCCTGAGACGATCACCGGATGCCACGGGTCAGCCAGGACCACCTCGAAGCGCGCCGCCACCAGATCCTCGACGGCGCGCGCGTGTGCTTCGCCCGCCACGGGTACGAGGGCGCGACGGTCCGCAGGCTGGAGGAGGCGACCGGCCTGTCCCGGGGCGCGATCTTCCACCACTTCCGGGACAAGGAGTCGCTGTTCCTCGCCCTCGCCGAGGACGACGCGCACCGGATGGCCGACGT
>DATABL010000329.1:0-3671 GCA_036259595.1 Actinophytocola sp.
GAGGACCGGGTGGAGCTGGCGCACGAGGAGGTGACCAGGGCGTGGCCCCGGCTGCGCCGGTGGATCGACGAGGACCGCGAGTCGCTGCGGCTGCACCGGGACCTCACCGCCGCCGCCGCGGCGTGGGAGTCGGCGGGACGCGATCCAGGCGCGCTCCACCGCGGTGCCAAGCTCGCCGCCGTCCGCGAGCTGGCCCGGCGCGACGGGTGGGCCGTGTCGTCCACCGCCCTGGAACGTGCGTTCCTGCGCGCCGCCACCGACCAGGAAGCCGACCAGGAACGGACCAGGCGGGCCGGGCGGCTGCGGAGGCTGGTGCGGTTCTCTTTGGGCTGAGTGGCGCAACTTGTTCCCAGTTGGTCAATTATTTACTGCGAACTCGTAGAACTTTCGTAGGTTCGAGGGGTCACGTCGCACTCCCTCTCACCCTGCGGAGGTAGTCATGATCAAACGATTGCTCACCGGCGCGTTACTCGGCGGCGCACTCGCGGTCGCCGGCCCGGTGGCCGTACCCGTCGGCGCGGCCGCACCGGACGCCGAGAACGCCCGGCAGGACCTGCGGGACGTCGTCGCCGAACGGCTGTGGGCCGCCGCCGACACCACCGCCGACACCACCGCGGCCGCTGCCCGGGTGCCGAAGGTCAACCCGACACGTCGGTCGGGCGACTGGGCGTTCGGCACGGCGGTCCTGGCGACCGCACCGCACGGCGAGGCCATGCCGGAGGGCTGGTTGTTCGTCGCGCACCGGACCGCCGACGGCTGGCGGGTGGCACTGGAAGGGGAGCCCGCGTTCGCCGAGCTGACCGCCGCCGCGCCCGTGGTCACCGCCGCCGAGCGGCCGCTGCTCGCCGCCCAGGACGGGAACCGCCCCGAGGCGAACGTGAACGGCGACGGCCGGACCGGAATGGCGCTGCCGTTCGCGGTGGGCCAGACGTGGGGGATGCCGGGCGGCCCGCACGGCTGGGCCGGCACGCCACGCCCGTGGAGTGCGCTCGACCTCGCCGGCGGCGACCAGCGCGTGCGCGCCGCCCGTGGCGGCACCGCGTACACCATGTGCCGGGGTTGGATCCGGGTCATCCACGACCGCGGCTACGCCACCGACTACTACCACCTGTGGAACAACATCAACGTCAACGGCGCCGCGGTCAGCCGGGGCACCTACCTCGGCGACACCGGGACCGACGTCACCTGCGGCGGCTCCGCGCACGGCCGCCACGTGCACTTCGCGCTGCGGCACAACAGCGCCTACGTCGGCATCGCCAACCACAACGTCGGCAAGTGGGTGCTCCAGGAGGGCGGCGCCGCCTACCAGGGCTCGGCACTGCACGGCAGCACCCGCGCCTGGTACGGCGGTTCGGTCTACAACTACGGGCCGCTCGGCTTCACCCAGGGCGTGGTCGACACCAACGGTGGCGGCGTGGTGAACAAGCGCCGCGGACCGGGCACCGGCTACGCCGTCGCCGGCACCGTCGCCGACGGCGCCACGGTCAGCATCTCCTGCTCGGCCAACGGAACCACGCACACCGGCCGGTGGGGCACCACCAGCCTGTGGAACCGCCTCACCGACGGCACCTGGGTCACCGACGCGTTCCTGTGGACCGGAAGCGCCGGCGCGGTCAACGGGTACTGCTGACGCTCAGGAGGAATCCGCCGCGCTACCGCTCGCGCATGGCGCGGCGGATCTCCTCGAGCTTGTCCCGGCCCGCCTTCTCGCGGTCGGCGAACTGCTGCTCGACCGAGCGGCCCTGCGGGGACTCGCCGGCCAGCTCGGTCGCGCCCTCCGACGTCGCGTGGCGGTTCTCGATCCGGTCGCGCACGTAGTCGAAGGTCGGCACGCCGCCCTCGGTGTAGTCGCCCTGTGGCGCCGGCGCCGGGTCCTCCACCAGCTCGGCGTCGATCGGTTCCTGCTGCTCGGGATCTGGCACGGTCTCCTCCTGGGGTCGAAAGCGATCCACCGCGGCTGGTCCCGAGTGGACTAGAGGCGGGCCTGGAGCGCGTCCGCCGCGGCGAGGAGGTCGGCGGCCCACCGCGCGCCGGGCCGGCGACCCATCCGGTCGATGGGACCCGACACCGACACCGCCGCCACGACCGTACCGCCCCCGTCCCGCACCGGCGCGGACACGCTTGCCACGCCTGGCTCCCGCTCGCCCACGCTCTGTGCCCAGCCGCGCCGGCGGACCTCCAGCAGCGCGCGCTCGCCGTACACCGCGTCGGCCAGCAACGTGCGTTGCGTCGCCGGATCGGTCCACGCGGCAAGGACTTTCGCGCCGGAACCGGCCGTCATCGGCAGCCGCGCCCCGACCGGGACCGTGTCCCGCAACCCGGACGGCGGCTCCGCGGTGGAGATGCACACCCGGTGCGCGCCGTCCCGCCGGTACAGCTGCACGCTCTCGCCGGTGCGGTCGCGCAGGCGGGGGAGCACCGAACCCGCCGCGTCCAGCAACGGGTCGACCGCGCCGCCAGCGAGCTCCGCGAGCGCGGCACCGGGACGCCACCGGCCGTCGGTTCCCCGGCGCAGCAGGCGATGCACCTCCAGGCCGACCGCGAGCCGGTGTGCCGTCGCCCGCGGAAGTCCCGTTCTGGTGCAGAGCTCGGCCAGCCCGCACGGCTCCTTGGCCACGGCCTCGAGCACGGCCATTGCCTTGTCGAGCACGCCGATGCCGCTATGCTGTCCCACGTCTCGATACTATGTTCCCGCTATATGGGAAGTCCAGCCTTCCGCATGGTGGGAACGCACATGTGGAAGTCGATGGTGAATCCAAGATGGCGAAAACTCTTGCCGAGAAGGTATGGGACCAGCACGTCGTGCGGGCGGGCAGCGGCGCCGAACCGGACCTGCTCTACATCGACCTCCACCTCATCCATGAGGTGACCAGTCCCCAGGCGTTCGACGGGCTTCGCCTGTCGGGCCGTCCGGTGCGGCGGCCGGACCTGACCATCGCGACCGAGGACCACAACGTCCCCACCGAAGGCATCGAGCTCCCGATCGCCGACCCGGTCTCCCGCACCCAGGTGGACACGCTGCGCAAGAACTGCGCCGAGTTCGGTGTTCGCCTGCATCCCATGGGTGACGTGGAGCAGGGCATCGTGCACGTGGTCGGCCCGCAGCTCGGGCTCACCCAGCCCGGCACGACCGTGGTGTGCGGCGACAGCCACACCTCCACCCACGGCGCGTTCGGCGCGCTCGCCTTCGGCATCGGCACCTCCGAGGTGGAGCACGTGCTCGCCACCCAGACGTTGCCGCTGCGGCCGTTCAGGACGATGGCGATCACTGTGGACGGCGAGCTGCGCCCCGGCGTCACGGCGAAGGACGTCATCCTCGCCGTGATCGCGAAGATCGGCACCAACGGCGGGCAGGGCCACGTGCTCGAGTACCGCGGCCGCGCCATCGAGCAGCTCTCGATGGAAGCCCGCATGACCATCTGCAACATGTCCATCGAGGCGGGCGCGCGCGCCGGCATGATCGCGCCGGACGACACCACGTTCGCCTACCTCGAGGGCCGCCCGCACGCGCCGAGCGGCGCGGAGTGGGACGAGGCGGTCGCCGCGTGGCGGGCGCTGCGCACCGACGACGGGGCGGAGTTCGACGCCGAGGTGCGCATCGACGCGAGCACGCTCACCCCGTTCGTCACCTGGGGCACCAACCCCGGTCAGGGTTTGCCGCTGTCCGAACG
>DATABL010000330.1:0-3265 GCA_036259595.1 Actinophytocola sp.
CCTCGGCCTCCAGGCCCTTGGCCAGCGCGGCCGCGTTCGCGACGACCTGGGTGGCGTACCCGCCGAACTCCGGCGCGGCGGCCTCGCGCAGCGCGACCGCCTTCGCGGCGACCGCGTGCATGAGCGGGCCGCCCTGGCCGAACGGGAACACGGCCTTGTCGATGGCCCGGGCGTGCTCGCCGCGGCAGAGGATCATGCCGCCGCGCGGACCGCGGAGCACCTTGTGCGTGGTGAGGGTGACCACGTCGGCGAACGGCACCGGCGACGGGATGACCCGGCCGGCGACCAGCCCGATGAAGTGCGCGGCGTCGACCATCAGGATCGCGCCCACCTCGTCGGCGATCGCCCGGAACGCGGCGAAGTCGATCAGCCGGGGGTAGGCGGTCGCCCCGGCGATGATCATGCGCGGCTGGTGGGTGATGGCGAGGTCGCGGACCTGGTCGTAGTCGATCAGCTCGGTGTCGGCGCGGACGCCGTAGGCCACCGGCTGGAACCAGCGGCCGGAGAAGTTGACCCGGGAGCCGTGGGTGAGGTGGCCGCCCTGCTTGAGGTCCATGGCCAGGACCGGGTCGCCGGGCTCGCAGAACGCGGCGTAGGCGGCGAGGTTGGCGCTGGCCCCGGAGTGCGGCTGGAGGTTGGCGTGCTCGGCGCCGAACAGCTCCTTGGCTCTCGCGACCCCGATCTCCTCGGCGACGTCGACCTGCGCGCAGCCACCGTAGTAGCGGTGGCCGGGGTAGCCCTCGGCGTACTTGTTGGACAGCGTCGACCCGAGCGCGGCCAGCACGGCCGGGCTGGTGAGGTTCTCGCTGGCGATCAGCTGCAGGCCGCCGCGCAGGCGTTGGAGCTCCCCGAGCACGACATCGGCGATCTCGGGATCCGTGCTGGTCAGGGCGCCGAAGTCCGGGCCCCAGAACGGCGTGTCCACGCGAGGTTGCTTCTTCCACGAGGCTGCAGTGGCGTCAGGCTACCGCGCCCGTGCGGGGTTACGGTTTCGTGGTGACCATGCTGAAGAAGTCCGAGTACCGGTCGGAGTTGGCCCGGCTGCAGCTGGAACTGGTCAAGCTGCAGGACTGGGTGCGGGCGCGCGGGCTGCGGGTGGTGGTGCTGTTCGAGGGACGCGACGCGGCGGGCAAGGGCGGGGTGATCAAGCGGATCGCGGAGCCGTTGAACCCGCGCGTCTGCCGGATCGCGGCACTGGGCACGCCGACCGAGCGGGAGAAGTCGCAGTGGTACTTCCAGCGGTACGTGGCGCACCTGCCGGCGGCCGGGGAGATCGTGCTGTTCGACCGGTCCTGGTACAACCGGGCCGGGGTCGAGCGGGTGATGGGGTTCTGCACCGACGCGGAGTACCAGGAGTTCCTGGACTCGGCGCCGGTGTTCGAGCGGCTGCTGATCCGGTCGGGGATCGTCCTGGTGAAGTACTGGTTCTCGGTGTCCGACGAGGAGCAGGAGAAGCGGTTCCAGGACCGGATCGCCGACCGCTCGAAGCGCTGGAAGATCTCCCCCATGGACCTGGAGGCCCGGCGGCGGTGGTTCGACTACTCCAGGGCCAAGGACGTGATGTTCGCCCACACCGACGTGGACGACTCACCCTGGTGGGTGGTCGACGCGGACAGCAAGAAGCGGGCGCGGCTGAACTGCATCAGCCACCTGCTGTCCCGCGTGCCGTACAAGGACGTCGAGCCACCGACGTTGGAGCTGCCGCCGCGTGGGGAGGCCGACCCGGACTACGAGCGGCCGCCGCTGGACTCGCAGCGGTGGATCCCCGAGGTGTACTAACGCCTGGTGACCTCGGTGCCGACGACCTCCTCGACGGCCGCGACGGAGACCGCTCCCTCGCGCAGGACGACCGGGGTGTCGCCGGTGAGGTCGACGATCGTGGACGGGACCGGCTCACCCGACGGGCCGCCGTCGAGGTAGACGGCGACCGAGTCGCCCAGCTGGTCCCGCGCCTCGGTCACGGTGGCGGCCGGCGGCTGGCCGGAGGTGTTCGCGCTCGACACGGCCATCGGGCCCACGTCGCGCAGCAGCTCGATCGCCACCGGGTGCAGGGGCATCCGCAGCATCACCGTGCCGTTGCTGCGGCCCAGGTCCCAGGCCAGCGACGGCGCGTGCGGCAGCACGATCGACAGGTCACCGGGCCAGAACGCCTCGATCAGCTCACGTGCCTGCCGCGGCACCGACAGCACCAGGCCGTCGATCGTCGTCCACGAGCCGACCAGCACACCCACCGGCATGTCCGGGCCGCGGTTCTTCGCCGCCAGCAGCGCGCGCACGGCCGACGAGGAGAAGGCGTCCGCGCCGATGCCGTAGACCGTGTCGGTCGGGACCACCACCAGGCGGCCCGCGCGCACGGCGCTCGCCGCGGCGGCCAGGCCGTCGGCCCGGTCCTGCTCCGCGGCGCAGTCGTACACCACACTCACGGGCGAGACCCTATACGCCGGGCTTCGTGATCCGCGCGGCCATCTCGCGGGCGCGTCGTCGCCACGCCTGGCGGCGGAACCGGAACACGATCGCGAACACCAGCCCGGCCCCGGCCAACGCGCCGACGACCACCAGGACCGGGTCGCCCATCAGGCCGCCCGCCACGACGGTGACCAGGCCCAGCGCGACCGTCAGCACCGCCAGGCTCACCGCGATGCCCTCCGGCGACCACGTCCAGCGGCGGCCCAGCGCCACCTCCCGGAGCAGCTGCTCGGCGCCGCGGTCGAGCTCGTCGTCGCCGACGTGCAGCGACAGGATGCGTTCCGCGGCCTGCTCGCAGACCAACAGCTGCTGCTCGCTGGTGATCACCAGGGTGTCGTCCTCGGTCCTGGCCCGGCACTGCTCGGCCGCCGAGTACCAGGCGCTCGCCAGGTAGTAGCGCAGCGTCGGGTCGCTCGGACGGTCGGCCACGAGGTGCTCCAGGTCGGTCACCGCGCCGGCCGCGCGCCCCTCGCCGACCAGGACCTGGGTGATGCCGAGGCGGGCCAGCAGGCCGGCGACCCCGCCGGCGGTCAGCGCGCGCCGGTAGTGCTCTTCGGCCCGGCGCCACCGGCCGCGGGCCAGGGCGACATCGCCCAGACCCACCTGGTCGAGTGGGTCGTCACGCAGCCGGGCGGCGGTGCGGAACTCGTCGTGGGCGGTGTCCAGCCGCCCGTCCAGCAGGGCGGATCTCGCCGCGTCGGCGTGCTGCCGCGCCTCCGGGGCGTCCCCGGGGAGGTCGTTCGGCACCAGTCGCCACTTGACGATCACGTCCTGCCAGGATCGAAGCATTGGATCACCC
>DATABL010000331.1:0-4274 GCA_036259595.1 Actinophytocola sp.
CTCGGCCGGCTCGTCGCGGGCCGCGCGGGGCGGCGGGGGACGGGGCGGGCCGACGCCGCGCGCGGCCCGCGACGAGCCGGCCGAGCTCTTGGTACCTGCTGCCGGCGGCGCTGTTCTTCGGCGTCTTCGCGGCGTTTCCACTGGTGCTGGTGGTGTTCCTGTCGTTCACCGCGTGGGAGGGCATCGGCGACCCGGTGCTGATCGGGCTGGACAACTGGATCCGGCTGGTCGGCGACTCGCGGGTGCTCGACGTGGTCGGCACGACCCTGCTGCTGACCGTGCTCGGCTGGGCGACCCAGACCCCGATCGCGCTGCTGCTCGGCGTGTGGGCGGCCGGGCCGCAGCGCAACCGGGCGATCCTCTCGTCGATCTTCTTCCTGCCGCTGCTGCTGTCCAGCGCGGCGATCGCGCTGATGTGGAGCCGGCTGCTCGACCCCTACTTCGGGTTGGCGGCCGAGCTCGGGCCGTTCCAGAACATCCTCGGCACGCCGTCCGGTGCGCTCGCGGCGATCGTGTTCGTCACCGGCTGGCAGTTCATCCCGTTCCACACGCTGCTGTACCAGGCGGCCGCCCGGAACGTGCCGAAGGTGCTCTACGACGCGGCGACCATCGACGGCGCGACCCGGTGGCACATGTTCCGGCACATCACGCTGCCGCAGCTGAAGAACACGATCATCACGTCGTCCACGATCATGGTCGTCGGCTCGCTGACCTTCTTCGAGACCATCCTGCTGCTCACCAACGGCGGCCCGGGCACGTCGACGTACACGGTGCCGTTCGAGATGTACATCCGCGGCTTCCGGGCCTTCGAGTTCGGCTACGCCTCGGCGATCGCGACCGTGCTGGTGGTCGTGGCGACCGCGGTCTCGCTGATCATCGTCAAGTTCTCCGGCTTCGCGAAGATGCGCTCCACCATGGAGGGAATGTGACAGTCGTATCCGACGTCAGCGTTTCCGGCCCCGTTTCCACCACCCCGAGGGAGCGCCCGAACTGGATCGCGGGCGTGTTCGCCGCGATCTGGCTGGTCATCGTCGGGGTGCCGATCTACACGATGATCTCCTGGAGCCTCCAGGAGCGCGACGACTTCCTCGACCACGGGCCGATCGCGCTGCCGCGGGCGATCACGCTGGAGAACCTCACCGAGGTGCTCACCGGCGGGTTCACCCGGTACCTGCTCAACACGGTGATCGTCACCGTGGTGTGCGTGGCGCTGACGCTGGCGGTGTCGATCCCGGCGGCGTACGCGATCGTCCGCTCCACCACCTGGCTGTCCGGGTTCGCGTTCCGGGTCTTCCTGCTGGGCCTCGCGATCCCGGCGCAGGCGACGATCATCCCGCTGTACCTGATCATCAACCGGATGCAGCTTTACGACTCGCTGACCGCGGTCATCCTGCCCACGGTCGCGTTCGCGCTGCCGCTGTCGATCCTGGTGCTGGCCGGCTCGCTGCGGGACGTGTCCAACGAGCTGTACGACGCGATGACCATCGACGGGGCCGGGCCGTTCCGGATCCTGTGGCAGCTGGTGGTGCCGATGTCGCGGGGCAGCATCGCCGCGGTCGGCACCTACGCGGCGCTGGGCGCGTGGAACCAGTTCCTGTTCCCGCTGATCCTCACCCAGAACCCGGACCTGCGGGTGCTCACGCTCGGCCTGCAGCGCTACCGGCAGGAGTTCTCGATCAACCTTCCGGGCATGATGATGGCGGTCATGCTCACCGCGCTGCCGGTGTTCGTGCTGTACCTGGTGGCGAGGCGCTGGCTCATCGCCGGGCTGGCCGGCATGGGTAGCAGGTAGCCTTCCGGAACAGTTGCGGAAGTCGGAGGGGATGACCTCAGGGGAACGTGACGCAAGCCAGCCACAAGTACGTGACCAGGCCGAACCCGCACTGCCCAACGCGACCAACAGGGTTAATCCCGGGGAGGCGGAACCGTGAGCACTACCGACGGCGAACGGAAAGTGACGATCACCGTGATCGCCCAGGAGGCCGGGGTCTCGGTACCCACCGTGTCCCGGGTGCTCAACGGGCGCTCCGACGTGTCGCCGCAGACCCGCGCGCGGATCGAGGCCCTGCTGGCTCAGCACGGCTACCGGCGCCGGGTCTCGCGGCGGCGGGAGAGCGCCGGGCTGATCGACCTGGTGTTCAACGACCTGGACAGCCCGTGGGCGGTGGAGATCATCCGCGGGGTCGAGGACGTCGCGCACGCGGCCGCGGTCGGCACGGTGATCAGCGCGGTGCACCGGCACTCCGGGGCCACCCGGCAGTGGCTGGAGAACCTGCGCCAGCGCGCGTCCGACGGCGTGATCCTGGTGCTCTCCACGCTGCAGCCGGCGCACCAGGCGGAGCTGCGCCGGCTGAACGTGCCGACGGTGGTGATCGACCCGGCGGGCGGCCCGGCCCTGGACGTGCCGACCATCGGCGCCACCAACTGGGCCGGCGGGATGGCCGCCACCGAGCACCTCACCGCGCAGGGGCACCGGCGGATCGGTTTCATCGCCGGCCCGCCGGGTCTGCTGTGCAGCCGGGCCAGGCTCGACGGCTACCGCGCGGCGCTGGACGCGGCCGGCATCGAGGTCGACGACACCCTGATCCGGCCGGGCGACTTCTACCACGAGTCCGGGTTCCGCGGCGCCGGCGAGCTGATGGACCTGCGGCAGCCGCCGACCGCGGTGTTCGCGGCGAGCGACCAGATGGCGCTCGGCGTGTACGAGGGCCTGCGCCAGCGCGGGCTGCGGGTGCCCGACGACGTGAGCGTGGTCGGGTTCGACGACCTGCCGGAGGCGCGCTGGTCGTCGCCGCCGCTGACCACCGTTCGCCAGCCGCTGTCGGAGATGGGCATGCTGGCCGCGCGGACGCTGCTGCGGCTCGCCCGCGGTGAGGAACCGGACAGCCCGCGGGTGGAACTGGCCACCGACCTGGTCGTCCGGGACAGCACTGCCAAGCACATACAGTGACCGGCAGGGAACACAGGGTCGCTCGCCTCGCCCGGCAGGACGTGTTTCGTGCGCGGACCGCGACGACGGCGTCAGCCATCCGAAGGGTCCTGACCGCATTCGGATGACACCGGGTGACACGGCACTCGGGGCGCTGCACCGTATAAGGCATGGTCGGGGTCAGTGTTGACGACCTGCGGGGGCGGCTGCTCATCCAGTGCCAGCCCGGGCAGGCGAAGAACGCCGCGCGTGTCGCGGCCGCCCACGGCACCGGCCTGGTGCTGACCGGACGCACACCCAGCCCGGTGGTGCGGGCGCTGCGGGAGCACGGCTTCACCGGCCCGATCCTGTGCGACGCCGGCCGGTACGCGGGCCGCCGCCGTTCGCTCGCCGAGTCGGGCCCGCGCCGGTCGTGGACGGCCGAGCAGCACGACCTGGGCCTGGTGGCCGTCACCGACTCGGGCTACCTCGCCGAGCACGACTGGCCGGGGCTGCGCCGCATCCTCGTCGAGGCCGCCCGCCAGCGCGGCCCGGTGCTGCCGCTGCTGCCGCTGGCCGCGCGCTGGTTCGAGCACTCGGTCGACGGCCTGGTGGCCGAGCTGAACCGCGTCGGCCTGCCCGTGGCGGTGGCGATCGAGCACCCGAAGGACCCGTTCAGCGTGCGGTACCTGATCCGCGGGTTCCTCGCGCTGCTGGCCGCCGACGTGCCGGTGGTGTTGCTGCGCGCCGACGTCTCCGCGGTGGCCGCCATGTGCCACGGCGCGCACGCCGCGGCGATCGGCACCACGACCGCGCTGCGGCACGTCTACCCGCGCACCGGCCACCTGCCGGCCCCGCGATTACCGTCGATCGCCGCCTTCGTCCCCCGCCTGCTCGACTACCGCCCGCTGCCCACGATCGCGACCCGCACGCCGTCGTCGTGGCACTGCGACTGCCCCGAGTGCGACGGCCGCCCGCTCACCACGCTGGCCCGCTCCCCTCGCCCGGAGGCGTCGGCGTTCCGGCACTCGCTGAGCGCCCAACTCACCCTGCACGACCAGCTCCGCGACCACCCCGCCCCGGTCGCCGGCTGGCACGACCTGTGCGCGGCCGCGCTCGCCGAGCACCGCGCCCTGTCGGAGTCCCTGCCCGACTGGCACACGCCGACGAACCTGCGCGCCTGGCACCAGCTCACCCGCCTGCCGGCGGCGGTCAGAAGCCCGCGACCTCGACCGGCGTCGTCGTCGTGACCGTCGTGACCACCGTCGGAGCCGGAGTCGGCGACCGCCCCCCGTCCACGCGGCCGCCGACCCCGACCCACAGCCCGACCACGATGCCCAGCGCGAACCCGAGCGCGACCATCCGC
>DATABL010000332.1:0-1863 GCA_036259595.1 Actinophytocola sp.
GCTCGCGACGGAGGAGAACAGCACGAACAGGTCGAGGTCGCCGGTCAGTTCGTGCAGGTTCCACGCGGCGTCGACCTTGGGTCGTAGGACGGTGTCGAGTTGCTCGGGGGTGAGGGTGTCGATGGTGCTGTCGTCGAGCACCCCGGCGGCGTGGATCACGCCGGTGAGGCGGGGGATCCCGGTGAGTAGGTCGGTGAGGGCGTCTCGGTCGGTGGCGTCGCAGGCGACGATGTCGACGTGGGCGCCCAGCGTGGTCAGCTCATCGTGGAGGGTCTCGGCGCCGGGGGCGGCTGGTCCGCGTCGTGAGGTGAGGACGAGGTGGCGGGCGTCGTGGTTGGTCACCAGGTGACGGGCAAGAGCTGTGCTGAGGGTGCCGGTGCCGCCGGTGATCAGGACGGTGCCGTCGGGGTCGAACAGGCGTCCCTCGCCGGAGGTGGTCGTCTTGGTGAGGCGGGGGACGGTGATCGCGCCGTCGTGGAGGGCGAGTTGAGGTTCGCCGGTCGCGACCGCGGCGTGAAGTGCTGGATCGGGTTCGTCGGTGTCGATGAGGACGAACCGGTCGGGGTGTTCGGTCTGGGCTGATCGGACCAGGCCCCACACGGCGGCACCGGCCAGGTCCGCACCGGACACCGCGCCGCGCGTCACCACGACCAGCCGCTCTGGCCGGTCGTCGGCCAGCCATTCGTGCAGTGCCGCGAGCACGTTCTGGGTGGCCGCACGGACAGCGCCCGGGTCCGTGCCCGGGTCGACCCGCAGCTCCGTCCACTGTAGAGACTCCGAAGCCGATGCCGGCGCCGGCACCCAGTCCACCCGGTACAGCGACTCCGGGCCGGCCGTCACCTCGAGCTGCTCACGCGTCACCGGCCGGGCGACCAGCGACGCCACCGACGCCACCGGGGCGCCGGTCGCGTCGGCCAGCTCCACGGCGAAGGCGTCCTGGCCGGCGGGCGTGATCCGCACCCGCAGCGCGGTGCTCCCGCTCCCCGGCACGTGCACCCCGTTCCAGCTGAACGGGAGCACGAGCTGCCGGTCGGGCCGCTCCGGCACGAACATCGCGTGCAGCGCCGCGTCCAGCAGCGCCGGGTGCAGGCCGTAGCGGCCGGCGTCCGCCCGAACCTCCTCGGGCAGCGCGACTTCGGCGAACAGCTCGTCGCCCCGGCGCCACACCGCCCGCAGGCCCTGGAACGCGGGGCCGTAGTCCACGCCGAGATCGCCGATCCGGTCGTAGAACCCGTCCAGTGCGACGGGCTCGGTGTCCGCCGGCGGCCAGGACGCCGCCCAGTCGGCGGTCGTCGGCTCGGCGGACGTGCCGAGCAGCCCGCTCGCGTGGTGGGTCCACGGCTCGTCACCGCCGCTCTCCCGGCGGGAGTGGACGCGCAGCGGCCGGAGGCCGGAGTCGTCCGGCTCGCCGATCTCCAGCTGCACCCGCACCGCGGCGTCCCCGGTGAGCACCAGGGGCGCGTGCAGGGTCAGTTCGTCCACCTGGTCGAGCTCCACGTGCTCGGCCGCCCGCCTGGCCAGCTCCACGAAGGCCGCGCCGGGCAGCAGCGTCGTGCCGAGCACCGCGTGGTCGACGAGCCAACCGTGGTCCTTCGTGGACAGGGTGCCGGTCAGCACGACCCGCTCGGAGTCCGCGAGCCCCAGCGCCGCGCCGAGCAGCGGGTGCTCGGCGGGGTCCAGGCCGAGCGCCGCGGCGCTGCCCGCCCCGTCCGAGGTGGTCAGCCAGTAGCGCTGGTGTTGGAAGGCGTAGGTGGGTAGGTCGACCCGGGTGGCGCCGGTGAAGTAGGTGGCCCAGTCCACGGACACGCCCAGGGTGTGTAGCCGGGCGAGGGCTTCGACCACGGCGAGTGGTTCGTCGTGGTC
>DATABL010000333.1:0-3242 GCA_036259595.1 Actinophytocola sp.
TCGAGGCGACCGGGCGGCCGCCGGCGGGGCCGGTGCTGGACTGGCCGGCGCGGGCGGACGCCGCCGTGCGGTTCACCGTGCCGGCGCTCGACTACCCGGGCGTGGGACGGTTCGTCGGCCCGGTAGGCCGGGACGCGGCGCCGGAGGTCCCGCTGCCCGACTGGTGGGCCGACGTGGACAGCGGGCGGCCGGTCGTGCACGTCGCCGAGGACGCGCCGGTCGCCCCGGCGGTCGCGGGGCTGGCGGGGTCCGAGGTGCTGGTGGTGGTCGGATCCGCGGTGGCGGGTCTGCTGCCGCCGAACACCCGGGCGGCGCCGGTCCTGCCGTACGACAAGCTCCTGCCGCGCACGAGCGCGGTGGTGACGGGCGGCGACTGGGCCGTCGTGCACCACGCGCTGGAGCACGGCGTCCCGCTGGTGGTGACGGGCCGGGCCGGCGCCCGCGTCGCCCGGTCCGGTGCCGGCATCGCCCTCCGCGGCGGTGGTCCGCGCGCGGTCGCCCGTGCCGTGCGTGCCGTCCTGTCTAACCCGCGCTACCGTGCGGCGAGCGAGGCCGTCGGCGCGCAGCTCGCCGCGGCCCCTGGCCTGGCCGGCCTGACCGAGGTGCTCGACGCCCTAGTCGGTCCGCGGTAGCCGGCCGTAGCGGGCCAGCACCCTGGCGCGCAGCTCCGGGTCGGTGCGGGGCGCCGGTTCCAGGAAGATCTCGTCCAGCTCGGCGTACCGCGCGCTCAGCTCGCCCGCGATCCGCACGCACGCCAGCTCGGACCTCCTGGGTCCCGGCCCAGTCTGGCGCGGATTCAGGCAGGCTGCCCCATGGCGGCGTTGATGTTCTCGATCCGCCCGTACTGGTCGAAGTGGACTGTCGCGGACAGACCGGGCGCGTTCAGCGTGAGCCGGTCGGCCTCGTGCACCGGGTCGAGCCCGCGCCGCACGGCGTAGGCGTGCACCGCGCGCCGGTGGTCGCCGAGCCGCAGCTCGGCGAGCCCCTGCTGGAGAACCCGCATCACCCGCGTGGGTGCCGGTGGCGGCAGCGTGAAGTCCGGGTGCTCGACGAGGAACGCCGCGCGGGTGCCGCCGCCGACCTCGCCGGAGTAGCTGGTCCAGTTGCCCGCCGCGGCCTTCGCGGCCTCGGTCAGCATGCCCGCCACCAGGTTCGGGTCACTCGGCGACCCGGGCAGCGCGTCGAAGGGGATCTCCGGCTCCGCCAACTCGGCGATGCCGTGCCGCCGCCCGAAGTCCCGCACGTACTCCCCGAGCGCGAGCAGCGGTTGGGGGTAGCCGTGCGGGTTCGCCCAGCCCCAGAGCCACGAACCGGGCCCGGGCGCGGCGGAGCCGAGCAGGTGGAAGCGGGAGCACACGCGCGGGTGGTCGCCGGTGAAGCCGAACCGCGGCTCGGCCAGGTCGGCCTCCCAGGAGTGCTCGCCGAGCACCTCCGCGAGATGCAGTTGGTGCTCGAACGAGTAGAGCGCGGCGTCGTCGAGCAACTGCTCGAACGTAGGTGATGCGGACACAGGCGCACCCTACCGAGGACATCGGCGGCGCGCCGGGTCCCCGCGGTTCGCCTACCGTGGCCGTATGGCCGCGCCCACCGACGCACCCGACCGCCTGAGGGTCCGCGTCGCGCTGGTCGGCCTGCTGTTCCTGGCGACGGTCGCGTTGACCACGTCCGTGCACGGTCTCACCGAACTGGACACGGCGCTGCGCCAGTGGATGCTCGCCCACCGCTCGTCCGGCCTGAACACGGCCGCGACCGTGGTCACCACCACCGGGAGCTCCCTGGTCCTCGCGCCGGTGGCGGGGGTCCTGGCGCTGGTCCTGGGCCTGCGCGGCCGTAGGTCGGACGCCCTGCTGGTCGGCGTGACCGCACTGGGGGCCGTCGTACTCGGGCCGCTGCTGAAGACCGTGATCGAGCGCCCCCGCCCGCCGGAGGACCACCTGGTCGTGGTGAACAGCTTCGCCTACCCGTCCGGCCACTCCCTGACGTCGATGGCCGTACTGGGCGTGCTGACCGCGTTGGCCGTCCGCCACCTACCCGCCGGCCCCACCCGCACGGCGGCCGTCACCGCCGGCACCCTCCTGATCACCGCGGTAGGCATCAGCCGCGTGTACCTCGGCGTCCACTGGCCCACCGACGTCCTGGCCGGCTGGCTCGTCGGCGCCGTCTGGCTCGGCGTGTGCCTGCTCCTCTTCGGCCGACGCACGGAGACCGACGGCTGGCCGGACCCGTAGAGAACCGGCGTTCCGGGTCGGCTCAGGCGCGGCTTCGGTACAGCAGCCAGACGAAGTACGGCGTGCCGACGATCGCGGTGACCAGGCCGGCCGGGAGTTGTGCCGGGGCGATCATCGTCCGGCCGATCAGGTCGGCCAGGCATACCAGGGTCCCGCCCAGCAGGGCCGCCACCGGCAGGACCCGGGACGACCGGCGGCCGACCAGGGCTCGTGCCGCGTGTGGGGCCACCAGGCCGACGAACACCACCACCCCGATCCCCGCCACCGCCGTGCCGGTGAGCACCACCGCGCACACCAGCAGCACCAGCCGCGCCTTCGGCACGCCGACGCCCAGCAGGCGCGGGGTCTCCTCGTCCAGCGACAGCAGGTCCAGCGTTCCGCGCAGGTACCACAGCACCGGCACCACGACCGCGATCGCCACCATCATCGGCACCAGGTGCTCGAACGCCCGCCCGTAGGTCGAGCCCGCCAACCACGTCAGCGCCTTCGCCTCGTTCCACGGGTCCGTCAGCGTGATCAGCAGCGCCACCAGCGCGTTCGTCCCCGCGTACACACCGAAGCCGATCAGCACCAGGTTGTCGCTCGCGAACCCGCGCCGCGCCGCCGACACGAACACCAGCGTCGCCGCCAAGCCCGCGCCCAGGCCCGCCGCGCCCGCCTGCAGCCAGAAGCCGGACGACGGCACCAGCGTGATGACCACGATCGCGCCGACGCCCGCGCCGCCGGTGACGCCGAGGATCCCGGGCTCCGCCAGCGGGTTGCGGCTCACGTTCTGCGTCACCATGCCGGCCAGGGCCAGCGCCGCGCCCGCGAGCACCGCGGCGACCACGCGCGGCAGCCGGTTGTCCATCACCCCGGACACGATCGGGCCGGCCTGGCCGCTCACCCAGTTGACCACGTCGCCGAGCAGCAGCTTCGCGTCGCCGATCAGCACGCCCGCGACCACGACCCCGGCCGCCACGACGACCAGCACGGTCAGCAGCACCAGGTACCGGGCCCGGCCGACCCCGGCCC
>DATABL010000334.1:0-6779 GCA_036259595.1 Actinophytocola sp.
GCCCGGTCAGGCAGCGGTACACCTCCTCGGCGACCCGGCGCGGTTCGGTGCCGAACGAACGGCCTCGGCGGCCCTCGTCCTCGGTCGGGCGCAGGCCGGCGGCCCGGAGCAGCCACTCGGTCCGGACCGGGCCGGGATCGACACTGTGCACCCGGGTACCGCGCGGCACCTCCCGCCGCAGAGCGTGGACGAGACCGTCGACCGCGGCCTTGGTCGCCGAGTACAGCGACAGCGGCGGCACCGGCACCGCGCCGGCGAGCGAGGAGATCATCACCACGTCGCCGCCACGTTCCGCGAAGTGCGGCAGGGCACGTCGGGTCAGGTCCGCGACCGCGACCACGTTCAGGTCGACCAGGTCCTCGACGGCGTTCGCGTCCAGGTCGGTGAGCAGCCCCACCCGGCCCTGGCCCGCGTTGTTGACGAGCGCGTCGAGCCGGCCGTGGTGCGACACGACGTGGTCGATCAGCTCGCCGCGCTGCCCACGGTCGGTCAGGTCACAGGGGACGGGGCAGATGCCGGGCCGGCTCGCCGAGCGCAACCGTGTCTCGTCGCGGCCACAGGTCACCACGTTCGCGCCCGCGTCGGCCAGCCGTGCCGCGACGGCGGCTCCGATCCCCGAGGAACCGCCGGTCACCAGCACGACCCGGCCGTGGACCGATCGCTTCGCGGCCACGCCCGGCTACCTGTCGCTCTGCCAGCGGTGGACGCCCGCGCCCTGCGCGTAGGACAGGTGCCCGCCGAGCGCCCCGCCCGCGCCGAGGACCAGCAGGCCCGCGGTGCTCCACACCGTTCCGGCTTTGTGCCGCCCGCGTCGCCGGCACCGGTAGGAGCACAGGAACAACCCGGTCGCGACGACGTTGGCCGACGCGTGGAGCAGGCCGACCCGGCGTTGCCGGGTGTCCAGGTCCGCGAAGTCGGCGAGCCCGGCCAGGACCGTCGGCGCCGTCGACGCCAGCCCGAGCGCCACGAGTTGCCGCGCCGCGTTCCGCCGCCCGGCGGCGTCGAGGACGAGGCTGCTCGTCCACGCGCCGATCGGCAGCGTCACCAGCAGCGGGTGCACCGGGTGGCCCAGCCACGAGCCGCGCAGGAACGCGCCCGCCCGGCCGCGCACCGCCCGCCGCACCGTCCCCGCCACCGCCTCGGCCGGCCGGTCCACCGCCTCCACCGACTCGGCCCTGTGCAGAACTCCGCTCATGCCCATGGTCGCCGGTGTACCCGCGCACGGGGAACCGAACCGCTGCCGGACGTGGGGCATGATGATCGGGTGGTCCACCGAGGCGACGTAGGTGCGTCCGCGCCGCGGACGTACACGGCGGGGCAGGTGGCGCGTGCGCTCGGCGTGGCCGAGACGACGCTGCGTTCCTGGCACCGCCGGTACGACCTCGGCCCGCACGCCGCTCGCCCGGGCGGGTACCGGCGGTACACCGCGGAGGACATCACGCGCCTGGAGCGCATGCGGGACCTGATCCGGTCGGGCACGTCGGCTTCCGACGCGGCGCGCACGGCGTCCGGGCCCGGTCTCGGGCTCGCGCGGCACCGGCTGGCCGAGGCGAGCCGACGGCTCGACAGCCGTGCCTGCCGGGCCGTGCTGGTGGCGGCCGTCCAGACGTTCGGGGTGGTCGCGGTCTGGGACGAGCTCTGCCGCCCGGCCCTGACCGACGTCGAGACCGCGCAGCGGGCCGACGACGCGCCCGCGACCTGCATCCCGCGGGAGCACGTGCTGTCCTGGGCGACCGCGGCCGCGATGCACCACGTCCTGCCCGGGGCGCCCGAGGAGGACCGGCCCGCGGTCGTGCTGGCGTGTTCGGAGGACGAGCAGCACACGTTGCCGCTGGAGGTGCTGGCCGCCGCGCTGGCGGAGCGCCACGTGCCGGTCCGCATGCTCGGGGCGGCGGTGCCCACCGACGGCCTGGTCGCCGCGGCGCGTGCCCTGGCGCCGGGGGCCGTCGTGGTGTGGGCGCAGCGGCCGGACACGGCCCGCGGCGACGTGCTGACCAGGCTGGGCCGGCTCCCGCTGCGCCGCCTGACGGCCGGTCCGGGCTGGTCCGCGCGCCGCCGGGCGAGCCCCGAGCACCTGCCCAGCCTCGGCGCCGCGGTGACGTCGTTGAGCGGGTGAACGTGCGTCGCTTCTGCATCGTTTGGCGACCGCCGGGTACCCGCGTGCCATGACGCAGACATCCGACGGCGCGGACCCGCGGCTCACCGGCGGTCCGTGGCGTGAGGCGTTGGACAACCGGACGGTCGTGGCGGTGGGCGCGTTGACCGAGGCGCTGGAGACGGTCGAGGTGGCCAGGGGGCACCTGTACGCCTTCCACCAGCTCACCGGCTCGGCCGACTTCAAGCTCGAGCACGCCATCGAGCTGATCGAGGCGGCCGGGCACCCGCGACTCGCGGAACGCCTGTCGCGTGAGCTCCTCGGGCGCAACGTCCTGCCGGGCCGGTGGACCTTCCAGGTCCTCGAGGACTACGAGGACACCTACTACACCGTGTTCCGCGACCTCGAACGCGACGCGCGCCGGCTGACCCACGGCCTCCCGCACGTGTACGAGGCCGACCTGAAGCGCTGCCGCCGCTCGGTGGGCGAGCCGGGCCACGAGGCCACCCCGAACAAACCGGCGACCGGCCGGTGAACCGAGACCCGGAGGAACGATGACCACCTACACCCACTCCGCGGACGCGGACATCGACGCCGACACGTTGTTCGGATTCCTGGCCGAACCGCGGAACCTCCCGCGTTACTTCCCCCAGATGACCGCCGCCGAGCCGGAAGGCGGCGAGACGGTCCACGTCCAGGCGGACGTCCACGGCGAACACGTCGACGGCGACGCCTGGGTCCGCCCGAACACCGCCGAGCGCCGGCTGGAGTGGGGCGCCGAGGGCCCGGACGACTACCACGGTGAGCTGCGGGTGGACGAGCTCGCCCCGGGTCGCAGCCGGATCACGGTCAGCCTGCACAGCGTGCGCGAGGCGGCGGGCAACGAGGTGCAGGACGGCCTCGAGCAGACGGTCGCCGCGCTCACCCAGGCTGCCGCCGCCGACGACCAGGCCCGGACGCACGAGCAGCAGGGGGAAGGGCTGAGCTGAACCGGCACGCGCGGCACGACACCGAAACACGTGCTCCAGGTCATCGCGTGGCGAGGCGGAATTCGAGAAGGCAGCGTTGTTCGGTCAGGTCGGTCACGGTGTCGAGGACCAGGCCGTGCGGCGAGGCGAGGGCGCGGAACTCGTCGGTCCGGCGCTCGCGGCCGCCGAAGATCACGAGCATGGCCAGGTTGAACTCGCTCTGCGCCCGTAGCCCGCCGACCGGTTCGACGACCAGCACGCGCCCGCCCGGGTGGGCGGCCTCGACGCACCGGGCGAGGATGCGGTGGGCGTGCTCGTCGTCCCAGTCGTGGAGGATGTCGACCAGCAGGTAGGCGTCCGCTCCCGCCGGCAGCGGGTCGAAGAAGCTGCCCGCCGTCACCCGCGTCCGGTCGCCGACACCGTGGGCGGCGAACGTGCGCCGGGCTTCGGTGGCCGTCGGTTCGAGCTCGACCAGGTGGCCCCGCATCCGGGGGTGCGCGGCCAGGATCGCGGCGAGCACGGTGCCTCGGCCGCCACCCACGTCGACGACGGTGGAGAACCTCGCCCAGTCGACACCGGCGACAATCCGGGGAAGCTGCTCGTGGATCCGGTGGGTCATCTGCCGGTCGAACGACTCCCGAAGACGCGGGTGCTCGGCCAGGTCGGCCCAGAAGTCCTGCCCGTAGCGGCGCGGGTAGGCCGCCTTTCCGGTGGTGATGCTGTGCGCGAGCTCGACGAACGCCAGCTCGGCGCGCCCACCGGCGGTGTCCAGCCGCAGGAGGTCGGTCAGGCCGTTGCCGGCATCGACGCGGAGGTTCGCGCCGTACGCGGTCGTCCGGTAGCCGGCGGCGGTGGGTTCGACGATGCCGAGGGTCGCGAGGTGGCCGAGCAGGAGGTCGAGCGCGACCGGTGCGACGTCGAGCTCGCGCGCGAGTTCCGCTACGGAGGCGTCGTCGAGCAGCCGGTCCGGCAGCCCCAGGGTCACCGCGACCCGCAACGCCATCGGCGTGGCCAGTCCGGCCAGTCGACGGATCGCGGCCGCCTCGTCGTCACGGTCCATCGCGGCTCGCCCCTCCGACGCCTTCGGTGCCCGCGCCCCGGGCGGATCCTATAGTTCGGATCGTGGATGCGAGGTCGGAGCACTACGGCCGGAACGTCGCATCAGCCATGGCCACGGTGTTCGGCTCCCGCCTGGTGGGCGTCTACCTGCACGGCTCCGCCGTACTCGGCGGGTTCGACCTCCGGCGGAGCGACATCGACATCCTCGTCGTGTGTGACAGCGCGACCACCGCATCGGAGCGGTCGGCCGCCGCGGCGGAGCTGAGCGGCCGTCGCCTGCCCTGCCCCGCTCGCGGCCTGGAGCTGAGCATCGTCACCCTGCCGGTGGCCCAGCACCCCACGGCGCGGCCGGCGTTCGAACTGCACGTGACCACGGGACCGGAGGACCCCAAGGTCATCGACGGTCACCACAGGGGCGGTGACCCCGACCTGGTGGCGCACTTCGCCGTGTGCCGCGCGGCCGGGCGCGTGCTCGGTCGAGGGAGGCCCCCGGCCGACGTGTTCGCCCCGGTCCCCGACGAGCTCGTCGTCGCTCAGCTCGCGACCGAACTGCGCTGGGCCGCCGAGCACGCCCCCGCCGAGTACGCCGTGCTCAACGCCTGTCGTGCCTGGCGGTTCGTCGTGGACGGCGGCCTCGTGTCCAAGATCGACGGCGGGCGGTGGGCACTCGACCGAGTGCCCGGCCCGGACCGCGAGCTCGTCCGGACCGCGCTCGATCGTCAACGGTGCATCCCCACCGCCGAGCTCGACACGGCCACCGTCCACGAGTTCGTTCGCCGAACCGTGGAGGTCATGGACGACCGACGGTGATCCGCATCGAGGTGTCTTCGGACTGGTCAGCGGACGGCGGCGCCGAACCATGTGGGCAGCCGGCCGAGCAGGTCCTGCTGGTCCTCCCCGACCCACGCCACGTGGCCGTCCGGCCGGAGCAGCACGGCCGGCACGTCCAGCTCCTCGCTGACGTCGACGACGTGGTCCACCCGTGATGCCCAGCCCGCCACCGAGAGCCGGCCGGTCTGGTCGAGCAGCAGCCCGCGGCCGCCGTGCATCAGGCCGTAGAGGCGCCCGCGCTTCAGCCCCACGTCCCGCAGCCGCCGGCCGAGCAGGTCATGCCCCTCGCCGAGGTCGTAGCGGATCCCGATCGCGGTGATCTTCTCGATCAGGTACCGGGTCACCTCCTCGAAGTCCATCAGCTCGGACATCAGCCGGCGCGCCGCCCGGGGACCCGGCTCGGGGGACGTCAGCTCCACCTGCGCGCGGGTGTCGTCCAGCACGGCGGCGGCCACCGGGTGCCGTTCGGTCTGGTAGCTGTCCAGCAGCCCCTCCGGTGCCCAGCCGTCGACCTCGGCGGCCAGCTTCCAGCCCAGGTTGAACGCGTCCTGGATGCCGAGGTTGAGCCCCTGCCCGCCCATCGGCGGGTGGATGTGCGCCGCGTCGCCGGCCAGCAGCACCCGGCCGACCCGGTAGCGCTCGGCCAGCCGGGTGGCGTCGCCGAACCGGGAGAGCCAGCGCGGCGAGTGCACGCCGAAGTCGGTGCCGGCGACCTCCCGGATCTGTTGCCTCAGCTCGTCCACGGTCGGCGGGACCGTGCGGTCCTCGGCCACTCCGGCGGCGGGCGCGACCGCGCGGTACACGCCGTCGCCGATGGGCCCGACGCCGAACCCCTTGTGCGTCTCGCGGGCCTCGGCCACCACGGCCGCCACCGTCTCCGGCGACGCGGTCACCTCCACCTCACCCAGCAGCCACTCCTTCCTGGCGGGCTCGCCGGGGAAGCCGACGCCGAGCAGCTTGCGCACCGTGCTGCGGCCGCCGTCGCACCCGACGAGGTAGCGAGCGCGCAGCTGCGTGCCGTCGGCCAGCTCGACGGTCACCCCGTCGTCGTCCTGGCTCAGCCCGACCAGCTCGCGGCCGCGCCGGATCTCGGCGCCGGCCTCGATGGCGTGCTCGGTCAGCAGGCGGTCGGTGGTGGTCTGCGGGATGCCGAGGGTGTACGGATGCGCGGTGTCCAGCCGGTCCGGCGAGGGCTTGACGATGCCGGCGAAGAAACCACCGAGCGGGTACCGCTGGCCGAGCGCGAGGAACCGCTCCAGCAGTCCGCGCTGGTCCATCACCTCGACGCTGCGCGCGTGCAGGCCCAGCGAGCGCTCGACCCTGGTCGGTTCCGCGTCCTTCTCCAGCACGACCACGTGCACGCCGCGCAGCCGCAACTCGGCGGCCAGCATCACGCCGGTCGGTCCGCCGCCGGCCACGATCACGTCGATCATGAGCTCCCCCATTCATCTACCTCGCGAAGGTCGAGTTTTCGCAGGTCCTGGCTTCGGCCGGAGATTCTGCGGCACGACGGGGGTCTTGCCGCAAGCCCCCCTGTGCGCTATACCTTGGAAGTGGCAGGGGGAGCCGCTCTGTCCCGCACGCGGCGGGAGCGGGCCAGAGCCAGGCCGCCGAGGACCACGGCGACCAGGCCCACCGTCAGGGCAAGGGCACCGCCGACCACTCCGTTGCCGGTGCCGGGACCACCATCGGCGACGGCCAGGTTCAACGCGCCGCCGACCACGGCGATCAGGCCCGACACCAGGGCCACCACGGCCCCCTTTCTCCCACCGTTGTCGGAACGGGCGGCGCGGGCCAGCGCCAGGCCGCCGACGACCGCGCCGCCC
>DATABL010000335.1:0-5207 GCA_036259595.1 Actinophytocola sp.
CCCGCGAGACCACTATCCCGACCCACAAGACCGCCATTCGCGGCACGCGATCCCTCTCGGGCTGCGACTACGAGCCCATCGCTTTCCGCTCCACGAGTACCCGCCACCGGCGCAGCCCGATCCCGATTCACCAGCCCCACATCCGGCCGCGACCCGCTGGCGAATTCACCCGTCGCCGGGAAACCTCACGCCCGCCGACCACACCCGAGCAACCGTCGCGCGCCCCCTGGCCTCCCTGCGCCCCAACCCAGCCCACCCGACCCCACAACCGCCCAACCACCGCGAGGTAACCACGTGAGCCACGTGCCAAGCTCCACCTACCGCGTCCAGGTCCAACCCGCGTTCGACCTCGACGCCACCGCCTCGCTGGTGACCTACCTCCACCGCCTCGGCGTCGGCGCGGTCTACACCTCACCCCTCCTCGCCGCGGCTCCCGGCTCGACCCACGGCTACGACGTCGTCGATCCCACCCGCACCAACCCCGACCTCGGCGGCGAACCCGCCCGCCGGCGGCTCGTCGCCGCCGCACGTGACCACGGCCTCGGGTTCGTCGTCGACCTGGTGCCCAACCACATGTCCGTCGAGGTACCCGCCGCCAACCCCTGGTGGTGGGACGTCCTCACCCACGGCCGGCAGTCCCCCTACGCCCACTACTTCGACATCGACTGGTCCCGCGGCCCGATCCTGCTCCCGATCCTCGGCGACGACAGCACCGCCGGCACCCTCGAACTGCGCGACGGCCGCCTCGCCTACCACGAACACGAGTTCCCCCTCGCCCCCGGCACCGAGAACGGCACCCCCGACGAGGTCCACGAACGCCAGCACTACCGGCTCGTGCACTGGCGCCGCGGCAACGCCGAGCTCACCTACCGCCGTTTCTTCGACATCACCTCGCTCGCGGCCGTCCGCGTCGAGGATCCGGCCGTGTTCGACGCCACCCACGCCGAGGTCCTGCGCTGGCTCCGCGCCGGCGAGGTCGACGGACTGCGCATCGACCACCCCGACGGGCTCGCCGACCCCGGCGGCTACTTCGCCCGCCTCCGCGCCGCCGCCGACTGCTGGCTCGTCGTCGAGAAGATCCTCGCCGCCGGCGAGGAGCTCCCCGCCTCCTGGCCGGTCCACGGCACCACCGGTTACGACGCCCTCCGCCAGCTGTGCGGCGTCTTCGTCGATCCCGGCGGCGAGGCGGCGCTGACCGAGCTGGCGGCAACCCCCGACTTCGCCGTCGAGGAGGCCCGCAGCCGCCGGCTGATCACCGACCGCTCACTGGTCGCCGAGCTGCGTCGGATCGCCGCGCTCGCCCCCGACGTGCCCGAGGACGCCGTGGCCGAGCTGATGGTCGCGTTCCCCGTCTACCGCTCCTACCTTCCCGAGGGCCTGGCGCACTGGACCGCGGCCGTCGACACGGCCCGCCGGCGCCGGCCCGACCTCGCCGACGCGCTCACCCGGCTCGACCAGGCCGTCCGCGACGACCCCCGCGGCGAGCTGGCCACCCGGATCCAGCAGACCTCCGGCATGGTCGTGGCCAAGGGCGACGAGGACACCGCGTTCTACCGCTACCCCCGCCTCACCGCGCTCAACGAGGTCGGCGGCGCCCCCGGCCGCTTCGGCGTCGGCCCCGCCGAGTTCCACGCGGGCGCCGCCGCCCGTGATGCCGGCTGGCCCGCCGGCATGACCGCACTGTCCACCCACGACACCAAACGCTCCGAGGACGTCCGCGCCCGGCTCGCGGTCCTCGCCGAGCTCCCGCACGAGTTCGCCGCCGCCGTGCGCCGCTGGTCGGCCCGGCACCCGCTCGGCGAGCCGACGCTGGAGCTGCTGGCCTGGCAGTCCCTCGTCGGCACCTGGCCGATCACGCCCGAACGCCTCGCCGCCTACCTCGACAAGGCCAGCAAGGAGGCCAAGCTCCGCACCAGCTGGGTCGACCACGACGAGCCGTTCGAGGCCGCCGTCAACGCCTGGCCCGCCGAGGTGCTGGCCGACACCGCGACCCGCGCGGACGTCGAGGCCTTCGTCGCCCGCATCGCCGGCCCCGGCTGGTCCAACGCGCTCGGGCAGAAGCTCCTGCACCTCGCCGGCCCCGGCGTCCCGGACGTCTACCAGGGCACCGAGCTGTTCGACCTGTCCCTGGTCGACCCGGACAACCGCCGCCCGGTCGACTTCGCCGCCCGCGAGGCGCTCCTCACCCGCCTCGACGAGGGCTGGCTACCCGACGTCGACGACACCGGCGCCGCCAAGCTCCACCTCGTCGCCACCACCCTGCGCCTGCGCCGGGACCGTCCCGAGCTGTTCACCGGCTACCGCCCGCTGTCCGCCGACGGCCCGGCCGCCGGCCACGCGCTCGCGTTCGCCCGCGCCGGCGTGGTCGCGGTCGCCACCCGCCTGCCCGTGGCGCTGGCCCGCACCGGCTGGCAGGACACCGTCCTCGCGCTGCCCCCCGGCACCTGGACCGACCACCTCACCCGCCGACCCGTCCCCGCGGTCGCACCGCTAGCCGAGCTGCTCGACCGCTACCCCGTCGCCCTGCTGGTCCGGGAGCCGTGATGACCGACTTCTCCGTGTGGGCCCCGCACCGCGACCGGGTGCGCCTGGCGCTCGGCCCCACCACCCACGACATGCGCCGCGACCAGCACGGCTGGTGGCACGCCGACGTCCCCGGCGACGGCGCCGACTACGCGTTCCTCCTCGACGAGGACGAGACCCCGCTGCCCGACCCCCGGTCGCGCTGGCAGCCGGCCGGCGTGCACGGCCCGTCCCGCCGCTACGACCACCGCGCGTTCCCCTGGACCGACGCCGCCTGGACCGGCCGACAGCTCGCCGGCGGCGTCATCTACGAGCTGCACGTCGGCACGTTCACCGAGCAGGGCACGTTCGACGCCGCCCTCGACCACCTCGACCACCTGGTCGACCTCGGCATCGACTTCGTGGAGGTGCTGCCGGTCAACGCGTTCGACGGCACCGCCGGCTGGGGCTACGACGGCGTGCTGTGGGGCGCGGTGCACGAGCCGTACGGCGGGCCGACGGCGTTCAAGCGCTTCGTCGACGCCTGCCACGCACGCGGCCTCGGTGTGCTGCTCGACGTCGTCTACAACCACCTCGGCCCGTCCGGCGCGTACCTCGACCGCTTCGGCCCGTACTTCGCCGGCAGCACGATCTGGGGCCCGGCGCTGAACCTGGACGGCCCCGACTCCGACGAGGTCCGCCGCTACGTCATCGACAACGCACTGAGCTGGCTGTGCGACTACCACCTCGACGGCCTGCGGCTCGACGCCGTGCACGCCCTGGTCGACCGGGGCGCCACGCACCTGCTGGAGGAGCTGGCCGGCGAGGTCGACGCCCTGGCCGCGGGCCTGCGCCGGCCGCTGCACCTGATCGCCGAGTCGGACCTCAACGACCCGACGCTGGTGACCTCCCGCGACGCCGGCGGCCACGGCCTCGCGGCCCAGTGGTGCGACGACCTGCACCACGCGCTGCACGTCGCCCTCACCGGCGAGACCGACGGCTACTACCGGGACTTCGGCCGGCCCGGCGCCCTGGCGACCACGCTGCGCGACGCCTTCTTCCACGCCGGCACCTGGTCGTCGTTCCGCCGCCGGACCCACGGCCGCCCGATCGACCCGCGACGCCATTCCGGCCACCGCTTCCTCTGCTACCTGCAGAACCACGACCAGATCGGCAACCGGGCCCAGGGCGACCGGATGACCGCGACGATCCCGGCCGCGCGGATGCTCTGCGGCGCGGCGATCGTGCTGTGCTCGCCGTACACGCCGATGCTGTTCATGGGCGAGGAGTGGGCGGCGAGCTCCCCGTGGCAGTTCTTCGCCTCCTTCACCGACCCCGACCTGGCCACCGCGGTCCGCGACGGCCGCCGCAAGGAGTTCGCCGAGCACGGTTGGGGCGAGTCCGAGGTCCCCGACCCGATGGACCCCGCCACGGTCGCCCGCTCCACGCTGCGGTGGTCGGAGCTGCGCGAGCCGGACCACCGGACGGTGTACGAGACCTACCGCGCCCTGATCGCCCTCCGCCGAGCGCACCCCGAGCTGGCCGACCCGAGGCTCGACCGGTTCCGCGTGGACGTCCACGACTCGTGCCTCGTCCTGCACCGCGGCGAGCGCCGCGTGGTGGTGAACCTCGGGGTCACCGAAGCCGAGGTCGTACTGGACCGCCAGCCCGGCGAGCCGTTGCTGGCGTCGGTCGAGCCGGAGGTGACCGGTACCCATGTCACACTCCCCCCGGACGCGTTCGCCGTGTTCTGACACCGAGCCCTCCGGCGCGGGTCGTGCCAGCATGGGGTCATGGACGACAAGCAGATCGCGAACCGCATCGGCGACCTGATCTCCGAGGAACACGAGCTCGAACGCGGCGGCGAGCCCGACAACGTGCGTCGCCGCGAGCTCGAGGTGGAGCTCGACCAGTGCTGGGACCTCCTGCGCCAGCGCCGCGCCCGCCGCAACGCCGGCGAGGACCCCGACGACGCCGAGGCCCGCTCCGGCGACGTCGTCGAGCGCTACCTGCAGTAGATCGCCGTCATTCGGGTGGCAACGCCGGCGCCGCCGCACTGCGCACCGAGGTCATCACGGGAACCGCCATCAGCGCTCCCACGATCCCGGCCAGCTCGGCGCCGACGGCCACCCCGATGATCACCGCCACCGGGTGCAACCGCACCGACCGGCTCATCAGCAGCGGCTCGAGGAGGTTCCCCTCCAGCTGCTGCACCAGAAGCACGATCCCGGCCACGATCAACGCGACCACCGGCCCCTGGGTGACCAGCGCGACCAGCACCGCCACCAGACCCGACACGAACGCGCCGATCAGCGGCACGAACGCACCGAGGAACACCAGCCCCGCGAGCGGCAGGACCAGCGGCACGCCGGTGACCCACAACCCGATCCCGATCCCGATCGCGTCGATCAGCGCGACCACTATGGTCGTCCGCACGAACGAGGTGAGGTCGCGGAAGGCCCGCTGTCCCGCGTCGAACACCCGATCGCGCGTAGTCGGAGCGAGTGGTCGCAACATGCCCCGCCACACCCGCTCCCCGTCGTGCACGAAGAAGACCAGCAGGAAGATCGCGAGCACGATCCCGGCCAGCAAGGTCCCCGCGGTGGAGACGACCCCCCACACCCCCGACATGAGGTTGGACTGGTTCTGCGTCACCCAGTCCCGGACGTCGGCGAGCATGCGGTCGAGCTGTGCTCCACTCACCC
>DATABL010000336.1:0-10630 GCA_036259595.1 Actinophytocola sp.
GCTGCCTCGTCACGCGCTGACCGGCCTACGCGCGCCCAGTTGGGCGAGCGCGGGGACCGCGGGGGCGATGTGCTTGACCGGGCGGAACAGGTCGTCCGGGTCGCGGGTCAGCTTCACGGCGCGCAGGCGGGCGTAGTCCGCCGCCGGGTACGCGGTGTGGGTGCGGGTCGGGTCGGGGAGCCAGTTGAGGAACGTGCCGCCCGTCGCGTGTGCGGTGATCGCCGGGTCGGCGGGGCCGTCGATCACCACCGAGAACGGCACCTCGCGGTGGCCGACCGGGGCGGCGTCCGCACCCGCACGGGACATCGCACCTCCCCAGTGGCGGAACTCGACGCCGTTGGCCTCGCCGTGGATCGCGGTGATGGCGGCGGTGATCAGCTCGTCCGGGAGGCCGGGCTGGTAGGTGAACTGGCGCGGCGCGGTGCCGCCGACGCTTCCGCTCTCCGTGTACGGCATCGTGCGCCAGGTGTCCTCCAGCGGCGTCCCGGCGACCTGGAACAGCGGGGCCAGGGCCCGCCGCGCGTCCGGCGCCGCACCCGCGTACATGCCGCGGATCGCCAGGGAGTCCTTGGTCAGCACGATGTTCGCGGTCAGTTCGTCCGGCATCTCGGGGGCCACCTCGCGGTAGCGGGTCAGCACATCGGCGGCCCGCTCCAGGGGGAACCTCGCCGAGCCGGCGTGCACGCTGGCGACCGGGTGCAGGCGGAACTCCAGAGCGGTCACCACGCCGAAGTTGCCGCCACCACCGCGGATCGCCCAGAACAGGTCGGGTTCGTGCTCCGGGGACACCGTGCGCAGGGCGCCGTCGGCCGTCACGATCTCCGCCCGCAGCACGCTGTCGGCGGCGAACCCGAAGCGGCGGGACAGCCAGCCGAGGCCACCGCCGAGGGTGTAGCCGACGACCCCGACCGTCGGCGAGGTGCCGGACAGCGGCGCCAGTCCGAACGGCGCGGCCGCGGCGATCACGTCGGCCCAGCGCGTGCCCGCGCCGACCCGGGCGGTGCGCCGGTCGGGGTCGACCAGCACACCGGCCATCCGGGACGTGGTGACCACGACCGTGTCGTCACCGCTGGGCATCGGGCCGCCGTGGCCGGTGGCGTACACGGTCAACGGCAGACCCCGCTCGTGCGCGGTCAGCACGGCACTGCGGACATCGGCGGGGGTGGTGGCGTCCACGATCATCACGGGGCTCCTTGGAAGGGGTCGCTGTCACCAACGCGTCGGACACGTCCCACCCGGATCGACACCCGCGGCGAAATTCTTTTCGACGGCCGCCTCAGGCCAGGACGTGCTGTTGCGCGAACGACCAGAGGTTGTTGGCCGCGAAGTACAGCAGCACCGCGATCGGCACCGGGAAGAACGCGCCGGAGGCGAGGATCCCGGCCGGCGCGAGGTACTGCATCGCCCGGCCGACCGCGGCGAACCGCGGGTCCGTCCCGGGCTGGCGTCGCAGCGACGCGCGCATCGTGAGCCACGTCGCGGTGGCGGCCACCAGCATCAGGGCACCGCCGACGGCGAGCATCGCGGGCGTGGCGCCCTGGCCGATCCAGTCGCCGA
This sequence comes from Actinophytocola sp., assembly GCA_036259595.1. GTDB lineage: Bacteria > Actinomycetota > Actinomycetes > Mycobacteriales > Pseudonocardiaceae > Actinophytocola. The sequence goes on from DATABL010000336.1 coordinate 1,558, forward strand.
GTGGGGCGCCGAACAGGTCGGCGTGCAGGAAGTCCGCGACCGCGGCCCGGTCGAAGACCTGGTTGGACTCCGCGCCCTCGGTGAAGCCGCGGAGGACCCAGTAGAGACCGAGGAACACCGGAAGCTGGATCAGCGCGGGCAGGCAGCCGGCGAACGGGCTGGTCCCGTTGTCGGCGTGCAGCTTCTGGATCTCCCGGGCGAGGCGTTGCCGGTCCCGGCCGTACCGGGCACGCAGCTTCTCCAGCCGCGGCGCGAGCTCACGCGCCCGCCGCGCGGCGCGCAGTTGGCGGACGGCCGGTTTGACGAGCAGGGCGCGGACGGTGAACACGAGGAAGACGATCGCGAGGCTCCAGGCGGCGTCCGCCGGCAGCAGGCCGGAGAACAGGGTGTGCCAGCACCAGAGGATGGCCGAGACAGGGTAGAGGACGAGGTCGAACATGCAGCGCTCCGTGGGCCGAGGTCATCGGGGAACAGCGGAACGGCTGCGTGCGACGGTGTCAGGTCACGCAGCCGTGCTGCGCGACCCCGGTGCTCGGGGGCGGGGGCGACCGGCCGCGTCCGGGTCGCGGAGCCGCAGGAACGCGGCGGCCCAGGCGGCCTCGCGCATCCGCACCGTCCGGACCTGGACGGGCGCCGCGGGCGGGGCGAGCTGGACGAACAGCGCCGCGGCGACCACGGTGACCGCGAGTCCCGCGGTCAGCGCCGACACCGCGGCGGCGAACCCCAGCGAGCCGTCGGCGCCGAGCAGGAGCGCGGGCAGGGCGACGGCCAGCACGATCCGCAGTCGGATCAGCCAGGTCCCGTTCGCCACGCCCCGACTCTACCGCTCCCGGAGCGGCCGGTCAGTAACTCCGCCAGGCGCGCTCCGCCGGCCGCTCCGCCACCCCCGGCCGGGAGTGGTCGCACACCCCGTCGGGGAACGCCGTCCGCAGCCGTTCCCGCTGCTCGGTGGTGAACCGCACCGGGTAGGCGTCGAAGTCCAGTGGGCGCAGTCGGCAGGTCAGGGTGGTCAGCGCCAGGTCCGCCCCCGCCACCAGGCGCGGGTTCGCGCCGACCGGGTACAGCTCGGCGCAGCGGCCCTCGCCGGGGTAGCTCAGCGGCTCGGTGATCCGCTCGCCCGAGGGCAGGTAGCACCCGTCGGCCAGGTCGGTGGGCTTGTTCGCGACCACCTTGGCCGCGCGGCCCCGGTCGGACGGGTCGGCGGCGATCGCGGTCAGCCAGCGGTCCATCGCGTCCAGGGCGTAGGCCCGGGCCTCGGCCTCCCGCGCCGGGTCCGGCGAGTTGACGATGATCACCTGGTTGTCGGCGGTGCCGTTGGCGGCCAGCAGGCGCGCCCGCACGACGAAGGACATCTCCGCGGTGTGGATGTCGGCGATCGAGCCGGAGCGGTCGAGGTAGGTGCGCTGGTCGATGATCGGCGTGGTGCGCAGGCCGAGGCCCGCGGAGTTCAGCAGGTCGCTGCGGTAGGCCCGGCGAAGTGCGGTCCGGTCGGCCGACATCCGCTCGGCGACCCGGTCGCCGAGGACGTTGTAGCCGCCGATGCCCGCGTTGAGCCGCACGAACCGCTCGGCCGACAGCGTCCCCGACTCCAGCGCGGCCAGGCCGTACTGCACGCCGGTGTTGTCCAGGGTGGAGCGGACGAACCCGGTGCGCGGGTCGCGGCCGAGCTGGTTGACCCACTGCTCGGACGCCGTGCACCGCACGCCGTTCAGATTGTCCCGGATGTCCCAGCGCGCCCGCTCCGGGACCGCGTCGGGACAGCTGCCGGTCGGGGTCACGCGGTTCAGGAACGACCGCTCCCACGACACGCACGTGTCATAGGTGACGTAGCCGGCGACCGCACGGCGCTCCTCGGGCGTGAAGTCGGCGCCCGGGCCGGCGAAGAAGGCGTTCAGCAGCCCGCAGTCGGTCATCGGGGTCAGCACGGTGAGCGGGTCGGGGTAGGAGATGCCGGGGACGATGCCGTCGAGGATCCCCGGGTAGGCGTCGGCGATCGCGTACTGCTGGATGGCCCCGCCGGAGCCGCCCCAGCCGATGGTGTGCCGGATCGGGCCGTTGACCTCGGCGAACCGCTCCTTGACCATCATCGCCGTCTCCGCCGAGACGACCGGGCCGCAGTTGGTGTCCAGCACGTTCAGCGTCGAGGACGCCACCCCGTAGCCGCGGGACAGGAACAGGTCCTCCAGCACGCCGCCGGTCGTCGCGCCCTGGTGGTGGCCGCCGTTGCAGCCCCCGCCGAAGGTGTAGACGAGCCGGCCGTTCCAGGCCGCGCCGGCCGCCGGGTCGGTCGGTGACGGGTCGGCGCCGCCGTGCAGGACGGCGGTCTCGTACACCGCGCGGTTGACCGTGCCGGCCTCGACCCGCACGACGTAGGGGAACTCCCGCCCGTCGACGGTCACCGTGGCGACGTCGTCCGGCGGGTCGTCCGGGTCGGGCAGCGGCAGGAACGTCCCGGCCGTGGTCCGGTAGCGGTAGGACACCTCGGTCTCCGCCGCGCAGTCCGGGCGCTCGGCCGGTTCGAGCCCGAAAGCCGTTGTCTCGCAGTAGAACGGCGTCTGCTGCTCGCCGGAGAAGACCGGGCCGGAGCGGTCGTGGTTGGTGACCGTCAGCGCCGCGCGCCGCAGCCCGGAGGTCGCGGTGATCGTGGTGCGCCCCTCGCGCAGACCGGTGACCAGGCCGAGCAGCGACCCGTCCGGCTGCTCGACGAAGCGCTCGGTGACGTCCCGGCCGCCCGCGTGCACCTCCAGGTACGCGCTGTCGCCCAGGTCGGTGACCCGGACCAGTACGTCGCCGCCGCTGACGAGGTCCGGGTCGGGGTTGGACACCGTCGACAGCCGCAGCCCGTCCGCGGGGTCGCCGGAGGACGCGCTGATCGCACCGGTGAGGCCGATCGTGACGACCGACGCGGCGGCCACCGCCCACGCGACCCGGCGGGCGGGCCTACCGGCCGGAGAACGGGAGTCGAGCACGACGGCGATCCTCCCATCCGGGTCCGAGAGCGTCGAGCGGCGGGCGCTCCGTAAGATCAACTGGCTGCCCGCCCTGCCTTCTGGAGCCGCGACACATGATGGGACACAGCCACGCGCTGACCGGCTGGTGCGCGGGTCTGGCGGTGGCGCCGCTGGTCGGCCTGCACACGCTGCCCGAGGTGCTGCCGTTCGCGACCGCCTCGGCGGGCTACGCGCTGCTGCCCGACCTGGACCATCCGCACGCCACCGCGTCGCGGTTCCTCGGGCCGGTCACCGGGCTGCTGTCGAAGCTGCTGCGGGCGTGCTCGCGCGGGCTGTACGCGGTGACCAAGGGGCCGCGCGACGAGAACTGCACGGGCACGCACCGGCACATGACGCACACGGTGGCGTTCGCGCTGCTGCTCGGCTGGCTGGCCACCGGGATCTCCGAGCTCGGCGGCGGCTGGGCGGTCGGCGGCATCATCGCGTTCGGCCTGTTCCTCGCCGCCGACGTGCTCGGCGACTGGCTGCTGGTGGTGTCGCTGACCGCGGCGGGGTTCACCGCGTACGTGGGTGGGCTGGACGACGCGCTGACCGCGTCGACCGGCTGGGTCGGGGTGGCGGTCGCGCTGGGCTGCGTGACGCACTGCCTGGGCGACGCGGTGACCAAGTCGGGCTGCCCGTTCCTGTGGCCGGTCCCGATCGCCGGCGAGACCTGGTACGAGCTGCGGCCGCCGAAGTGGCTGCGGTTCCGCACCGGCGGCGGAGTGGAGAAGCTGCTGGTGGTGCCGGTGTGCACGGTCGTGGGCGTGCTGCTGCTGCCCGGTGTCTGGAACGCGCTGACGACCCTGGTCGCCCGCTTCTCCCCGCCCGCCGCGATGCCCTAGAGGCTGGTCTCGCCGGGGAGGCCGAAGTAGTCGTGCCAGCGGGTGCCGGGGCCGAAGCCGGTGCCGGTGGACAGCGCGGTGTAGACGTCGGCGCCCGCGTTGTGGGTGAACGTGACGATGTCGCTGCGGCCGTCGCCGTCGAAGTCCCCGACGTAGGGGAACTCGGCGGTCAGCGCGAAGAAGTCGTGCCACTTCGCCGGCGTGCCGAAGCCGGATCCGGTGGAGAGCGCCACGTGCACGTCGGCGGTGGGGTCGTTGGCGAACGCGACGAGGTCGGCCGCGCCGTCGCCGTCGACGTCGGCGAGTCGCGGGGTGGTGCGGCCCATGGCGAACGAGTCGTGCCACTTCGCCGCGGGGCCGAACCCGGAGCCGGTCGAGAGCGCCACGTGCACGTCGGCGTCGCCGCCGTGGGTGAACGTGACGATGTCGGCCCGGCCGTCGCCGTTCACGTCGGCCACGCCGGGGGACTCGCCGGCGACGCCGAAGAAGTCGTGCCACTTCGCCGACGCGGTGAAGCCCGAGCCGGTGGAACGGGCGACGTAGACGTCCCCGAGGCCGTTGCGGGTGAAGGTGACGATGTCGTCGCGCCCGTCGCCGTCGACGTCGCCGACCGCGGGGACCTCGCCGTCCAGGGCGAAGAAGTCGTGCCACTTGGTGGCGCCGGCGAACGCGGAGCCGGTGGACAGCGCCACGTGCACGTCGGCGAGCGATCCGTGGGTGAACGTCACGATGTCGTCGCGGCCGTCGCCGTCGAAGTCCGCGGGTGAGCCGGTGAACACGCGGGCCTGCGGTTCGCTGACGTGCAGCGGCGCGACGTGCAGGCCGCCCTGGCCCCAGCCGGCGCCGGTGACCCAGGTGGCGCCGTTCGGCTCGGTGACGACCTCGGAGGCGTGCGCGTCGATCCGCCCGGCGAGGTCGTTCACGGAGAAGTGGAACGGGTCGCGGCTGCGGTAGACGCGGGTGTCCTTGTATCCGGGGTCGCAGCAGACGAACAGGTACCACCAGCCGCCGCGCCACAGGACGAACGGCGACTCGGTGGGGCCGCCGAACGTGCCGACGGCCGGGTGCTGGAAGGCGACCCGCTTGGCGCTCCAGTCGGTGAGGTTGGTGCTGGTGCGGTAGGCGACCTGGTGGTTGCCGCCGGTCGGGGTGCTGTTCGCGGTGTAGTACATGACCCACTGGGTGCCGATCCTGGTCACCATCGGGTCGCGGGCGTCGAAGCCGTCGGTGAACAGGGGGTTCGCCGGGCTGCGGGTCCAGGTGAACAGGTCGGTCGAGGTGGCGAGGTGCATGCGGTAGGCGGCGTGGTCGGGGGTGCCGGCGGCGTAGAACATGTAGTAGACGCCGTCGTGGTGGATGACGTGCGGGGCCCAGATGTGGCTCTCGCCGGCGGCGGGATCGGCGGTGAGAGCGAACGGCTGCTTGGTCCAGGGGCCGTTGGGGGTGGGCGCGGTGGCGTGGCCGAAGTTCTTCTCGTCAAGGGGGTTCGCGGGCTCGGCGTGGGTGATGGCGTAGACGTGCCAGGTGCCGGTACGCACGTCGCGGACGAGGGTGTGGTCGTTGTAGTACCAGGCCTCCGACTCGCCGACGGAGGGGTCGTAGACCCGCAGGAACGCACCGGCCGACACGCTGGGAAGTGCGGCAGCGGTGCCGCGCGGGCCGGCGCCGGTGGGGTACGCGCCGACGGGATTCGCGGCGGCGGGGTTCACGCCAGCGGGGTTCGCGCCGGCGGCCGCGGTGCCGCGCGGGCCGGCACCGGCGAGGTTCGTGCCGCCACGGTTCGCGGCACCGGCAGAGTTCGCGGCGGCGGGGTTCGCGGTGTCGGGCGTTCGTGGGGTGGCGCCGGCGGCGGGCGCGGTGAGCAGGGAGGTCACGAGCGTCGCCGCGGTCAGGGCGGCGGTCAGGGTTCGGGTCACCGCGTCCACCTCTGTGAGTAATCGATTTCCCAACAAGGGTGCGGTGTCGGTGAATGACTGTCAATAGGCCGAATGCGGGGTGCGACGTCAACGACCGCGGCGACGGGACTGGCTGCCCCGTCGGCGCGGTCGCCGCGATCTCACCGCCCTGGCCTACGTCATTGGTTGCCTGGGCAGCGGGATCTCGAACAACGCCTCCTGGCGCGGCAGGTCGAACAGCGCCTCCTGCCGCGGCGCGGTGAGCGGAACGTCCGACTCGGACACCGAACACGGGCCCGGGTCCGCCACCACCTCGACCTCCGACACGAAGGCCGGCTCGGCCGCCGACGGACCCGCGGGCGCCTCCGGAACCGACACCTCCGGCAGCGCGACCGGACACGACACCGGTCCCACTTCCTGGACCCGCTCGATTTCCGGCACCGGGATCGGCTCGGTCACGCCTTCCCAGACCGGCGCCGCCACCTGCCCGACCGGCCGCGGACTCGGCACCGCACCGACCCGCGGGGCAGGCATCGGCAACAGAATCGGCGCGGGAACCGGTCCGGGTGCCCCGACCGGGACCGGCTCGCCCCGGCGCGGACGCGGTGTCGGCGTCGGGCGCGGCCGTGGCGTGGGACGCGGCGGCGGCCGCCGGTCGATCCGCTGTCCGGAGTAGACAGTGGTGGGCAGGCCGGCGTGCATTCCCGAGATCAATTGTCCACAGAGGACGGCCAACAGCGCGATCAGCGGCCACTCCCACGACTGGGTCGAGCTGTGCAGCAGCCCCGCTCCGAGCGTGGTGGCCCCCGCGATGGCGTACCCGAAGCCCTGCACCATCGACGACAACGCCGCCGCCGTGTCCCCGTCCGGCGCCGCGCGCAGCGAGATCAGCGCGAGCGCGAGGCCGACCGCCGGCATGCCGAGTCCGAGGCAGACCGCCCACACCCACGGCGTCAGTTCCGGGTACAGCAGCAACCCGCCCATCGCCAGCAGGTTCGGCACGCACAGGGCGATCGCGAGCGCCGACTGGCTCTGCGACCCGCGCGCCCACTTCGGCACCAGCAGCGCGATCGGCACGCCCAGCGCCATCGCCACACCGAACATCCAGCCGACCATCGACTCGTCGACCTGCGAGTGGTCGAGCAGGATGCTCGGCAGCCAACCCATGATGGTGAACGTGAACCCGGACGTGAGTCCGAAGTGGATGGTTGTGGACCACGCCGTGCTCGGTGGGCGCAGGTTGAACGGGCTCGGCCGGGGACCGGTGGCCGCGACGGGCGGCTCGGTGAACCTGCGTGCCGCCACCCGCCACACCACCAGCGCGGCCGCGGCGAGCAGCGCCCACGAGCTGACCCCCCACTGCCAACTCGCCCCGCCGGAGACCTGCGGGGTGATCAGCGCGCCCAGCCCGCTGCCACCGCCCATCGCGGCGACGTAGCAGCCGGTCAGCAGCGCCCACGCCTTCGTCGGCGCCGCATGGGTGATCACCGGGAGCAGGGTGCCGAGCACGGCGATCGACAGGCAGGCCAGCACGGTGCCGCCGAGCAGCAGGTACGGACCCGCGGCGACGCGGCAGGCCAGCGTCGCGGCCAGCACCACGAGCGCGACCGTGACCGTGCGGGAGGTGCCCCACGCCGCGCGGAGCTTGTAGGACAACGCGCCGCCGACGGCGAAGCACCAGACCGGCGCGGACACCACGACCGACGCGAGCACGGCGGACAGTCCGGTCCCGGTCCGGATGTCGGCCAGGACGGCACCGACGCTCGTGACGGCCGGGCGGAGGTTCAGCGCGAGCAGGGGAACGGCGACGAGAACGGAGATCGACAGCGCCACCCGTGCGCCCTCGACGGGAACCGCTGTCGGTGGGCGGCGCGCCGCCCGGTGCAGGCCCGCGCCGGACGGTCGGGCCGGAACAAGGACTCGGTAGGGCGGGGAGTTCCGCCCGACGACATGGTTCGGCCTCATGCCGGCCTCCAGCTGGACAGCCCCACAGGGCGAGGCAGAACGCGAACCGTTGTGCGGTGCGCAAGACGACGACCTGGTCCGCGTTGCTGGAGGGGGCGCAGGGGTTCGTCGCCGGGGTCCTGCGACGCTCGGCGAGGGAGGTTGCAATTGCATTTGCGTTTTGCGGTTGTAGCGAACGTTTGCGGGGTGCGGTCCGGGGTCTTTGTTCGGTTACCTACGGTCGACATTACGGCGGCGCACGGTGCGGCGGAATGCCCGCACATCACGATTAGGTGATGGCTGGAATACGGGTCAGGTTCGGCTGGTCGTACGGCGCTCGGGGATGCACAACCAGCTATTTCACCCGTTTGGAGGTCGCGGGAAAACTCGCCGAAGTGGCAGCACTGGGGCCTGTCGGTGCCCTATTGGGGTTCCGAACAGCGCATTCCCACATTTCGGACGGCACCCTGCTTCGAGGTTTTCGTTGGTCTCGGGACGGTTTCGGCGCTACCGGTCGCGGGGGTCGGAACGGCACTCCGGTAGCGTCCCGCGCGGTTCGGTCCCGCACGGGGGCCGCTGGTGAGGGACGGGACGGATGATGGAGCTGGACGAGAACGACACGCGGTGGACCGACGAGGCCCGCGAGTCGTTCCGGGTCGCGGCGGCGGAGCTGGTCGAGGCGGTCCGCCAGCACAGCGCGACGCTGCTGGAGCTGACCGGCGCGGACGCCGACGCCGACGACGAGGCGATCGCCGAGGCCGGCGAGCGGGTCGAGGCCGCGGCGGGTGCCTACGCGGACGCGCAGTACGAGCTCACCGGCACGGTTCCGCCCCTGGGGTTGGACGAGGACGACGAGTACGCCTACGACGAGGCCGACGACGAGCTCGACGACGAGGCCGAGTTCGAGGACGAGGACTCCGAGGAGCCCGAGCTCGAGGACGCGGGTGAGCCGGCGATCAAGCTGACGGTCCTGCACCGGGCGGACTTCGTGGTGACCGACGAGCCGGCCGTCATCCAGGCTGGTAAGGAGGCTTACCACGAGTCGGCGGACGCCGACGAGGAGCCGCTGGACGTGGCCGACCTGAGCGAGGCGTTGCAGCAGCTGCAACAGACCGGTGGGGTCGAGGCGCTGGCGGAGACCCCCGGCCTGGCCTCGGCGGGCGCGACGACCTGGGTCCTGGAGGCGACGGACCTGCTCGACGAGCACGACGCCGACGACTGGCCGGAGTCGCCGTTCGACCTGGGCGAGGACGCGCGGCAGCGCCTGCTGCACCGGCTGGACGAGGTCGCCGGCTGAGACCGGCCTGACGGGTACCGGTGGCCTCCGGCCCCCGGTTTCCAGCGTACCTGCTGGTACCGACAGAACCTGGAGACGGGGGGGGGGGGGGGGGGGGGGGGG
>DATABL010000337.1:0-15900 GCA_036259595.1 Actinophytocola sp.
GCAAGGGGCGACCTCGCGTCGATGACCGTCGGATCATCAACGGGATGCTGTTCAAGGCCAAGACCGGTATCTCCTGGCGTGATCTGCCGGAGCGGTACGGGCCATGGAAGACGGTCTACAACCGGTTCTGGCGCTGGTCACTCAATGGCACGCTGACCACGCTGGTGTCGCGGGTGCGGATGATCGCCGAGGCGATGGACGAGCTGGACCGGGAGGTCTCGGTGGACTCCAGCATCGTGCGGGCCCACCAGCACGCCGCCGGAGCCCGCCGCACGTTGACGATCACGGCTTACACAGGGGGCGGGCGGGTTCTGCGACGGGCACACCGAGCCAGCTGGTCATGCCATCGGCCGCTCCCGCGGCGGACCCAGCACCAAGATCCACCTCGCCTGCGACGGCCACGGCCGACCGCTCTCGATCGTCCTGACCGGGGGAAACGTCAACGACTGCACCATGTTCGAGCAGGTCATGGCCGGAATCTGCTTCCGTCGGCCAGGGCCAGGGCCAGGCAGGCCCGCTACACGGCCGAGCCGGGTGCTGGCGGACAAGGGCTACTCCACCCGCGCGATCCGCTCCCACCTGCGACGTGGCATCCCGACCACGATCCCGCGACGCCGTGACCAGCAGGCCAACCGACGGCGACGCGGACATGCCGGCGGACGCCCACCGATCTTCGACCACACCGCTCACCGACGGCGCAACGTCGTCGAGCGCTGCTTCAACCGGCGCAAGGGCTTCCGAGCCATCGCCACCCGCTACGACAAAACCGCCACCTCGTTCCAGGGCATGATCGACCTAGCCACCCTCACACCCTGGCTTTGAGGACACTCCCTAGCGCGGCAGCAGCGACTTCGCCTTGCCCTGTGCCGAGCCGGCGGCGGACTGGATCGCGCCCGCCGTGTCCCTGGCCGTGCTCTGGACGGTGCCCGCGGCGGACTGGACGGCGCCTTGGACGGCACCGGCGGCGTGGGCCATCGTGCCCTGGACCTCGTCGGTGGCGTGGTGGAGCTTGGCGCCGGCGATGCGGGCGGCGTGGTGGGCGTGCCAGTTGAGGGACGGCTTGCCGTGGGTGTCGGCGGCGGCGATGAGGAGGCCGCCGAGCAGGCTCACGTTCTTGAGGAAGTGGACCTGCTGCTGCGCGCGCTCCCCCGGGTCCTCGGACTCCCAGAAGCGGTGGGCCGCGGCGGTCGTGGGAATCAGGGTGCCGGCCAGGAGGGTCGCTGCCAGCCTCGGGAACCTGCCGAAGGCCAGGGCCAGGCCCGCGCCGACCTTGATCGCGGCGTCCAGTTTGACCAGCGACTCCGCGTCGGTCGGCATCTGGTCGGGCAGCTTGTCCTTCATCTGGCCGACCGTCTTGTCCAGCAACGGCTCCGCGGTCTGCATCGGCGGCTTCGGGTTGCGCAACGACTGGATGCCGCCGGACACGAAGATGGCCGCCAGCATCGGGCGGGCGATGCGACGCAAGATCATGGTGTCAACCTCCTGTTGCTCGTCGACACCGATGTACCCACTTCGTCGAATTTCACGCAAACGACTGGTCAGGGCGCATCCGGGTCCTCGGACGGCCACACTCCGCTCCGCGCCCGGCGGATCACCTCCTCGGGGGTCAGGGCGCTCGCGGGGTGGTGGCTCAGGCAGTTCGGGGTGCGCACTCGCTGGAACCGCGACGCCTCGTTCGCGGCGTAGAACTGGCCGGCCTTCAGGCCGCCGACGTGGTCCAGGGCGCCGCCCTTGGCCTGGGCCATCTCGCGGACGGCGGCGAGCTGGGCCGGGGCGTGCAGGCGGCCGACCACCAGTGTCGCGGCGTTGCCGGGGATGCGGTTGTGCAGGCCCTTCGGCGCCTGCGTGGCGAAGACCAGGCCCAGTCCGTACTTCCTGGCCTGCGCCACCAACATCAGGGTGCTCTGCGTACTCGGCGTCATGCTGCCGGACGGGGCGACGGTCTGCGCCTCGTCCATCACGAACAGGCCGCCGAGCGGGCGATCCCCGGCCGGGTTGTTCTTGATCCACGAGAACAGCTCGAGCTGCAGCTGGTTGACGAAGCCCTGCCGCTGCTCGTCGGTCGGCAGGCCGACGAAGCTGATCACCGAGATCCTCGCCTTCCGGCCGGGTGACGGGGTGAGCAGCACGCCGGGGTCGATCGCCTCGCCGGTGCCGCCGAACAGGGTGTCGTTGACCCTCGCCGCGCGTAGCGACTTCGCCAGCTCGGCCGCGTGCTTCTGCGCGTCGCCGATCGTGCTCGCGCCCTCGGGGAGGTCGGCCAGCACGTCGATCAGGCCTTCCAGGCTCCGGCGGCCGCGGCGGGCGTAGTACCGCAGTGCCTCGCGCAGTACCGCCCGGCTCCAGTTCGCCTTGTTGGTCGCCCCGGTGATGTTCGCCCTGGGTTCGAGGCTCGCGGCGGCGGCCTCGACGGCGAGCTCGAACTCGTCGGGGTCGTCCTGGACGGCGGCGAAGTCGGGCAGCGGCTGGAAGCTCAGCGGGCGCCCGGACTGCCGTGCGGGCGTCCACACCACGACCTCGGTGCCGGCCAGGTACTCCGCCGCCAGCTGGGCGTCGCCCGGCCGCCAGGCGGGCGGCGGCGACGGCCACGGGTCGCCCAGTCGGGCCAGGTCGTTGTTCGGGTCCAGGACGATCGACGACACGCCGCGCAGAGCGCACTCCTCGACCAGGCGGCGGATGAGGACGGTCTTGCCGGACCCGGTGCCGGCGAAGATCGCGGTGTGCTTGCGCAGGGATTCGAGTGACACCCGGACGGGCGAGCCGTCGGCCAGGGTTTCGCCGAGGGTGACGGAGTGGGGGTCGACCTCCGGGACGGCCTCGACCGGCGGGGTCCAGACCGGTGGCGGGCGCTCCTGTTCGGTCCAGTCCGGGCGCTCCGGCTCGGGTTCGACCTGTTTGCCCAGGACGGTGTCGAGCAGTTCGGTGGCGCTGGCGGGTTTGCGGGCCACCAGCCAGGCCTCGAGACCGGCCGGTTTCTCCCGCAGGAGCGACTCGAGTGCGCGGAACGAGCGCAGGTCGTCGTCGGTGACGGGCAGGTCGCGGCCGCCGCTCTCCTTGAACTCCGCGACCTTCTGGGCGGTCACCTTTCCGGTGGGCCACGGGGTGTTGCGCAGGACGACCAGCTCGCGGCTGCCGTCGGGCCGCAGCGCGGACTCGATCCGGGCCTCACGCAGCCTGGTCTGCGCGGCGCGGGCGTTCCCGTGCGCGATCGCGCGGAACGACCAGTGCGCCTCGTCCTCGGTCTCCTCGTCAAGCGTGCGGCGCAGCCGGGCGTGCAACGCGAACTTGCCGCCGAAGGGCGGGTCCAGTTTCCACTCGACGCCGCTGTCCCCGTGTTCGACCATCCACGCGGTGAGTCCGGCGGCGAGCAGTGCCGGCACGACGGTGTCCTCCTGGGCCGGGTCGAGTGCGGAGGCGACGTCGGCGTGCTGCTTGAGCTCGGCGAAGCGGCGGTCCAGCGGCGCCAGGTCGTGCGACACCGCGACGGTGTCCTCCGCCGGCGGCGGGGCGTCCAGTCTGTCCAGTTCGGACACCTGGCCGGTCAGCAGGCAGTGTCGCACGTGCGCGTCGATCCGCTGGAGCAGATCGCGTGGCGTGTACTGGTTGTCGATGTCGACGAACGCGCGCTCGGCCACCGGCCAGGTCGAGTGCGGCGGCGTGAACCCGACCTCGGCGTACGGCTCGGCCAGCCGTTGCGCCACCAGCTCGTGAGCGAGCGCGCCGGTCGGAATCCGGGTCAGGTGCCGCACCTCGCGGAACCGGTCCGCGGCCGTGGCGATCGTCTTCTCCTTGAGGAGGGTCCAGGTCTTCGGGATCGAGGAGATGAGGGTCATGGTTCGGCGGGTGTTCTCCCGCAGTGCCATCAGACCGTCGGCGACCTGGGTGAGCGACAGGTAGAGCTGTTGCCCGCCGACGGTGTGGGTCGGGCGGACCGCGAACGCGTCGAGTTGGTCGACGGCGATCACCGCCGGCCCGGTCATCGCCATGAGCCAGGAGAGGTCGCGCACGACCAGTCGGGCCGATCTCGGCGCCGGCCGGATGCCCCATTCGGACCGCTCGCCCTGGACCGTCTCGCCGAGCGAGTTCAGGTACTCCTCGCCGAGGTTGCTCAGGTCGAGATCGGTCGAACCGTAGAGAACCAGCGCGCGTACCGTGTCCCGGCATTCCAGTGCCAGTTGGGCATCCACGGTGCGCAGCGCCATCACGAGCGCGTCGAGGTCCTTCTTGGACGGGACGGTCTCGCCGAGTACGGCGGCCCGCTGGCGCGCCGGCAGCCCGATCCGCTCGACCAGCCGCCGCAGCATGACGGCGAGCTGGGTGTCACCGTCCTCGTTGGGGCGCAACAGGTCTCGCCGCAGGGACAGCTGCACGCTCGTCCAGAAGTCGGCGGCCTGGTCGAGGTCGACGAGGAAGAAGTACCCGCCCTCGCGTTGCACCTGGCGACGTACCCAACCGAGCAGGTGCGTCTTCCCGGAACCGCGCTGACCGCGCAGCGCCAGGCCGAGCGGGCTCGCCCGCCTGCTCGTCGTCGCGTCCCGCAGCCCCGCCAGCACTTCGCGCTCGACCGCGACGTGCATGCCCTCGACGTGGAAGCGCGCACCGGCCCACACGTCGTCCGGCGTCCACGCCCAGTCGAACCGCAACGCCGCCAGGGCCCGCAGCTCGTGCTCGGTCATACCGGCTCGATCGCGATCAGGTGGTTCTCCTGGTTGCCGATGCGCAGCGCCGCGTCGCGGTCGGCCTGGGTCAGCGACTCCTGCGCGTCCTCGGACACCAGCACCGCCCGCCTCGTGCGGTTGAGTTCCCGCAGCACGTCGTCGACCTCGTCGCGGGGCATGCCGTTGAGACCTCGGCGCAGTTCGGTGAGCCGCACGTAGTCACCGGGTTCACCGGCCAACCGGTCGTAGGCGGCCCGGACGCGGTCCTCGACGCTCTCGACGTGGAACAGGTCGGCCAGGCCGACTTCGGCGTGGTCGAGGTAGGGGCGGAGATTGGCGAGCACCACGTAGAAGGCCTTGACGAGTGAGGCGTTCTCGCCGCGCGGCCGGCCAGCCGTCAGCTCGTCGTGGCACCACTGCCCGCCACGTTCGGTCAGCTCGTGCACGAAGGCACGGCCCTGCTTCGTGCTGTCCACCAACCCCATCTCGTTGAGGCGCACTCGCTCCTTTCCGTCCAGGCGGAGGCCACAGAGGTCGTCCATCTCCGGGTTGGAGAGTGCGCGAGCCTCGGCCATCAGCACGAACATCACGGCCCGCTGCTTGGCACCCAACTTGTCGTCCGGCATTCCAGCTCCTTTGTCAGCCCAGTACCTCGAAGTCGTCCGCGACGAGTTCCGCTCGGCCCGCCTCGGACAGGGCGCCGCGGGCGCGGACCCGTTGCTGCGCCTGGTGTGCGGCGATCGCGGCGTGGTAGGCGTCCTCGGTGGCGAGGCGGACCCACAGCACGCGGCGGTTGCCCTTCGTACCGGCCACCTCGCCGCGGACCCTGATGCGCCAGCGGTCCTTCCGCCTGGGCTGGTCGTGCAGCACCTCGACCACACCGGTGACGGTGACCTCGCCGGACGGGCCGTGGCTGCGCAGGCGGCCGGCCGCCGCGGCGATGAGCTCGCCGGCGTCCTCGGGAAAGGCGACGGTCGCCGCGGGCAGGTCGATCGGCAGGGCGCGGGCCCAGCGGAAGCCGATCTCGAACGGCTCCCGGCCGGTGGCGCCGGCGAGGCCGTGCATGCCCTCGCACAGCTCGGCGGACACCCCGGCGGTGACCGTCGCGTCGAACGCCGCCGGGTCACCCGAGGCGACCGCGTCGCGGACGGCGACGGTGGCATCCAGGAGTTGCAACGACATCCGGCGGGTGAGGTCGGGGTCGTCGCCGAGGGGGACGCGGACGGGGAAGACGTAGCTGCCGGCGCGGGTCGTGCCGAGCTCGACCCGGTCGACGAGCGTGTCGACCGCGGACGAGGCCCGGCCGGCGAAGGTGAAGTGCGGGCCGTCGACCGCCGCGCGGGCCGCCGAGCCGACCACGGTCACCACGCTGCTCAGGGCGTTCAGGCCGGCCTTGAGCATCGTGAAGCCGCTCGACAGGCCGCGGGGGTGCGTCCGGTACCAGTGCTGGTCGGCGAGCGGTGAGCTGATGTCGCGCGCGATCTCCTCGGGTGCGCGCTGCTCGACGGTGGCGAGCACGGCGACGATCTCGGCCACGCGCAGGTCGCCGTCGCCCATGCCGTCGCGGGCGGGGACGAGCACGTCGTAGGCGTCCTGGTGGGACCAGACCGCGGCGCCGCGCCAGGCGTCGGGGTGCCGGCGCCAGCCGGTGTGCTCCAGATAGGTCGAGATGTCGGCGACGGAGAGCTGGCCGTTCACCCCGCCCCCACGGGGGCCGGGTGGAGCAGGTTCAGCAGGGAACGGACGGTCAGCACGTTGCCGACGGGGACGCGGACCCGGTGCCGCCGGGTCGGGCTCGGGTCGTCGACCGGTGTCTCGTCCTCCAGCGAGCGGTAGTAGGCGAGGTGTCGCAGCACCATGCCGCTGGACTCGAACCCGGCGTACTCGGCGGTTCGGCGTGGCACGGGCAGGAGGAACAGGTAGCGCGGCACCGTGTAGTCCGGGCCGGCGAGCCAGTTGAACTGTTGTTCGGTGAGCCCGTCGTAGGACCATTCCCAGCCGGACTTGGCGGGCGTGGACCAGGTCTTCACCTGGACTTCCAGGGCCGGCGAGGCCAATCCGCCGGGCCGTCCGGGAAAGCGGAATCCGAGATCTATTCCGACGCGGTCGAGATCGTATTGGTAGACCAGCAGACCGGCCGCCGATGCCAGCGCGCGAATGTAGTCCTGCCCGAACTTTCCCTGATGGTTGTGCACATCGAGCACACGTCCTCCACGGCGCGGTCGGAACGGGCCGCGTTCGAACCTACGCCCGCGGCGGAGCCGTTGTCAGTAACGTCTACCCGGATGGCCTAGCCGTTTCAGTCGCGCCCCAAGAATTTTTGATCGATTTCTCGTCGATCGTGTGTGGTGATCTTTCAACGCCAGATCGCGCAGGTCAGACCGTCGGAGAACCGTTGCGCATTCTCCGGGATCTTCTCGGCCTTTCCGTGGTGCACACCTTCGCGCCGACCGGACCGAGGTCGTCCGGGACGTCGATGCCGGCGGACGTGAGCAGGCGTGCCCACACGCCGGTCCAGGTGCTCTTGCGGACGGTCAGTAGGGCGCCGGTGAGACCGGGTCATGAAGACCGACGAGTGCAGCGGACCGACGCCTTGCGCGCCTCGATGTCGGCGGTGCGGTGGCCTTCGTCCGGCAGGCCGATGGGGATGTCGACGGCGACGACGAAGGGCCCCGTCGGCTTCTGCCTGGCGGGCGAGGGTGATCGTGCGCTCGACGTATCCCCTGATTGTGGCGCAGTCGAGGGCGATCCCGACCAGCCGGCCGTGC
Source organism: Actinophytocola sp. (assembly GCA_036259595.1). GTDB lineage: Bacteria > Actinomycetota > Actinomycetes > Mycobacteriales > Pseudonocardiaceae > Actinophytocola. The sequence goes on from DATABL010000337.1 coordinate 7,427, forward strand.
AGGCGTCGACGCCGAGTACGCGTGCGGTGTTCATGCTCGGGTGGTCGCTTGGACCCTCACGCGTTGCGCGGCGATCGAGGAGAGTGCCGCCTCCAGGCGGCGTATGCCGGTCGCGATTCGGGTTGGTGTTCGTGGTGAACGACAGGCGCAGGGGTCGCCGGGTCCGGATGGTGGCGTAGGAACACGCCGCCGGACCCAGTGTCGCCTTCCGCCTGGGCAGGCTCCGCGTGGGACGTCCTGGTTGGATGGGGGTGGTACGAACCGACGAAGGAGGATCATGGCCCTGGAAAAGCCCGACGTTGACCCGATCGACGGTCCGCCGCCGGCAGACCTGGTTGTCGAGGACCTCACCGTGGGTGACGGTGACGAGGCCCGGCCCGGTCAGCAGGTGAGCGTGCACTACGTCGGCGTCGCGCACTCCTCGGGCGAGGAGTTCGACGCCTCCTGGAACCGTGGCGCTCCGTTCGCCTTTCCGCTCGGTGGTGGCCGCGTCATCGCCGGGTGGGACCGCGGGGTGGTCGGGATGAAGGTCGGCGGTCGGCGGCGGCTGGTCATCCCGCCGCATCTCGGGTACGGCGACCGTGGCGCCGGTGGCGCGATCAAGCCGGGCGAGACGCTGGTGTTCGTGGTCGACCTGCTCGGCGTCAACTGACGTGCCGGTGCCCCCGGCAACCGAGCAGCCGGGGGCACCTCGCTCAGTGGGTCAGCAACCCCCGCAGTTGTAGTACGTGATGTCCCAGTGGTTGCCTTCCTTGTAGTACACGTTGCCCGAGCCCGACCGCCACTTGCTGCCGCCGATGTAGCTGAAGCTGCCCTGGATGTATCCGTTCAGGCAGCTCGACAGGCTCGTGTCGAGCTTGTAGCCGTTCCAGTGGCTGTACGTGCCGCTGGCGTGCCCGGTCTCGGTGCCGCCGGTCACGTTGATCGCACAGCCACTGGCCGACCTCAACGTCTGGATGCCCCGGATCGTCGCCCGGTTGACCTGGGAGAACGACGTGCACGTCGGGTTGTTGCGGTTGCTGCAGTTGCCGCTCGACGACCACGTGATGCCCGACGAGCGCAGCATCGACGTCGCCTCGGAGTGGCTCAGCTTGACCACCATGACCTCGACCGACCCGTGCGGCGCGTCGAGGACCCGGTCCTGTTCTCCGGGGTGCACCGAGGCCTGGGCCGACGCGGTGCCGACCAGCAGCGCCGTGGCCGCGGACGCGGCCAGGACCATTGCCCTGACAATGATTTTTCGCATTCGATCACCCGTCCCTCAGCAGGTAGGAACGCTTCCGCGACCGAACTGTAGTTGTCGCTAACCAGTTGTCATAGAGTGAGTTGGGTAATTTTCCAACGACTTATTCCCACCGTTCCCACGGTTCTCCACCAACGCGAACACCAGCGCGACCACGATCAGCGCCACCGCGCCGAACAGCGCGACCGCGAGCGCCGCCGGGTACCGGCCGGACGCCCCGACCGTCGCGTAGAAGATCGCGGCAAGCGCCGCCGTGCCGACCGCCGAGCCCATCCGCTGCCCGGTCTGCAGCACCCCGCTCGCCACTCCGGCCATGTTCGTCGGCACGCAGGACAGCGTGATCGTCGTGTTCGGCGAGATCACCGCTCCCCCGCCGAACCCCGCGACGAGCAGCGGCACCGCCATCGCGAGCAGCATCCACTCGGGATCGACGACCAGCCCGACGACGCCGGTGACGGCCAGCCCGGCCGCGACCGTGCCCAGGCCGGCGATCGTCAGCCGCCGCCCCCACCGTTCCACCAGCCGGCCCGCGAGCCACGACGACACCGCCGAGCCCAGCGCGAACGGGGTCACCGCGAGCCCCGACTCCAGCGGCGAGAACCCCAGCCCGGTCTGGAAGAACACCGCGAACACCAGCCAGATCCCGGAGAACCCGCAGAAGTACACCGCCGCCAGCGTCGCGCCGGACCGGTAGCCGGGCGCGGTGAACAGTCGCATGTCGACCAGCGGCACCCGCCCGTCGGCCACCCGCCGCCGCTCCCAGCGCAGGAACGCGTACCCCAGCGGCACCGCCACCACGAACATCCACCAGAACCGCTCCAGCCCGCCCGCCTCGGACTGCACCACCGGGAACATCAGCGCCAGCACGGTCAGCCCGAGCAGCACGGCCCCGACGCCGTCGATGTCCGACCGGATCGACCGTGCCGGCGTCGGCGGCACCAACAGGACCGCGAGCACCAGCGTCAGCAGCCCGAACGGCAGGTTCACCAGGAAGACCCAGCGCCACCCGTCCGGCTCGCCGAACAGGTCGAGGATCAGTCCGCCGATCACCGGCCCGGCCGCGGTCGACACCCCGATCGTGGCGCCGAGCAGGCCGAACGCGCGACCCCGCTCCGGCCCGCGGAACAGGTCCTGGATCAGGCCGCCGTTCTGCGGCGTGACCAGGCCGGCGACCAGCCCCTGCAGCAGCCGCGCGACGACCAGCAGCGTCAGCGTCGGCGCGACCCCGGCGAACACGCTGGTCAGCACGAACCCGGACAGCGCGACCAGGTACATCCGACGCCGCCCGAACGCGTCGCCGAGCCGGCCGCCGGCCACCAGGGCGAGCCCGAAGGTCAGCGGGTAGCCGGAGATCACCCACTGCACGCCGCTCGCGGACGCGCCGAGCCCTTCCTGGATGGCCGGCACCGCGACGGTCACGATGCTGACGTCCAGCAGGATCATGAACCCGCCGGCGAGGGTCACCACCAGCGCGCGCCAGCGGCGTGGATCCTCGCCGGGCGGGTACTCCTCCGACGTCGCGCGGGATGATCGGGTAGCCACGACCTGATGTCTACCCACATCGGCACGTCCGTACCACTCCCCGGCGCGCTACAGCGAGATGCGGGCCAGCCGGTTCAGGTCGCCGAGGGCGCTCACCACGATGTCGCCGTCGCTCACCGTCCACAGCTCCTCGCCGATCACCAGGGCCCGTCGGGGCGCGGACCCGCCGTGCTCGACGATGCCGACCTCCACCAGGTCGTCGCCGGACACCCGCAGCACCAGCGCGCCGGAGTCCGCCACCCTGGTCACCGGCAGCACCACCAGATCCGCCGCGGCCCAGTAGAGGAACGCGTGCGGGTCCTGCTCCACCTCGGTGTACCCGTCCGGGAGGTGGAACCGCCCCACCCGCGCCGCCGTCGCCGCGGACGTGTCGAACAGCGACACCTGGAGCCCGGTGGTCATCCCGTCGGTGGTCGCCTCCTGGCCGACGCCCAGCAACCTGTCGTCCCCCACCGGATGCAGGTACGACGAGTACCCGGTGATCTTCAGCTCGCCGGTGACCCGCGGCCGCACCGGATCCGACAGGTCCACTGTGTACAGCGGGTCCGTCTGGCGGAACGTCACCACGTAGGCCACGTCGCCCAGGTACCGCACCGAGTAGATCCGCTCCCCCCTGCCGAGCCCGTCCACCCGGCCCACCAGCGCGAGCTCGTCGCCGCGGCGGGTCAGCACGCTGACCATGCTCCGCGACCCCGGGCCCATCCCGATCGTGGTCGCGATCCGCAGGTGTCCCTCGTGCTCGGACAGCGAGTACTGGTTCAGCAGCGACCCCTCGACCCCGCCGGACGCCACGTGCACGGGCCTGCCCGGCTTCGAGATGTCGAACTGGTACACCTCGGTCCGCTGCGACCCCGCGGGCATCGGGCGCTCGGCCGCCGCGAAACCGGTGGTGGTGTGGGCGAGGTGGTCGTCGGCGACGTACAGGCTGGTGCCCGTGCCGTACACGGTGTCCCCGTCGGCGGCGATCGAGATCGGGTCGCCGGTGGTCAGCTCCGCACGCAGGTCGACGGTGAGGATGGTGAGCATCGACGCGCCGGTGTACTGCCGCGGGTGGCTCACCGCGGTGCACTCGACCAGCCGGCCGGAGGTGCTCGCCCCCGAACTGTCCAATGTGTACCGGGGAAGCCAGTCGTCGATGGTGGAGTCCTCGACGATGCCGCGGTTGCGCTCCTCGGCGTCGTCGGTGTCGAACGTCGAGGTCGGGTGGTCGAAGCTCAGTCGCGGGGTCGATCGGATCACCACCCGTGCCACCGGCCCGACCTGCCGCGCGTCCAGGTACGCGCCGCTGACCTCGAGCCGGCCGACCACCGCGCCGTCCCCGGTCAGGTCGACCAGCACGAGCTCGGTACCGTCCGTGCGGTCGCGGCCCGGCTTCGGCTCCGCGGGGATCGCGTCGGGGTAGCCGGAGGTCATCACGAGCGCCCGGTCGCCGTCGAGCAGCAGCTGGCCGGCGCCCCCGCCGGTCGACAGCGACACGCGCGCGGTCCGCTCCCGGGAGGCCACGTCCACCACGGTCAGGGTGTCGCCGGTGACCGTGACCACCCGGCGGCCGTCGGTCTTCACCAGATCCGGTTCGTCCACACCGGACTCGTGCACGTTGGTGCCGGAGTGCTCGAGCGCGCCGCTCCGCTCCCGAGAGGGTGCCGCACCGGCGGCGGCCGCCTCCCCGTCCTGGGCCACCGCGCCGCCCTCGGCCACCGCCACGTCGGGCTGGGCGTACATCTGGCCGACCAGCCCGAACGGGCCGACGTGCGGCAACGCGGCCGCCCGCAGCTCGGCGAGCGCGGAGTCACAGCCGTCGTAGGCGACCAGCTCGATCGGCCCGTCGTACCGCTGTGCGGTCGGCGGGTCGTCCCCGTCGGCCAGCCCGACCACCACCGCCGTGCCGGCCACACCGGCACCCAACCCCACCACCGCCGCGGCGGCCACCGCGAGCCTCGGCCATCTCGGTAAGTCCGTCTTCATGCTCCCTGGACGGACGCTCCGGCCGGTTCGGTTGCGCGGCGGGGCGAGGAATCACTCGTCCTCTGTGGACGAACTGGCCGGGTCGGACGGGTCTGCCGGCTCCTCGGCGCGCTCGACGTCGACGGACCAGCCGCCGACCATCCCGATCGCCGCGGCGGCCAGCGCGATCGTCGGCATCATCGCCGCGGCCGCCAGCCCCACCACCACCGGCAGGTTCAGCACCGTCTGGCCCTTGTCGTCGCGCACAACGACGCGCCGCACGTTGCCCTCGCGGATCAACTGGTCGATCTTGTCGGTCAGCGCCTCGGCGCCGACCCCCTCAGCTTCCCTGGTCACACCGACGACGGTAGTACGGTAGAGCCCCGCACGGGCCTTTAGTCGGGGAGGGCGAACCGTGAGATTCCGGCTGCTCGGGCCGTTGCAGGTGTTCGACGGCACCGACTGGGTCGCCGTCGGCGCGGCGAAGGCACGGCTGTTGCTCGCCACCCTGCTCGTCCGCGCGAACCAGACGGTGCCCACCGAGACCCTGGTCGACGAGCTGTGGGGCGAGTCACCGCCGAAGACCGCCACCACCCAGGTGCACGGGTACGTGCTCCGATTACGCCGCCTGCTCGGCGAGGACGTGATCAGCACGGTCGCCCCCGGCTACCGGCTCCAGCTGGACCCCGAGGACACCGACGCGCAGCGGTTCGAACTCCTCGCCGACCAGGGCCACGACGCCCACCGGGACGGGCGACCGGAGTGCGCGGCCGAACACCTCGGCGAGGCGCTCGCACTGTGGCGCGGCCCGGCGTTCGGCGACGTGCCGCCGTCGGCCACGGTCACCGCCGAGGCCGAGCGGCTGACCGAGAAGCGCCTCACCGCCCTGGACACCCGCGTCGCCGCCGACCTGGACCGCGGCCGGCACACCACGCTGATCGGCGAGCTGCGCCGGCACGTCGAGGAGCACCCGCTGCGCGAGCAGGCGTGGGCGCACCTGATGCTCGCGCAGTTCCGCAGCGGCCGGCAGGCCGAGGCGCTGCACACCTACCAGCGGGTCCGTGAGCTCCTCGTCGACGAGCTGGGCGTCGAGCCCGGCGCGGACCTGCGGGACCTGCACCAGCGGATCCTCGGCGACGACCCCGCGCTCGCCCTCGACATCGCCCCGCCCGCCGTGGTCGTGCCGCCGATCTGCCAGCTGCCCGCCGACGTCCCCGACTTCACCGGCCGCCAGGCCCAGCTCGACGCCATCGCCGCCGCGCTCGCCGCCCGCTCCCCCGCCGCGCCGCCGCCGGTGTCGGTGGTCTCCGGCGGCCCGGGAATCGGCAAGTCCACCCTGGCCCTGCACGCCGCCCGCCGCGCCGCCCCGGACTTCCCCGACGGACAGCTCTACCTCGACCTGACCGGCACCTCCCCCGAGCCGCGCGACCCGGCGGTGCTGCTGGCCGAGGTTCTGCACGCGCTCGGCGTGACCGGCGCCGCCGTGCCGGACGGCCTGCACGCCCGGGCCGCGCTGTACCGGTCGCTGGTCGCCGACCGGCGGATGCTCCTGGTCCTCGACGACGCCGCCACCTCCGACCAGGTCGGCTGGCTCCAGCCGCCGACCGGGTCCTGTGCGGCGATCGTCACCAGCCGCGGGGTGCTCACCGACCTGCCCGGCGCCCGGCACACCGAGCTGGACGTGCTGGACCGGACCGAGGCGCTGGACCTGTTCACCCGGATCGTCGGCGCGGACCGGGTCGAGCGGGAGCCGGCGGACGCGGCGGCGATCCTGCGGGCGTGCGGGTACCTGCCGCTGGCCATCCGCATCGCCGCCGGCAAGCTCCTCGGCCGGCCAGCGTGGTCGCTGCGGGTGCTGCGCGAACGGCTGGAGGACGAGTCGCGGCGGCTGTCCGAGCTGCGGCTCGGCGAGCTGGGCGTGCGCGCGAGCTTCGACCTGAGCGTCCGGCTGCTCGACGAGGAGTCGCTGCGCGCGCTGCGGCTGTTCGGCACGCTCGGCCCGCAGACCGTGCCCGGCTGGGTGCTCGACCCGCTGCTCGACCGCCCGGCCGACGACCTGCTGGACACGCTGGTCGACGCCAACCTCGCCCGCCTGGTCACCACGGACGCCAGCGGCCAGCCCCGCTACCGCCTGCACGACCTGCTGCGCGCGTACGCCGCCGAGGGCGCGGAGGCGATCCCGCTGGAGCGGCGCCGCGAGGCGATCACCCGCCTGCTCGCCACCTGGCTCGACCTGACCACGCGGGCGGCGGACGCGCTGCCGCCCAGTCTGTTCCGCCCGCCACCGGGGTCCGCGCCGCGCCGGGCGGCACCGACCGGGGTGCTGCGCCGCGCGGTCGCCGACCCGGTGAGCTGGTTCTCCGCGGAGCGGGTCGCGCTGCTGGACGGGGTGCGGCTGGCGGCGGAGTGGGAGCTGGCCGAGCTGGCGTGGGAGCTGGCGACGGTCGCGGTGCCGTACTACGACCACCACAGCCGGTACGAGGACTGGCAGCACGGGCACCAGATCGCGCTCGCGGCGGTCCGCCGGGCCGGCAACCGGCTCGGCGAGGCGGTGCTGCTGCGCGGGCTCGCCCAGGTGCAGATCTACCGTGACGACTTCACCCCGGCGACGGCCAACATGGAACGCTCGGCGGAGCTGTTCCGCGAGGTCGGCGACAAGCTGGGCGAGGGCCTGGCGACGGCCGGGCTCGGCACCATCCACCGGGTGCTCGACCAGCACGAGCCGGCGCTGGAGCGCGCCCGGCAGGCGCTGGAGCTGGTGACCGCCGCGGGCGACCGGAACACCGAGGCGCAGCTGATGAGCGCGATCGGCGCGATGCACCTGGCCCGGGACGAGGCCGAGGAGGCCCGTCACTGGTTCACCGAGGCGCTGACCGTGAGCCGCCATCTGGGCGACGCGCACCGCGAGGCGGTCGTGCTGCGCGAGATGGGCGCGCTGCACGAACCGGCGGTCGCGCTCGCGGACCTGCGCCGGGCCAGGGACATCTTCGCCTCCCTCGGCGACGACCGCTGTGTGGCCTACACGCTGATGAAGTCGGGCGAGCTCCACCTCGGGCGGGACGACCGCGCGCGGGCGGTGCCGGACCTGGAGCAGGCGGCGGAGATCTTCAGCCATCACGGGTCGCGGATGGACGAGGCGCGGTGCTGGGAGCTGCTGGGCGATCTGGAGCGGGCGCGGGCGCTGTGGCGCTCCGTCTCCGGCTCGGGCGATGCCGGCGGGTGAGCCGCGACCGACGCGGAGACCGACGCGGAGACCGACGGGGAGACCGACGCGGTGCCCGATGCGGCCGATCAGGACGCGACGCCGGACGCCGAGCCGGTGGGGCTGGACGCCGAACCGGACGTCGAGCTGGAGACGGAACCCGAGGCGGCACCCGACGCGGAGCTGGACGCAGCACCCGATGCGGAGCCCGACCCGGACCCGGAGTCGGTCGCGGACGACCCCGAGCCGACCGGCGAGGTCCCGGCCGAGACCGAGCCCGAGGCCGCCGAACCCGAGCGCGACGCCGAGCCCGAGCCCGAGGCCGACCCGGACCAGGGCCCCGTCGAGGTGGAACCCGCCGACGAGGCCGCGGTCACCGAGACCCTGGCCGCCCCGGACACGGCCCCGGACATCGCCCCCGAGGACGACCCGGAGCCCGTCGACCGCACCGCGACCCCGAACGGCGGCCACCCGTGGTTCGACCCGGCCGGCACCGCCACCCAGGACGCCTCCGAGCAGGCCGGCGCGACGCGGGCGGGGTCG
>DATABL010000338.1:0-24622 GCA_036259595.1 Actinophytocola sp.
GGACTGAACTCGAATGCTCGGCAGCACCCCGACCACGAGCGAAGCCGACACCACCGAGCCGGTGTCCGACCCGGACGAACGGCTCACCGAGCACGTCCCCAGCGGCCGCCTGGTGGCCCAGCGGGGCCTGTTCCGCGGACCCGACCCGGTGTGCCCGGACGACCTGTACGCACGGGTCCTCCGGGGCGGGGCGGTCCGTGACCGGCAGCGGCTGGTCGTGCACCCGGGCTCCGAGGTCACGATGGACACCTACTTCGGGCGCTTCCCGGCCAGCTACTGGCAGCGCTGGACCGTGGTGGAGCAGGTGGACGTCGAGATCACCGCCTCCGGCTCCGGCCAGGTGGCGCTCGTGGCCTCGGACATCGACGGTGAGACCCGTACGGTTGCCGTGCAGGCCCTGTCCGGCCCGCACGGCGACCGGGTCACCCTCAGCGCCGCGCTCGACAGGTTCGTCGACGGCGGCTTCCTGTGGGTCCAGTTCACCACCGACGACGGCGAGCTGACCGTCGAGCGACTGCGCTGGACGGTCGCCCCGCCGCGTCGGCTGCGCCCGACCGCCGTGGTCATCTGCACGTTCAACCGGGCCGACGACTGCACCAAGACCCTCCAGTCGCTGGCCGCCGACCAGGAGGCCCTCGAGGTCCTGGACGCCGTCTACGTGACCGACCAGGGCTCGGACACGGTCGAGTCCCGCCCGGCCTTCCCGGAGATCCAGCAGGGCCTCGGCGGGCGGCTGCGCTACCTGCGCCAGCCCAACCTCGGCGGCGCCGGCGGCTTCGGCCGCGGCATGTACGAGGTCACCCGCCCCGGTCAGGCCGAGCACGCCAACCTGCTGTTCATGGACGACGACGTGCTCTGCGAGCCGGAGATCGCCATCCGGCTCACCGCGTTCGCCAACCGCACCCCGGAGCCGACGATCGTCGGCGGGCAGATGCTGCGCCTGCTGCACCCGACCCGCCTGCTGGCCGGGGCCGAGTACGCCGACTTCGCCCAGCTGGTGCCGGGCAAGGTGGTCCGCAACGCGCTGGACGACGTCGACCTGACCGCCGAGGAGATCGACGCCGACGGCGTGCCGACCGGGCGGATCGCCCGCGGTGACCGGCGCGTCGACGCCGACTACAACGCCTGGTGGTCCTGCCTGATCCCGGCCGAGGTGGTCGCCGCGATCGGGCTGCCGATGCCGCTGTTCTTCCAGTGGGACGACGTGGAGTACGGCTACCGCGCGCGGGCCAAGGGCTTCCCGACCGTCACCCTTCCCGGAGCCGGCCTGTGGCACGCCGACTTCGACTGGAAGGACCTCGACAAGTGGAACGAGTACTTCGCGGTCCGCAACGGCATGATCGTCAGCGCGCTGCACGCGAACATCGACCCCAAGCAGATCGCCCGCGTGCTGACCTCGCGGATCTCCCGCTACCTGCTGTCCATGCAGTACGGCCTGGCCGCCACGCTGATCAAGGCCGCGGAGGACTTCCTCGCCGGCCCCGACTTCCTCGCTGACGGCGGCGCCAGCGCGGCCAAGCAGGTCTTCGCGCTGCGTGCCGACTACCCCGACACGATCATGCACAAGGCCTCGGACGTGCCGGGGCTCAGGACCGGCACGATCAAGCAGGTCCAGGCCGGCCCGAAGCCCAGCAGCAACCGGCTGACCCTGCTCAAGCGCCTGGCCTACCTGGCGATGGACCGCAGCGTGCACCCGATCGGCGCGGTGTCGAAGAAGGACGCCACCTGGTGGCACGTCTCCCAGTTCGACACCGCCGTGGTCACCGACGGCTCCCAGGAGGGCGTCCGCCTCCGCCGCCGCGACCGGGAGCTGACCATCCGGCTCGCCCGGCAGACGGCCAGGGTGGTCCGCCGCCTGATCGCCGACATGCCCCGCCTGCGCGAGGAGTACCGCGCCGCCGCCCCGCAGCTCACCAGCCGCGAGAACTGGCGCCGCCTCTACGACATCGACTGATGCCCGAGGGGGTGCCCCTTTGTCACCAGGGGCACCCCCTCGTCAGCGATCGTCGCGGGAGCGCACTATCAGGTCGGCGAGCAGCGCCATCGACCCGATGATCAGCGACGTGACCAGCACCAGCATCGCGTTGCTGGTCACCCGGAAGTCGTAGCGGATGACGTCCACGACGCCCTTCGCCGCGCCGGCGAAGAACATCGTCAGCGCCAGCGGCATCAGCACCTTGATCGGGTTGAAGTACATGACCATCCGCAGCACCTGCAGGATGTAGCGGTAGGCGTCCTTCACGAAGTGGAACTTCGAGACCCCGGCCCGCTTCGCGTAGTCGATGGCCAGGTAGTCCACCGGGTGCTGGTTGGACAGGAACGACATGGTGATCGTCGTGACGCAGGAGAACCCGGGCGGCAGCAGCCGCAGGTAGGGCAGCGCCACGTCCCGCCGGAACGCGCGCAGGCCCGAGTTCAGGTCCGGGATCCGCGTCCCGGCCAGCATCTCGGCGATCTTGCGGATGACGAACTTCGCCGGCACGCGGAGGAACTTGTGCGTGCCCTGCTCCGACGTGCGGGCCCCGACCACCTGGTCGGTGTCCGGGTTGTCGTGCAGGTACTGGATGAACTCGGGAATTCGCTCGTTCGGGTACGTCATGTCGGCGTCGGTCCACACCACGATCCGCCCGTAGGCCTCCCGGGTGCCGATTCGCCGCGCGGTGCCCGAGCCGCCGTTGCGGCGGAACGGCATCAGCCGCATGTGCGGGAACTGCGGCAGCGCCTCCTCGAGCACCTTGAGCGTGTCGTCGGTGGACTTGTCGTCGATGACCAGCAGTTCGTAGGACATGCCACTGGCGTCCATCGCGCCGGAGATGCGCTTGATCTCGTCCAGCACGTGCTCCCGCTCGTTGTAGCAGGGGAGCACGATCGTGGCGTCCAGCGTGTTCTCGCCGCCCCCACCGGGGGGCGTCGCGCCGAAACTCGTGTACTGGCTCGCGTTCACCGCGTGGACTGTAGCGCAGCGCTCCACTACCCGGAAAAGGTCCGGCCCACGCGGGCGGTCGGCGGACCGTTACCATGCCGACATCGGTGCGGCCAGAACAACACACGGCCGGTGTCAGCGAATGTCATCGAATGTCAGCGAAAACCGATCGGCGAGGACCACGCATGGCTTCCCTGGAATCGACCGAGGGCGAGGAGTACACCGACCGGCTCAAGCGGTTGGAGATGCCGCTGTGGAAGCGGGTGCTCGACGTCCAGCGGCCCTACCGGTGGAACCTCCGCCGCCAGTTCGGTGACCGCGAGGTGCTCGACGTCGGCTGCGGCATCGGCCGCTGCCTGTCCCACCTCGCCCCGCGCGGCGTCGGCGTCGACCACAACCCGCACTCGATCGAGATGTGCCGGCAGCGTGGCCTGACCGCGTTCACCACCGAGGAGTTCGGCGAGTCCGAGTACGCCAGGCCCGGCCGGTTCGGCGGCATGCTGGCCGCGCACCTGGTCGAGCACATGCCGCACGCCGACGCGCTCAAGATCCTCGAGGGCTACCTGGACTACCTGGCGCCCGACGCGCGCCTGGTGCTGATCTGCCCCCAGGAGCGCGGGTACCGCAGCGACAGCACGCACGTCGAGTTCGCCGACTTCGACGCGCTCACCGACGTCGCCCACCAGCTCGGTTTCACCAGAACCCGGCGGCAGTCGTTCCCGCTGCCTCGCGCCGCCGGCAAGGCGTTCACCTACAACGAGTTCGTTCTCATCGCCGACCGCACCGCCGACCGCAGCGCGTAACCCCAGGAGGAGCAGAACAGTGGCCGAGCAGGCGAGCAGCAAACCCGGCAAGCGCAAGGCGGTCGCGGTGGACGCCGACCGTGTGCTGCAACGGGTGATCCTGCCGCGGGACACCGACCCGCTCGACGTGCGCCCGCTCTACCTGGACGAGCCGGAGAACGTGCACAGCCAGGTCGCCTCCCGCCGCGAGGTCGTGGTGCCGGCGTCGGCCCGGGTGTCGTTCGCCTCCTACTTCAACGCCTTCCCGGCCAGCTACTGGAAGCGCTGGACGACCGTCCAGGACGTGACCCTGCGCCTGACCGTGCGCGGCGCCGGCCGGGTCGAGGTGTACCGCTCCAAGCCGAACGGCGACATCATCCACCTCAAGGGCACCCCGGTGCACGCCGAGAACGAGTGGCAGGAACTGGAGTTCCGGCTCACGCTCGCCCCGTTCGAGGACGGCGGCTGGCTGTGGTTCGACGTGTTCACCGAGAACGTGCCGCTGACCGTGCGCGAGGCGGTGTGGCTCGCCGACGAGGCGCTGCCGAAGAAGAAGATCGCGGTCGGCATCACCACGTTCAACCGGGTCGACGACTGCGTGGGGTCGCTGCTCGCGCTCGGCGAGGACCCGGCGGTGCTGGACGTGGTCAGCAAGGTGTTCGTCGCCGACCAGGGCACCCGCAAGATCCGCGAGCACGAGCGGTTCGCCGAGGCGAAGAAGGTGCTCGGGGAGCGGCTCGAGGTCATCGAGCAGGGCAACCTCGGCGGCTCCGGCGGCTTCACCCGCGCGTTGTACGAGTCGATCGAGCACACCCAGCCCGGCACCGTCGACCAGATCCTGCTGCTCGACGACGACATCGCGCTGGAGCCGGACTCGATCCTGCGCTCCAACATGTTCGCCCGCGCGGCCGCCAAGCCGGTGATCGTCGGCAGCCAGATGCTGAACCTGCAGGCCAAGTCGCGGCTGCACACCATGGGCGAGGTCGTCGACCTGGCCGCCTGCGTGTGGCGCCGGGCACCGGGCGCGGTGATGAACCACGACTTCGGCGCCCACTCGCTGCGGGAGACCCGGGCGCTGCACAAGCGCATCGACGCCACCTACAACGGCTGGTGGATGTGCCTGTTCCCGCGCGAGGTCGTGGAGAAGGTCGGCCTGCCGCTGCCGCTGTTCATCAAGTGCGACGACGCGGAGTACTCGCTGCGCGCGCTGGCCAGGGACATCCCGACGGTCACGCTGCCCGGCTCGGCGGTCTGGCACGAGCCGTGGACCGACAAGAACGACACCAAGGACTGGACGGTCTACTTCCACCTGCGCAACCGGCTGATCATGGCCGCGCTGCACAGCCCGTACGACATGCGCAAGACCCTGGTCGCGCAGGGTGCGCGGGTGGCGTTCCGCCGGCTGATGTCGATGGAGTACTCGACGCTCGCGCTGGAGATGAAGGCGGTCGAGGACTTCATGGCCGGCCCCGACCGGCTGTTCGAGAGCCTGTCGGCCGGGCTGCCCGAGGTCCAGGCGCTGCGCAAGCAGTACACCGACGCCCAGTTCCAGCCCTCGGCCAGGGAGTTCCCGCCGCCGACGATGGACATGGTGCGGGCCGAGGCCATGCTGCGGCCGCCGGTGCACCCGGCGAAGGTCGCGCTGCGCGCGGGCAAGGCGATCGTGCACAACCTGCGCGCCCCCGACCCGGCGACGACCGAGCGGCCGCAGGTGAACATCCCGGCCAACGGCGCCCTGTGGTTCCTGCTCGGCAACCTCGACTCGGCGACGGTGTCCAACGCCGACGGCAGCGGGGTGGCGTTCCGCCGGCGTGACCCGAAGGTGTTCCGCGAGCTGGCGACGAAGGCCGCGCACAACTGGCGGCGGCTGTCGCAGGAGTGGCCGCGGCTGGTGGAGCAGTACAAGGCGGCGATGCCGGAGCTGACCTCGGTCGAGGCGTGGCGGAAGGTCTTCGGCCAGTAGACGCGAAGAGGGCCACCGGGGGCGGACGCCCTGGTGGCCCACTTCTACGTCAAGCGTGTGGCGAGATCAGACGGCGCGGACGCCCGTTGCCTGCGGGCCCTTCTGGCCCTGGCCGATCTCGAACTCCACGCGCTGGTTCTCGTCCAGGCTGCGGAAGCCGTTGCCCTGAATCTCCGAGTAGTGGACGAAGACGTCAGCGCTGCCGTCGTCCGGCGCGATGAAGCCAAAGCCCTTCTCGGAGTTGAACCACTTCACAGTTCCCTGTGCCACTACGTTCTCCTGAACAGCGTATTGCCGGCCGCCGCGGTTGCGACGACCTTGGCCGGTTCCAGACGGCGACTCAACCTGGAGCTAACCCGCGCGCCCGCAACAAGCTCTTGCGAGCGTGATCTATCACGAACTCAAGAAATCACGACCAGGACACAGTCAACCACACCTACGCCACTCCGCGCGATAGAAGGGTTGCGGGCAAACGGGTGCTGGTGGACGCTCGTAAGGGTGAGCGAGCTCGCCAGTCAACAGCCCCGACCAATCGCACTCGACCTCGACGACGCCGGCGTCTCCGTCGACCTCCCTCGACCCTCCCACCAGGAGGATCAGGTCTACGGCGTCCCCTATCGGCCGGTCGAGTTCCGCGACGACGATCTCCCGACCGCCCTCGAGCGGGCCAGCGCATGGCTGCGCCGGACCCAGGAGTGGCTCGGTGAACCGGTCGACGTGATCGCCATCCACCTCGACTACGACGACGGCGGCGACGGCCCGTACTACGACGTCAAGCTGCTCTGCAACGAGGAGGACCTGGCCGGCGCGCCGATCGCGCTGCGGGCTGCCGGCAACGACGATTCCTAGCTCTCAACCGCGGGGCGTGGCCTGGGCGACCAAAGTCGCCCGCCGGGCCCAGACATCCGCCCAGGTCCCGCCCCACCGCATCACGGCGACGGCCGACGTCGCCAGCTCCACCGCCTGCCCGGACACCTCCTCGACCAGCTCGGTGAGTCCGGGGTTGTGCCCGACCAGGACGGCGGTGTCGACGTCCTCGGCCACCTCGTCGAGCACCGACATCAGGGTGCGCGGCTCGGCGGCGTAGATCCGCTGCTCGTAGCGCACCGGCGGCGCCGGGTCCAGCTCGGTCGCGGCCAGCCGCCAGGTCTGCCGCGCCCGATCCGCCGACGAGCACACCACGAGCCCGATGGCCCCGACGTTGTCCCGCAGCCACCGCCCGAGCACGGGCGCGTCCCGCCGCCCCCGCTCGTTGAGTGGCCGACCGTGGTCCTCCACCCCTGCGTCCCAGTCCGACTTGGCATGCCGCACGACGACCAGCGTCCGCTCCATGCCCCCAGCCTCTCACTAGAACCAGCGTTCGAGAACCTGTGCGACGCCGTCCTCGGCGTTGGGGGCGGTGACCTCGTCGGCGGCGGCCAGGACGTCGTCGTGGGCGTTCGCCATGGCCACGCCGTGGCCGACCCAGCGCAGCATCGGCAGGTCGTTGGGCATGTCACCGAAAGCGACCACCCGTTCGCGCCGCACCGACAGCAGGTCGCACACCTCGGCCAGGCCGGACGCCTTGGTCACGCCGACCGCGGAGAGCTCGATCAGCCCGCGGTTGGTCGAGTACGTGATCTCCAGCCCGGCGCCGCTCAGCACGTCGGCGGCGGCCTCGGCCATCTGCTGGCTGGTCAGCTTCCCGTGCCGGACCAGCAGTTTTACCGCGGGGTGGCCCAACACCTCGGCGACCGGCACGTCGTTGGTCTCCTCGTCCAGCTCGCCGTCCGGGGTGCCCCAGGGGTTGCGGAAACCGGGTTCGGTCACGAACGGCGCCAGCCCCTCGGCGACCCGCTCGGCCGCCAGCCGGCTCTCGGGCAGCACCCGGCGCAGGGCGTCGGCCGCGTCGTGCAGCAGCACGGGATCGAGGTCGGTCGACGAGATCACCCGGTCGGCGCCGATGTCGTACACGGTCGCGCCGTTCGCGCACACCGCGTAGCCGGTCAGGCCCGCCGCCTTCGCGACCGCCGGAATCCAGCGCGGCGGACGGCCGCTGACCAGCACGAACGGCACGTCTGACCCGAGTACCCGGCCGATCACCCGCGCGGTTCGCGGGGTGACCCGCTCCACCGGGTCGAGCAGCGTGCCGTCCACGTCCGAGGCCACCAGATCGGGTCTGTCCACACCGCCATCATTCCTGCCCGTGCCACGCACGTTCGCACTACGGTGCGCTGTGTGAGTTACCCACCACAGCCGGGTTACTACCCGCCGCCACCCGGGTACGGTCCGTATCGCCCGCCCGGCCCGGGCACCGCGCCCGCCTACATCGCCGCCGGCCTGTTCCTCCTCTGCGGAATCCTCGCCCTGGTCACCGCGATCGTGGGCTGGAGCGGCTCCTCGGAGAACCCGGACCTGGTGGTCGCCCTGATCGGCCTGGCGTTCAGCGGCGACCTCACCGGCAACGCCGACTTCGCCATCTCGTTCACCATGAGCGTGGCGTGCACGACGGTCACGTTCGCGCTGCTGCAGCTCGCCCGGCTGGACTTCGTGCGCTGGCTCCTCGCGTTCGTCGGCGCGCTCACGACCCTGTACTACGTCTACGGGATCATCTGGGTGCTCACCAACGACGGCGGCGAGGTGATCGCCATGGTGCTGGTGTCGTGGCTGCTGTGGACGGCCGCCACGGTCGTCGTGCTGCTGCCGCAGACCGGCCGGGCGATGCGCGGCCACCAGCGCAAACTCGCCCAGTACGGCCAGCAGCCGCCGTACCCCCCGCAGCCGCCGACGGGCTACCGGCCGTACTGATCGGCTAGCGTGGATCGGGTGCGCGTCGGCATCGTGATCCTTCCCGAGTACCGCTGGCTGCTCGCCGAGCCGAAGTGGCGGGCGGCGGAGACCTACGGCTTCGACCACGCCTGGACCTACGACCACCTCGGTTGGCGGTCGCTGGTCGACGGTCCGTGGTTCGACGCGGTGCCGACGCTGACCGCGGCGGCCATGGTGACCAGGCGGATCAAGCTGGGCACGCTGGTCGCCTCGCCGAACTTCCGCCACCCGGTGCCGTTCGCCCGCAGCCTGCTCGCGCTCGACGACGTGTCCAACGGCCGGATGATCCTGGGCGTCGGCGCCGGCACCCCGGCCGGCTACGACAACCACGTCCTCGGCGGCGAGCCGCTGGAGCCGAAGCCCAGGGTGGACCGGTTCGCCGAGTTCGTCACCCACCTCGACTCCCTGCTCACCCACGAGCGGACCACGGTCCACGGCGAGTACTACGCCGCGGTCGACGCCCGCTCCGCGCCCGGCTGCGTCCAGCACCCCCGGATGCCGTTCGTGGTCGCCGCGAACGGCCCGCGCACGATGCGCCTGGCCGCCCGGTTCGGCCAGGGCTGGGTCACCACCGGCCGGGGCGGGGACGACCTCGACGCGTGGTGGTCCGGTGTGGCCGACCTGGCCCGCACGTTCGACGAGATCGTGTCCGACCGGCCGGGCGTGGACCGCTACCTCAGCCTGGACTCCGCACCGGTGTTCTCGCTGTCCAGCGTGGACTACTTCCGCGACGCCATGGGCCGGGCCGGCGAGCTCGGCTTCACCGACATCGTCTGCCACTGGCCCCGCCCGGACGGCGTCTACGCGGGCCGGCTGAACGTCCTGGAGCGGGTCGCCGCGGAAATCCTGCCCTACCGCTGAGTAAGTGACGCGGCGCACGGAACGGCCCCCGGAACCCGCGCGTCCATATGTGCGAGGCGCAAGCCGGAGGGAATGAAAAAGGGATTCCGAGGGGGAACCCCAGGGGTGCGGAACCCCCGCGTTGGGGAGCGCGGGGGTTCTCGCATGTCTCGGCGGGTACGTCGCAGGCATGGCGACCCAGAAGGACACCGTGCGCACGCTCCTCGACCGCGCCGGCCGCACCTATGCCGACCAGGCCGGCATCACGCTCGCCGACAAGCCGTCGCCGCTGTACCGGCTGCTGGTGCTCAGCGTGCTGCTGTCGGCCCGCATCTCGGCCGACATCGCGGTGGCCGCGGCCCGCGAGCTGTCGAAGGCCGGCTTCCGCACGCCCCGCAGGATGCTCGACGCGACCTGGCAGCAGCGGGTCGACGCGCTGGGCCGCGGGCACTACGTCCGCTACGACGAGTCCACCGCGACCGCGCTCGGCGACGGTGCCGAACTGTTGCTCGACTCGTACGGCGGCGACGTGCGGAAATGGCGTGGCGACGAGCTGCGCAAGCGTTTGCGCGAGACCCCGAAGCTCGGCCCGGTCGGCGTCGACATCTTCTGCCGGGAGGCCCAGGCGGTCTGGCCCGAACTGCGCCCGCACCTCGACAGGAAGACCCTCGACGGCGCGAAGAAGATCGGCCTGCCCGGCGACGCGGCCAAGCTCGCGAAGCTGGTGCCGGAGAACGATCTCGCCCGCTTCTCCGCCGCTCTCGTCCGGGTGAGCCTGGACCGGAAGCTGGCCGAGGACGTGCGTGCCGGGTAGAGGGCGGTCCCAGGTACCCTCGGGCCCCGTGAGCGCGCCTGCAAACGACACTGAGAACTATGCCGGTTACGACCTGGTGGTCGTCGGCTCCGGCTTCTTCGGGCTGACCATCGCCGAGCGGGTCGCCACCCAGCTCGACAAGCGGGTCCTGGTGCTGGAACGCCGCCCGCACATCGGCGGCAACGCCTACTCCGAGCCCGAGCCCGAGACCGGCATCGAGGTGCACAAGTACGGGGCGCACCTGTTCCACACCTCCAACAAGCGGGTGTGGGACTACGTCAACCAGTTCACCGAGTTCACCGGCTACCAGCACCGCGTGTTCGCCAAGTGCCAGGACCAGGTCTACTCCTTCCCGATGAACCTGGCGCTGATCAACCAGTTCTTCGGCAAGTCGCACACCCCGGACGAGGCGCGCGAGCTGATCGCCAAGCAGGCCTCGGAGTTCGACACCGCGGAGGCGCGCAACGTCGAGGAGAAGGCGATCTCGCTGATCGGCCGCCCGCTCTACGAGGCGTTCATCCGCGGCTACACGGCCAAGCAGTGGGAGACCGACCCGAAGAACCTGGGCGCGAACATCATCACCCGCCTGCCGGTCCGCTACAACTTCGACAACCGGTACTTCAACGACACCTACGAGGGCCTGCCGGTCGACGGCTACACCGCGTGGCTCGAGAAGATGGCCGAGCACGAGAACATCGAGGTCCGGCTGAACGTCGACTACTTC
Source organism: Actinophytocola sp. (assembly GCA_036259595.1). Lineage (GTDB taxonomy): Bacteria > Actinomycetota > Actinomycetes > Mycobacteriales > Pseudonocardiaceae > Actinophytocola. The sequence goes on from DATABL010000338.1 coordinate 10,855, forward strand.
GACGTGCGCGAGCAGATCCCGGCCGGCACCCCGACCGTCTACACCGGTCCGCTGGACCGCTACTTCGACTACTCGGCCGGCCGCTTCACGTGGCGCACGGTCGACTTCGAGTCCGAGGTCGTCGAGACCGGGGACTTCCAGGGCACCTCGGTGGTCAACTACAACGACGAAGAGGTCCCCTACACCCGGATCATCGAGTTCCGGCACTTCCACCCGGAGCGCAAGCACTACCCGAACGACAAGACGGTGGTGTTCCGCGAGTTCTCCCGGTTCGCGGGTGACGACGACGAGCCGTACTACCCGATCAACACCCCGGAGAACCGCGCGAAGCTGGAGCGCTACCGGGAGCTGGCGAAGGCCGAGGCCAAGGAGCGCAACCTGATCTTCGGCGGCCGGCTCGGCACGTACAAGTACCTCGACATGCACATGGCGATCGGCTCCGCGCTCTCGGTGTTCGACAACAAGGTCGCTCCGCACCTGACCGAGGGCGCCCCGCTCGACGGTTCCCTGGACGTCTGATGGCCACGGCCCGGCCCCTGCGCGAGGGCGACTCCTACACCGTCTGGCCCGGTGAGCCGCACAAGGCTCCCGGCCCGGAGGCGCCGCCGCCCGACCAGTCCCGGGCCGAGCCGGGCAGCCCGCCGCCGGAACCACGCCGTTCGGTCGAGGTCGCCGCGCTGGCCCGGGTGCAGGGCGCGCTCTGCGCCGAGCCGGTGGTGCAGGCCGCCCGCGGCCTGTCCCTGTTCGGCGAGCACGCCGCGGGCTGGTTCGCCGCCGGTCTCGTCGGTGCCGCGGTCGACCGGGGGCGCCGCCGCGACTGGCTGATCGGTGCCGGCGGTGTGGTGGCCGCGCACGCCGCGTCGATCGCGGTGAAGCGGGTGGTGCGCCGGCAGCGGCCGATCGACGAGTCGGTCGAGGTGCGGGTGAGCACGCCCAGCTCGCTGTCCTTCCCGTCCTCACACGCCACGTCCACGACGGCGGCCGCGGTGCTCTACTCCGGCCTGACCGGCCGGAACCTGGTGCCCGCACTGGTCCCGCCGATGCTGGTGTCGAGGCTGGTGCTCGGCGTGCACTACCCGACCGACGTGCTGGCCGGCTCGGCGCTGGGTGCGGCCGTCGGCGGCCTGGTCCGGCGCGGGTTGCGCAACCGGAGACGCGCGAGGTGAGCAGCACCGCGGAGAGCGCTGCGGGGGAGGCCGTGTCGCCTCGCCCGCCCGGCGGCCTGGTCAAGGGCGTTCTCCGTACCGCGCGGCCCCGGCAGTGGGTGAAGAACGTCCTGGTGCTGGCGGCGCCGTTCGCGGCCTACGCGGCGAACCCGGTCTTCCACCCCGAGGTGGTCTTCGACGCGGTGGTGGCGTTCGTGGCGTTCTGCCTGGTCGCGTCGGCGGTGTACCTGGTCAACGACGCCATCGACGTCGAGGCGGACCGCGCGCACCCGACCAAGCGCAACCGCCCCATCGCGGCGGGCGCGGTGCCGGTGGGAGTGGCGTACGGGATCGCGGTGGTGCTGTTCCTGGCGTCGTTCGCGGTGTCGCTGGTGTCGAGTTGGCGCCTGCTCGTGGTGGTCGGCGTGTACGCGGCCGTCCAGCTGGGCTACTGCCTCGGGCTCAAGCACCAGCCGGTGATCGACCTGTGCATCGTCGCGTCGGGCTTCCTGCTGCGGGCGATCGCCGGCGGCGCCGCGGCGGGTCTGCCGCTGTCCCAGTGGTTCCTGTTGGTGACGGCGTTCGGGTCGCTGTTCATGGTGTCGGGCAAGCGGTACGCCGAGATCGTGTTGTACGAGCGGACGGGCGCGCGGATCCGCGCGTCCCTGTCGAAGTACTCGGCGAGCTACCTGCGGTTCGTGTGGGCGACGTCGGCCGCGATCATGATCATGACGTATGCCCTGTGGGCGTTCGAGATCCGCCAGAGCGCGGCCGGCACGTCGGTGTGGACCGTGGTCTCGATCATCCCGTTCGTGATCGCCGTGCTCCGCTACGCCGTGGACGTCGACCAGGGCAACGCCGGCGAGCCGGAGGACATCGCCCTGCGCGACCGGGTGTTGCAGGTACTCGGTGTGTCGTGGGTGGGCTGCGTCGCGTTGTCAGCGTTCCTGTGACCAGCCGAGGAAACCGGCCCACCCGCTAGCCGGAACGGCGAGCACGGGACCCTCGGGTGTTCTTGGAGAAACGACCGAGCGCCGCGGGGTCATGCCGGTTTCTCCGCGTGGAACCGGGTGATCTTCGCGCCCCGGGCGGCGAACCACCGCTCCAGGTCCTCGTCGTCGAGCAGGGTGCGCTCGCCGCGGAACACCACCGAGATCGGGCCGACGACCGACCCGGAGAACCCGGTGACCTCGGCCGAGTCGAACACGGTCTCGCGCAGCGCCAACCGGTTCGCGGTCGCGTTGGTCAGGTTCGCCCCGGCGAGGGTCGCGCCGGAGAACGTCGCGTCGCCGAGGGTCGCCGCGGTGAGGTCGGCGCCGGTGAGGTCGGCCGCGCGGAACTGGCTCGCGGTGAGGTTCGCGCCGAGCAGCCGGGCGTCGCGCAGCACCGCCTTCTTGCCCTCGGCCTTCGCCAGGTTCGCGCCCGCGAGGTCGGCGCCGGTGAAGTCCGCCTCCTCCAGGTGCGCGCGCACGAACGTGGTGCTGCGCAGCAGCGCGCCGGTGAACCTCGACCCGGACAGCCAGGTCTCCAGCAGGTCGCCGCCGGACAGGTCGGAGCCGGAGAAGTCCAGGTCGAGGCCGTAGAAGTCCGCCTCGATGTCCCCTTCGAGCCACTCCCGCAGCGCGGCCGCGGTGGGCCCGTCGGGCGGCCAGACGATCGGCCGCCAGGCCTTACGGGTACCAGATGACACGGTCACCCCAACCCTCCCTCTCGACTACTTCCCGCATGTTGTCGATGGCGGCCTGGTCGGCGTTGCGAGTGTCCACGATGACGCCGCGGTCCTTGCTGAACTGATCGGTCAGGGTGTCCCGGAAGTCCTGCTCAGTGTATGCGTTCGGGAACGGTCTGCTGTTCCTGACCTGCTCCGGGACACCCGGCGGCCAGTCCGAGTGGATGCCCTTGATGTCCCAGTGCTTGCCGTTCGAGTCGATGAACTCGCCCTGCCCGGGGCCGTCCGGCCGGCGGTAGTTGCCGTCGGCGAAGCCCTCCTCGCCGCGCCGCTCCAGATCGAGCGCGGTCCGGGCCTCCTCCATCGAGTTCTTGTTGACCTTGTCGTTGTGGTCCGGGTCCCGTTTCAGCTCGTCGAACCGCTGCTGGTTCCGCTGCTCCAGCTCGGTGCGTTGCCGGCCGAGGTCGGACTGCTGCTCGGGCGTCAGCGGCGCGTGCGGCCGGCTGGTGTCGCGGGGCGGCGGGGCCACCGGTTGGCCGCCACCCGGTTGCCCGCCACCCGGCTGGTCGCCGGACTGGCCGGGGGAGTCGGGCGGCGGGGTGGTCGAGGACGGAGTGGTCGACGACGGGCCGGAGCCGCTGGGCGTCGTGGTGCCGCTCGGGCCGGTCTGTGGCGGCGGGCTGCCGTCGGTGTCGATGCTCGACAGGTTCGTGGCGTTGGCGGCGTCGGTGTCGCGGTAGTTCTGCGCGGTCCGGCGGGTGCCGTCCTGGGCGTTCTGGACGGCCTCGCGGGTGCGGGTGAGGTGTTGGCGTGCGGTGTCGACGTGGGACTGTGCGGCGCCGGTGAAGGAGGAGCCGACGATGCCCATGCTCTGCGGGCCGACGTTGACCCCGTCGAGGGTCGAGCCGACGCTGTCGACCCGCCCGCCGGTGTTGCCCAGCCGGCCGGCCATGCCGTCGATGCTGTCGGGATCGACATGGACGCCGTCGCCGCCGGAGGAGCCGGAGGAGCCGGAGCTGGGCGGGCTGCCGTCGTCGCCGTGGTTCGTGGTGTTGGGCCCGGTGTCACCGCCGCCACCGGTCCGACGCGGACGGGGCGTCATGCCGGCTGGCCCTCTTCCGGCATGCTGTAGGGCTTGGCCGCCTGGTAGGCGCCGAAGGCCAGGTCACCGGCCATGGCGAACCGGTCGAGGCCGTCGGCCAGGTCCTGCATCGCGCGGGCCAGGTCGCCGAGCCGGCCGGCCTGGCGGGTGAGGCCGCCGAGCAGCTTGCTGATCTTGCCGCTGATCCGCGCGGCGGTCGCGGCCGCCCGCGCGCCGGCGACGCCGCAGAACGCGGCGATCGAGCCGCCGAAGGTGACCACCGCGGACGCCGCGGCGATCAGCGCGTACCGGATCAGCTCGGTGATCAGCGAGGAGATGATGCCGAACACGATCCCGCGCAGCGTCACCACCAGCATCCCGGAGATCCCGACGACCGCCGCGGTGCCGTCGAGGGTGTGGCCCATCGACTCCAGCTCCTCGGCGAGCTGGGTGAGGCTCTGCTTGTAGCTTTCGGCGGCCTGGCCGCCCCACTCGGCGATGGTCTGCAGGTCCTGGCGGTGCTCCTGGGCGAGCGTCTTCATCTCCAGGGCCGCGGACTTGAGCGCGTCGGTGTTCGCGTTGATCTCGTCCGGGTTGCCGAGCAGCGCGTCGAGCGGCTCGCGCAGGAACGACACGTGTTCGAGCAGCCAGCCGACACCGGCGCTGACGATCGCGCCGAACGGGTCGATGGCGACACCGATCGTGTCGATCACCGCGCCGGTCGCGCTGAGAGCGACGTCGACGACCTGCTCGCCCTCGGACTCCGCGTCGCTGGTGATCGCGGTGACCAGTCCCGCGTAGCTGTCGACGATGCCCGCTCCGGCTGTCGCCTCCGTCACGCCTGCCTCCGCGGTCGCCTACCGGTCCCGGTCGCCGAAGATCTGGTCGTCACCGAAGTCCTCGTCGTCCGGGCCGTCGTTCTGCTGAGGTGGACGGCTGGGACGGCGCGGCGGTTCCGCCCGGGGCGGTGTTGGTGGTGGCGGCTCGGTCGGCTCCTCGGTGAAACTGTAGCCGGCTCCCTGCTCCGGCTCCTCCGGCTCCTCCTCGGGGATGTAGCCGGTGACCATGTGCATGGCCTCGGTGTCGGCACCGAGCGGGGCGAACGCCTCGGCCACGTTGACCGCGGCCGCGCGCTGGGCCTTGCGTGCCAGCGCCATGATCTTGCCGGCCAGCTCGGCGCCGCTGCCGCGCCACGCGGACTCGTCGATCCGCAGGTCGGTCAGCGATCCGTTGGGCGCGACCGACACCGAGAGCGAGCCGTCCGGGGAGGTCTCGGTCGTGCCGGAACGCTCGAGGTTCTCCTGGAACTCCGCGGTCCTGGCCTGGATGTCGGCGATGGTGGCGTTGAAGTTCGCCAGCCACTCGTCGGGCGTCGGAGTGCTCACCGCGCCATCTTCTCGTCAGATCGGCAGCCGGCGGAAGATGACGCGCGGAACGTGCCGGAGCACCGACATCACCAAACGCCAGGCCGCCGGCGCCCACACCAGCTCCTTGCGCTTGTGCACGGCGTCGACCACGACCTCGGCGACCTGGTCGGCGTTCACCGCGAGCGGCGCGGCCTTCATGCCCTCGGTCATCCTGGTGTGCACGAAGCCGGGCCGCACCACGGTGACCGTGATGCCCTCGCCCCGCAGCGCCTCGCCGAGGCCCAGGTAGAAGCCGTCCATGCCGGCCTTCGTCGAGCCGTACACGAAGTTCGACCGGCGCACCCGCTCACCGGCCACCGACGACAGCGCGACCACCCGCCCGTGGCCCTGCCGGCGCAGCCGCTCCGCGAGCGCCACCCCGACCGACACCGCCGCGGTGTAGTTGACCCGCGCCAGCTCCACCGCCCGCGCGTGGTCCTGCCAGGCCCGCTCCGCGTCCCCGAGCAGCCCGAACGCGACCACCGTGACGTCGAGGTCGCCGTCGGCGAACGCCTTGTCCAGCACCGCCGGGTGCGAGTCGGTGTCCTTCGCGTCGAACTCGACGGTCGACACCGTGGCACCGGCCGCGCGCAGCTTCTCGGCGGCGGCGTCGAGCCGTTCGGACGGGCGGGCCGCGAGCACCACCCGCAGCGGCCGGCGCGCGGCGTACTTCAACGCCACCGCGAGACCGATCTCCGAAGTGCCGCCCAGCAGCAGCAGCGACTGGGGGTTACCGACAGCGTCTATCACCTGTACTCCAATCGGAAACGTGTGGCAGCGACCATGGCAGAATGATCGTTGTGAAGCGGGTTGTGCAGGTCAGGTTGCTGCCCACGCGGGATCAGGAATCGGCGTTGTTGCGGACCCTGCGCACCTGCAATGAGGCCGCGTCGTGGCTTTCGCAGCGGATGCACGAGTTGCGGTTGTTCCGTAAGGTCGAGGTGCAGAAGAAGTTCTATACTGAGCTGCGGGAACGGTTCGGCCTGTCGGCGCAGCCCTCGATCCGGGTCATCGGAAAGGTCGTCGACGCCTATACGACGTTGCGAGCGAATGTGCGGGCCGGGAACTACGGGCCGCCAGGTTCGCGGCGCCGGCACAGGGTTGAGGCGACACCAATCGTGTTTCGTCCCGACGCTGGGCAACCGTTCGACGCCAGCAGCGAACCTATCGGTAAACCCGTACACAAGGGACAGGCAACAAGCCCGTTCCATCAAGGACGGGTACATGACAGGCTCAACCTTCTCGACATGTCCGAAGCGAAAACACCGTGGGGGTCGACGGCGGCGCGCACCTTGCGCCACTCGTCGATGCGCGGGTAGCCGCGCTGGATGATCTCGGGAGTCGCGCGGGACTCCTTGGCGAGGTAGTGCCGCCCGCCCGCGGCCAGCACCAGCTCGTCGAGCTCCTCGCACAGCTCGTGCAGGCCGGCGCGGATCGGCAGGTCCAGGCACAGCGTCCAGCCCGGCATGGGGAACGACAGCGGCGCCGGGTTGGCCTCGCCGAAGCGCTTGAGCACGTTGAGCACCGACACGTGGCCGGCGTCGGTGACGGCCTCGACGGTCCGCCGGATCACCTGCTCGGCACCGAACGGGACGACGAACTGGTACTGCAGGAAGCCGTGCGGGCCGTAGCCGCGGTTCCACTCGCCGATGATGTCCAGCGGGTGCAGGAACTGGGTGATGTTCTGCACCGCGCCGCGGCGGGTGGGGGACTTTCGGTACCAGAGCTCGCTGAAGATCCGGGCGGTGAGCTTGTTGAGCATGCCGGGCGGGAACACGTCCGGCACGGTCACCAGCTGCGGTGCGTCGAACTTCAGCGGGGCCTTGCGGTACTTCTTCGGCAGGTCGTCGAGCCGGGCGTGGTTGGCGCGGGTGAGGATGCCGCGGCCGAGGTGCGGGCCGGTGGTCACCGCGTCGAACCAGGACACCGACTCCACATAGGACTCGTCGTCGACGGACTGGCGGGCCATCAGCTCGTCGAGGCCGCCGATCTGGTCGGTGTCGACGAGGAAGTACGCGGTCTCCACGTTGTTCACGTGCAGGGTCGCGCGCAGCACGATCCCGGTCAGCCCCATGCCGCCGACGGTCGCCCAGAACAGCTCGCGGTCCGGGCCGTCCGGGGTGAGCGTGCGGACCTCGCCGTCCGCGGTGAGCAGGTCCATCGAGCGCACGTGGTCGCCGAAGCTGCCCTCGACGTGGTGGGCCTTGCCGTGGATGTCGCAGCCGATCGCGCCGCCGACGGTGACCTGGCGGGTACCGGGCAGCACGGGCAGCCACAGGCCGAACGGCAGCAGGGTGCGCATCAGTGTGTCGAGCGAGACCCCGGCGTCCACCTCGACCAGGCCGGCGTCGGCGTCGACCCGGTGGATCCGGTCGAGCGCGGTCAGGTCGACCACGACCCCGCCGGCGTTCTGCGACGGGTCGCCGTAGCTGCGGCCCAGCCCGCGCGCGATCACACCCCGGTCGCCCGCCTCGCGGACGACGGTGGCGATCGCGTCGACGTCCGCGGTGCGGACCACGTGCGCGGTGGTCGGTGCGGTTCGTCCCCAGCCGGTGAGCCTGGCCAGCTCGTCATGTCCTGGCTTCACGCAGGCGAGGGTACGGGGCCGGTCGCGGGTCTCTAGACTCGCGTCTCGTGGTCACGACGGCGGAGGCGGATGTGCCGAGGATCGGGCTGGTCAACCAGCTCGCACGCTTCGTGCTCATCGGCGGGTTCTGCGCGCTGGTGGACTTCGGGGTGTACCAGGCGCTGCTGGCGCTGGACCTGTGGGTGCACCTGGCGAAGGCGGTCAGCTTCGTCGCCGGCACCACGACGGCGTACTTCCTGAACCGTCGGTACACCTTCGCCGCGGGCCGCACCGACGGCGCGGGTCAGCTGGGCGGGTTCGCGCTGCTGTACACGGTGACGTTCTTCGTCAACGTGGGCACGAACGCGCTGCTGCTGGCGTGGCTGCCCGCCTCCGGGTGGGAGATCCCGCTCGCGTGGGTGGTCGCCCAGGGCACCGCGACGGTGATCAACTTCGTGCTGCTGCGGACCGTGGTGTTCCGGGTGCGGGCCTAGGCGGTCAGCTCCTCGTCCGGATGCCGTCCAGGGCCATCCCGATGACCCGTTCTCGCTGGGCGTCGTCGGTGAAGTTCGAGGTCGCGATGCCGTTGATCAGCAGGCGTACGTCCTCGAAGTCGACGTCGCCGCGGGCCTTCCCCGCCTCCTGGGCGGCCGCCAGCAGCGGCTCTCCGGCGCGATGGATCAGTGCGATGCAGGCTCCGAACATCGGCGAGTCGAGGTTGAGACCCTCGACGACGGCCCTCTTGGTGGTGGCGTAGGCGACGAACTGGCGCAGCCAGATCGCCAGCGCGTCCCACGGGTCCAGGTTTCCCAGCTCGTCGGCGACGCGGGCGAGGGCTTCGACCTCGTCGACGTACACGGCTTCGAGCAGTGTCTGGCGTGTCGGGAAGTTGCGGTAGAGGGTGCCGATGCCGACCCCGGCGCGCCGAGCGATCTCCTCGAGCGATCCGTTGACGCCGTCGTCGGCGAAGACGTCACGAGCTGCGGCGAGGAGCGCGTCGAACTTCTGTCGGCTGCTGGCGCGCTGCGGCCGGCGCACGCCGACCCGGGGTGTCTCGGACGTGCCGGGGGCGGTGGCCATCACGCCTTCCTCTCGACGGAACACTTGCTTGCGGAGGCACCCCTCCGCTAGTTTCGGAGGCACCCCTCCGCACGGAGGGATGCCTCCACCTTAGTGGATGCCCCGCTCTGATCGCGGTTCCCGAACAGCAGGAAAGGACGACCATGCGGACTGTCGGAATCATCGGAAGCGGGCGCATCGGCGGCACGGTCGCGCGGCTCGCCGTCGCGGGCGGCTACTCCGTCGTCGTCAGTAACTCACGCGGTCCGGAGACCCTCGCCGACCTGGTCGCGGAGCTCGGTCCACGAGCTCGGGCGGCCACCCCCGCCGAAGCGGCCGAGGCCGGCGACCTGGTCGTGATCTCCATACCGGTGCGGGCCTACACCGAGGTGCCGGTCGAGCCCCTGAAGGGCAGGACCGTCATCGACACGATCAACTACGATCCTCGACGCCACGGCCACATCGCCGAACTCGACAACGCCTCGATCACCACCAGTGAGATGGTGCGGGAACACCTGCCCGCGTCGCGCGTCGTCAAGGCGTTCAACAACATCTTCTTCCAGACACTGCGCGTGCTCGCCCGCCCGAACGGGGCAGCCGACCGCACCGCACTGCCGATCGCCGGCGACGACCCCGACGCCAAGGCGGACGTATCCCGGTTCCTGGACGCCATCGGCTACGACACGGTGGACGCCGGACCGCTCGCCGAGGGCTGGCGCTGGCAACCCGGCACCCCGGCCCACCTCGTCTACGCCGGGGAAACGATCCAGGTCGCCAAACCCGCCAACGCCGAGACGGTACGCGACGCCCTCGCCGCCGCGACCCGCTGAAGCTCGGCCCGTCGCCTCAAGCGGGCCGCACGCCCACGCGCCGTTCAGGTCGCGAACCCGTGCCGCTGGGGTTGCCCGCTGCCGTAGACCCGCGCGAGCGGGGGCAGCTCGTCGAGGTGCGCGGTGACCACGTGGGCGAAGTTGACGACGACCGTGGAGCCGTCGGCGAGGGCGGGGGCGTGCACCCCGCCGCCGCCGAGGAGCTCGGGCAGCCGGGTGTCCAGGTCGCGGGCCCCGTCGTCGGAGAGCGCGAAGACGAGCGGTTCGCCGCCGTTGGCCAGGTGTAGTACGAGGGCGCGTTTCGATTCAGCCATGCTTCGAGCCCACACCCGAACGGTGTGCGCGGCAAGGCGGGTTCACCCTGAGCGGATCCGCTGAGAGCGGACCCGCCCAGGGCCGGCCGGTCAGACCTGGCGGCGGTTGCGCACGAACAGCACGGAGACGATGCCCGCGCCCACGAGGACGGCGCCGAGCAGGACGGGGCCGAGGATCGAGGCGCCGGTCTCCGCGAGGTCGCTCAGTGCGCCGTCGTCGGAACTGTCGGCCTTGGCCTGTGCCGCGGGGGCGACCTCGCCGTTCCAGCTGGCCTTCGCGGTCGCGGCGACCTGCGACTCGACGGCCTTGGCCACGATGAGGGACTGGGTGGGGGCCTCGGCGTAGTTCTCGCCGACGAACAGGCGCCCGGTGTCGACGACGGCGGTGGCGGTCACCTCGACGGAGGCCTCGCCGGCGGCGGCGTCCCCGGGGACGGTCACGAACAGCTCGGTGCCGTCCTTGACCTGGCTCGCGTCCAGCGGGTTGCCGTCGGCGTCGGTGAGCTGCACGCCGTCGGGAAGGTTCGCGGCGACGCCGGCGACCTTCCCGGAGGTGTCGACGGTGAACGGCCCGATCCGGTCGCCCGGAGCGCCGGTGAGGTCGTCCGGCTCGATCGCGAGCGCGGCCGGGGGCTGCTCGCCGATGCCGACGTTGTTCTCGCCGGTGAGGAAGTCGTAGAGGGCGAGCACGTCGGCGTCCGCGGCGGGGCCCTCGTCGGGCAGCGGGTTCTCCCGGTCGAGGTCCCGGCCGTCACTGAAGTGCCAGACGGCGGCCTGCGTGGCGGTGATGGCCTCCCGCTCGTCGATCCCGCCGTTCAGCGCGACCCCGTCGAGGGCCTCGGTCAGCGCGTCGGGTTCGCGCACGGGGAAGCCGTTGTGCAGCACCCAGTTGATCCGGTCCTGGTTCTGGGCGAACGGCGTGCCGGCGGCCGGGAACTCCTCCCACGGCTGCTCGACCATTTCCTGGGTGTCGTCGATCTCGGTGTCGATCTCGACGCAGTACACGCCGAGCACCGTGCCGTCCGCGAGCCGGAACCCGATCAGCGAGGTGGCCAGGTCCCCGAACACGCCGTCCCCGACGTCCACGCTGTACCCGCCGACGTCCGCCGCGTGATCCACCACCCCCGACGTGGCATCCGCACTGGCGGTACCGCCGGCGAACACCAGTATCGCCGCGCTTCCCGTCAGCACCGACAACGCGCGCGCGATTCTGAGCATGCTGGCCATGACCCTCCTTGCCATGCCCTGACCAGATGCTCTGCGCGCACACCCGCCGGGTAAGGTGAAATGTGAAACTGCGTGTCGGCCCGCACTGTATTCCCGCCGAAATCCCCCGACAAGTGCGCCGGAACTTGCTCACATTCCGCGGCGAAACTGAACCGCGCGAAGATCATCCACGTAGCGGAGGTTGTCCACAGCCACGGTCGTTGTCCACAGTCGCCTGTGGGTATCCCTGACACGAGCACACCCTCCGCGCGGTTCACCCCCGCCCCGGAAATCCCCGCGCCCGGCACGCGGGCGCACTCAGCCGGGCGCCGCTTTCTCCCAGAGCGCGCTGATGGGAACGGCGCGGAACCACTTCGACCTTGTCCCTGGTGCGGTAGTGGAACAGCTCGGCGCGTTGCCGCGACCAGGTGAGCTGGCGGGCGCGCTCCATCGCCACGAACACCCGCTGAACTCGTCGATCACCATGGGATCGGTGCCCAGCACGAACTCGGTCGGATCGAACGCCGCGCCTGGCGTGTAGCGGCGCGATCGAGACTCCGCCACTCCGCTCCGCGCTCGCCGCCGAGCTTCATGACACGGACGCGTTAGTTTGGCCGCACCCAGTGTGTTAATTTGGTCGCTGGTCCCGTGTTCGTCCGGTCGCTCGGTCAGATGCGGAAGAAGCGTTCCTTGCGGCCCTGGCGGCACAGGCGCAGCCACTGCACGAACGCCTTCGGGTCGCGCTTGGTGCCGATGAAGTACAGGCCGAAGCGCAGGACCTCGAGCATCCCGATCTTCCGCAGGCCCGGCTGGGACAGCAGGTAGCCCCGGTTGCGGTACGTGTAGTACCGCTTCACCTCGCTCGACGGGTCCTGCGCGTGCAGCCGCCCGCCCAGCATCGGCTTGAACTCGTCGGAGCCGTCGGGGTGTAGGTACGCCGCCCGCAGGCTGGTGCCGAACGGCAGCCCGGACCGCACCAGCCGGCGGTGGATCTCCACCTCGTCGCCGCGGAAGAACAGGCGGTAGTCCGGGACGCCGACGACGTCCAGCGTGGACGCGCGGAACAGGGCGCCGTTGAACAGCGACGCGATCCCGGGCAGGAAGTCCGTGCCGAGCTCGTCCGCGCTGCGTTTCCACGACAGCCCGCGGCGCAGGGGGAACGCGAGGCGCGACGGGGTCTCGATGTTCGTGACCACCGGGGAGATCTCCGCCAGGTTCCGGGCGACCGCCTCGGACAGCAGGGTCTCCAGCACCGTCTCGTCGGCCGGCCGGCCGTCGTCGTCGGCGCACCAGACCCACTCCGCGCCCAGCGCCAGCGCGTGCAGCATGCCCAGGGCGAAGCCGCCGGCGCCGCCGAGGTTGCGCCGGGACACCAGGTACGTCGCCGGCACCGGGCACGACTCGACGATGTCGGCCACCGGCTCGTCGGGGCCGTTGTCGACGACCACCAGGTGGTCCGGCGGCCGCGTCTGCGCGGCGATCATCTTCAGCGAGTCGGCGAGCAGCTCCCGGCGGTGCCGGGTGACCACCACGGCCACCACCGCGTCCGTCGGCAACCGCTCCGGGCGGCTCATCAGATCTTGCCGCTCTTGGTCGTCAGGACGGGGGACTCACCGAGCCGTTCGAGCGTCTCCTTGTCGAGATGTTCGTACGGGTCCCTGCCCTTGTAGGCGGTGAGGACCTCGCGCAGGGAACCGTGTTTCTTCACGTGTCCCTCGTCCATCCAGATCGCCGTGTTGCACAGCTCGAACAGCAGGTCGTCCTGGTGCGAGGCGAACACCAGCATGCCGGAGCGCTTCACCAGGTCGACCATCCGCGAGCGGGCCTTGTTCAGGAACGCCGCGTCGACCGCGCCGATGCCCTCGTCGAGCAGCAGGATCTCCGGGTCGATCGAGGTGACCACGCCGAGCGCGAGCCGCACCCGCATGCCGGTCGAGTACGTGCGCAGCGGCATCTGCAGGTAGTCGCCGAGCTCGGTGAACTCCGCGATGTCGTCGACCCGCTTCTCCATCTGCTTGCGGGTCATGCCGAGGAACAGGCCGCGGATCATGATGTTCTCGATCCCGGAGATCTCCGGGTCCATCCCGACGCCGAGGTCGAAGACCGGCGCGATCTTGCCGACGATCCGCGACGAGCCCCTGGTCGGCTCGTAGATGCCGGCGAGCAGCCGCAGCAGCGTGGACTTGCCGGCGCCGTTGTGGCCGACCAGGCCGACCCGGTCACCTTCCTTGAGCGAGAGCGAGATGTCGTGCAGTGCCTCGATGATGGGCACCTTCTGCTCGGTGCCGATCTTGCCGCCGACCTTGCCGAGGACGGCCTTCTTCAGCGACCTCGTCCTCGCGTCGAAGATCGGGAAGTCGACCGAGGCGTTCCAGACGTCGATGCTGACCATGTTCGTTTCGCCTCACTCAGACCCAGTAGGAGATCCGGGCACGGTAGTTGCGCATGGCCACGAGAGCCAGGCCCCACCCCACCACGGTAAACGCACCGAC
>DATABL010000339.1:0-39299 GCA_036259595.1 Actinophytocola sp.
GGGGCTCGGCTGGTGGCTGACCGCGAACGCCTGGAGGGCGGGCAGGTTGCGGTCGTTGTTGTCGCGGGCGTAGGTGTAGATCCAGTCCAGCCGGCCGGCGTCGGTGACCGGGGTCCAGAAGTTGAACCCGTGCGGCACGGCCGTCGCGGGGAAGGTGTTGCCGCGCGAGTAGGTCTTCGTGGAGTTGGTGCCGCGGGTGGTGATCACGTGGTCGGCCGGCCTGCGGGGGTCCGACCTCGGCCGGTCGACGATGGCGATGTCGTCGACCCAGCCCGCGAACTTGGCGGGCCCGGCCGGGTTGTCGTAGCCGAGGAGCACCGTGGTGACGACCTTGCCCTCGGCCACGCCGCCGATGCGGACGAACCGCCGGTTCCACTGGTTGGGCGCGAGCGCCTTGGACTCGCCCTGCCCGCGTGGGGTCAGCGTGAACCCGAGCTGGTCGGTGAGCCCGAGGTCGGACAGGCGGGAGCCGTCGTCGAAGGCGAGGTCGACGGCGACGAACGTGCTGGGATAGCGCAGGTCGTCGCCGAGCAGCTCGGGCAGGACCACGTACTCGAGCACGGTGTCGCGGGAGACGAGCAGGTCGACGAGGAACAGCTTGTTGACCACGTAGGCCGGACCCCGGCCGGGGTGGGTGCCCTGGTAGCGCAGCGCGCGGCGGCCGGTGAAGCCGACGCCCGGCTTGGCGGTGTAGGGCTTGGCCGGGCCGCCGCCCTCGCGGGTGCTCATGGTGGCGCCGGCCGCTCGCGGCGCGTCGTGCTGGTCGACGTCGACCACGTCGATCCAGGTCAGCGGGGGGTCGGTGTTCTCGAAGGACGAGAAGAAACCCCGAGCACTCATCCGCGACTCTCCTCGCCGGGTCGATCCGTGTCGGTCTCACCTGTCGGTGGCGCATGATCCCATTGCCGGGGCACACTGCTGCGATGCACCCTGCTCGCCGCCTGTGGGCCTCGCTGGAGCCGCTGCACGACGTCGTCTACTTCGCGCCCGGGGTCCGCGAGGCCGGGATCTCGATCGGCCTGCGCGGGTACTGGATGACCTACTTCGCGTTCCGCGCCGCGCCGCTGGGCCCGGTCGGCGCCGGGCCCGTGGTGGCCGCGTTCGCCGGGTTCGAGCCGTCGATGGTGGCCAAGGCCCTGCCGGACGCCTGGACCCGGGCGACCCCGGCGGCGTGCCTGGCCGCCCGCGTCGAGGTGAGCACGGCGGCCCTCCGCGGGGTCGGGGTGGACGAGTCGGTCTGCGCGGCCGTCGCGGCGGAACTGGGCCCGGTGCTCGCCGCGGCCGACGGCACCGGGCGCCCGCTGCACGCCGCGAACGCCGCGCTGCCGGTCCCGGGCGACCCGATGGCGGCGCTGTGGCAGGTGGCGACGACGCTGCGCGAGCACCGCGGCGACGGGCACGTGGCGGCGTTGGTGGCGGCCGGGGTGAGCGGCCTGGAGGCGCTGCTGCTGCAGGTCGCGTCGGGGAAGTTCCCGGCGGAGCAGATGCGGTCCGTCCGCGGTTGGTCGTCGGCGTCCTGGGCGGCGGCCGCGGACGGGTTGCTGGAGCGGGGGCTGCTGGCCCCGGACGGCGCGCTCACCCCGACGGGCCGGGAACTGCTCGCGGACGTGGAGGAGCGGACGGACGCCGCGTCGTGGCAGGGCGGGCTGTCGGCCGTGGGCGAGGCCGGAGTGGACCGGCTGGTCGAGCTGCTGCGGCCCTCGGTGTCCGCGCTGTGGTCGTCCGGGGTGCTGCCCGAGGTCAACCCGACTGGCCTGCGGCGGGCTTGACCTCCAGTTTGGTTCAACTTCTACCGTCGCTTCCAGCCGGCTCGACCGGAACTGTCGGTGCGCGGTGCCAGACTCGCGTACGGCACTCGAACCCAGGTGGGAGCAGCGCGATGGACATGGAGACGACAGCGTTCATGTCGCTCTACAACACGATGAACGCCACGGACGACCGCCGCCCGTTCTCCGTCCGAACGCTGCGCCGGATCGCCCGGTTCGCCCGCCCGCACCGGCGGCTGCTGGGTTGGTTCCTCCTGCTCAGCGTCGTGGCGGCGGCGCTGGCGGTGGCCACTCCGCTGCTGGCCGGCCAGGTGGTCGACGCGATCGTGGACGGCTCACCGGTGTCGGTCGTGGTGCGGCTGGCGGTGCTGATCGCCGGGATCGCGATCGCGGAGGCGGGCCTCGGCCTGCTGACCCGATGGCAGTCGGCGCGGATCGGGGAGGGCCTGATCCTCGACCTGCGCACCACGGTGTTCGACCACGTGCAGCGGATGCCGATCGCGTTCTTCACCCGGACCCGCACCGGGGCGCTGGTCAGCCGGCTGAACAACGACGTCATCGGGGCGCAGCGCGCGTTCAGCGACACCCTGTCCGGGGTGGTCGGCAACCTGGTGATGCTGGTGCTGACGCTGGTCGTGATGCTCGGCATGTCGTGGCAGATCACGCTGATGGCGCTGCTGCTGTTGCCCGTGTTCGTGCTGCCCGCACGGCGGATGGGCAGCCGGCTGGCCCGACTGGAGCGGGAGGCCGCCAACCACAACTCGGTGATGAGCACGCAGATGACCGAGCGGTTCTCCGCGCCCGGCGCCACGCTGGTCAAGCTGTTCGGCCGCCCGGACGAGGAGTCCGCCGAGTTCGCCGCGCGGGCGCGGCGGGTGCGTGACATCGGCGTGCGGACGGCGATGGTGCAGTGGGTGTTCATCACCGCGCTGACCCTCGTGTCCGCCCTGGCGCTCGCGCTGGTGTACGGGTTCGGCGGCTACTTCGCGCTGTCCGGGCAGCTCGACGCGGGCACCGTGGTGGCGCTGTCGTTCCTGCTGACCAGGCTGTACGCGCCGCTGACCGCGCTGGCGAGCGCGCGGGTCGAGGTGATGAGCGCGCTCGTGTCCTTCGAGCGGGTGTTCGAGGTGCTGGACCTGCGGCCGCTGATCGAGGAGAAGCCGGACGCCGTCACGGTGCCGTCCGGGCCGGTCTCGGTGGAGTTCGACCACGTGTCCTTCGCCTACCCGTCGGCGGACAAGGTGTCGCTGGCGTCGCTGGAGGAGGTGGCGAAGCTGGACACCCGCGGGGGAGTGGAGGTGCTGCACGACGTGTCGTTCCGGGTGGAGCCGGGCCAGCTGGTGGCGCTGGTCGGCTCGTCGGGGGCGGGCAAGTCGACGATCGCCTCGCTCGTGCCGCGGCTGTACGACGTGGACTCCGGCGCGGTCCGGCTCGCGGGGGTGGACGCCCGGGAGGTGTCGTTCGCGTCGCTGCGCGACACACTCGGCCTGGTCACCCAGGACGGTCACCTGTTCCACGAGTCCGTTCGGGCGAACCTGCTGCTGGCCGCCCCGGAGGCGACCGAGGAGGACGTGTGGGACGCGGTGCGCCGCGCGCGCCTGGACGGGTTGATCTCGTCGCTGCCCGACGGCCTGGACACGATCGTGGGGGAGCGCGGCTACCGCCTCTCCGGCGGCGAGCGGCAGCGGCTGACGATCGCCCGGCTGCTGCTCGCGCGGCCGAGGGTGGTGATCCTCGACGAGGCGACGGCGCACCTGGACTCGACCTCGGAGGCGGCGGTGCAGGCGGCGCTCACCGAGGCGCTGGCGGGTAGGACGGCGCTGGTGATCGCGCACCGGCTGTCGACGATCCGGGCGGCCGACCAGATCCTGGTCGTCGAGGACGGCCGGATCGCGGAGCGCGGGACGCACGCGAGCCTACTGGCGGCGGGCGGGCGCTACGAGGAGCTGTACCGCACCCAGTTCGCCCAGGAGGCGACACCGGCGCCGGCGGCGGTGTGACGGTCCGCTCGCCGGGGCGGGTCGATCCAGAGCACCTCGTCTCCGTCCCGGATGCTTGACGGGTGCTGGACGAGCTGATGCGGCGGGGCTGGCCGGCCCTGGAGGAGTGCACGGTGGACGGGTGGCTGGCCCGGTTCTCCGGCGGCGTGACCCAGCGTGCGAACTCGGTGCTCCCGTTGGCGGCTCCGTCCACCGTCGACGCCGCGTTGTCCAGAGTGGAGGCGGCCTACGCGGCACGCGGCCTGCCCGCGGTCTTCCAACTCGGGCCGACGGTGTGCCCGCCGGACCTGGACGCTCGGCTGGCGGCGCGTGGGTACGCGTACGGCTCACCGACCGTGGTGATGACGGCGTCGACGGCGGAGGTGCTCGCGCGCCTGCCCGCGCGGGACGCAGAGGTCGCGGACGAGCCGGACGAGCGGTGGATGGACCTGTGGTGGCGGGTGGACGGCCGGGGTGACGAGCGGGCGCTGGCGCTGGCGCGTCGGATCCTCACGGCGGGACCGGCGCGCTACGCCACGGTGTCGGACAAGGCGGGCGCGGCCGCGGTGGCCCGGCTGGCGCTGGTGGGGGAGTGGGGGCGGGCTGTACTGCGTGGCGGTACGGCCGGACGCCCGCCGGCGGGGCCTCGCGGGCACGGTGACCCGCGCCCTGGTGGCAGCGGCGGCCGATGAGGGGGTTCGGGGCTGCTGGCTCCAGGTACGGGCGGACAACGAGCCCGCCGGGGCGCTGTACCGCCGCGCGGGCTTCGCTGACGTGGGTAGGTACCACTACCGGACCCAGTCGTACGTCACGTCGGTGGTCCGATGACGCGGGCGGCGGCGACGATGACGCTCCATAGGGGGCTGGTGGTGGTTTCGTAGTAGACCCGGCGGCTGCCGGTTTCGCGGTGTTCGGTGAGCATCCCGAGATGTACGAACCGTCGTAGTTCGGTGCCGGCGGCGCTTTGGGGGATCACCTCGGGTGGTGGTTCGGATTGATAGAACCGCCGTCCTCCGCGCTGGTGGATCCACAGGGCCACCCGCAGCCGACAGGGGCGACCGAACAACAACCGTCCTACTTCGCCGACCTCCAACACCGCTCCCCCACCCTCCTCTCCCCTGACAACAAAAATCTACTATCAGCTATATAGATGTCCGATTATAGCGGTGGTTCGCGGCGCCGTCCAGCCCACACCCACCCGACCAAAGAAGCCCAGGAAGAGAGAGGAGAAGGCCGCTCGGATCAAGGAGTGAGGGGCGGATTGGCTTCAAGGGGGAGGCGTTGATGCCGGGTCCCTTGGATTGGGAAGCAGGTGTCCGTGTTGCTGTTGACCGGCGGGCTCGGCGGCAGGCCCGGGGCAGACTGGGGGAGCAGGGAAGGCTGGCAGCTACATCGGCTAGTTCGAACGCGTACCCGGCGCCGAGCCGCCCACCCGGACGTGGCGTACTTCGGGTGGTTCGCCGCTTCGGCGACTCCTCGTGATCAGGTTGATCGCTTTTCGTCGCTCCAGCGGGTGTCGAGGCTGCCCTCCAGCGGGTGTCGAGAGAAACCTTCGATGGTGTGTTGAGGGATGGTGAGGCCCCCCGAATCTCCCATTCTGTGTGCTGGCACCGACAGTTTTCGGGGCGGCGGCGTGGACGGGGAGTTACGACGGGGGAGCTACACCGTGGACAGGAAGCGGTCGAGGACGTTCGCGCCGAAGCGGAGGCCTTCGACCGGGACGCGCTCGTCTACGCCGTGGGCCATCAGGCGGTGGTCGAAGTTCTCCGGTAGCCACAGCGGGGCGAAGCCGTAGCAGTCGATGCCCAGGGCGGCGAACGCCTTGGCGTCGGTGCCGCCGCCCATGCAGAACGGGACGACGACGCCTTCCGGGTCCTCGGCGGTGAGGGCGGCGGCCATGGCGGTGAACCACGGGGAGTCGACGGGGGCCTGGACCGCCGGTTGGTGGGCCAGGAACTCCCTGGTCACGTCCGGGCCGAGCAGGCGGTCCACCTCGGACAGGAGCTCGGTTTCGGCGCCGGGGAGGACGCGGGTGTCGATCCTGGCCTGGGCCAGGCCGGGGATCACGTTGACCTTGTAGCCGGCGGACAGCACGGTGGGGGTCGTGCTGTTGCGGACGGTGTTCTCCGCGATCTTGGCGGCCGGGCCGAAGCGGCGCAGGGTCTCGTCGACCGCCTCGTCGGTGGACAGGTCGACCTCGAAGCCCAGGGCCTCGCCGGCGCGGTGGAAGAACGCCTCGACGGCGGGGGTCAGGCGGACGGGCCAGCGGTGCGACGCCAGGCGGTGTACGGCGGCGATCAGCTTGGTCACGGCGTTGTCGTCGTTGCGGCGGGAGCCGTGGCCGGCTCGTCCGGTCGTGGACAGGAGCAGGTGGGACGTGCCGCGTTCGGCGGTCGCCACCGGGTACAGGCGTGCGGGCCGCCCGTCGGCGGTGGCGGCGCGGACGGTGTAGCCGCCGGATTCGCCGATCGCGGCGGCTACGCCGTCGAACAGGGCTCGGTGCTCGTCGACGAGCCAGTGGGCGCCCCACTCGCCGTTGTCCTCCTCGTCGGCGACGAAGGCCAGGACCAGGTCGCGGCGGGGTGCTCGTCCCTCGGTGGACCAGCGGTGCAGCACGGTCAGGAGGGTGGCGCACATGTCCTTCATGTCGACGGCGCCGCGGCCCCAGACGAAGCCGTCGCGGATCTCGCCGGCGAACGGGGGGACGGTCCACTCGGCGGGGTCGGCGGGGACCACGTCGAGGTGGGCGTGGACGAGCAGGGGTGGGAGGGTCGGGTCGGTGCCGGGGACGCGGGCGACGACGTTGGTTCGTCTGGGTGAGCGTTCGAGCAGGGTCGGTTCGTGTCCGGCCGCGGAGAGGTGGGTGGCGACGAACTCGGCCGCCTCTCGTTCGCCCTGGGACGAGCCGCCGCCGAGGTTGGTGGTGTCGAACCGGATCAGCTGTGCGCACAGGTCTTCGACGGCTGGCTCACCCATAGCTTCCCTCCATGGCGCCGCTGGCGATCGCGGTGACCACTTTGAACGCCTTCATCGCTTCGGTCATCGAGTCCGCGTCGAACCCGACGCGTCGGATGTCGAGTTGGGACACGGTGGGTATCACGGCGGTGGCGGCGGCGAGGTGGGCGGCGTCGAACTCGACCTCGATGCGGTGTGGGGACGCGGTGCCGGGGGTGCGGCCGGCGCGGGTCATGGCCGTGGCGGCCGCGGCGGTGATCTCGGCGGCGGTGACCGTCGGTGGTTTGCAGATGGCGGCGTAGCGGCTGACGCATTCCTTGACGGCCACGGACTGGGCGTCGGGGGCGTAGGAGTGGGCGTCGTCGCAGGTCAGGTCGTCGCCGGTGACGAGGAGGACGGGGACGCCGTGTTCGTGGGCGAGGGCGGCGTTGAGGCGTCCTTCGCTGGCGTGGACGCCGTCGAGCCAGACGCCGGTGATCTGGTTGGGCAGGTAGGTGTGGGACAGGACACCGTCGACGCCGGCGCCGGTGTGGTAGCCGAGGAACACGACGCCGTCGATGCCGCTGTCGACGCCCTGCATCATCGACAGTGGTTTGTGTTTGCCGGTGAGCATCACGGCTCGGGTGTCGAGCTCTTCGAGGAGCACGTTGCGCTGGGACGAGTGTGCCTCGTTGACCAACACGGATGTCGCTCCGCCGTCGAAGAGCCCGGTCACGCAGGCGTTGACGTCGCCGGTGAACACGGGCCGTAGCCGTTGCCACTCGGGGGTCCCGATCTCCACGTCCGCCGTCCAGGTGACGCCGGTGGCGCCTTCCATGTCGGCTGAAATCATGATCCGCACGGGTCACACGTTACGGCTTGGTACACGTTGCCGACACAGATTGACTTCCTCGGGCGACAAGTGGTTACTTCCTTCCAACTATCAGGAAGAGGTGATCATCGTGAGATCGAGGCGTGTCGCGCTCGGTATCACCTTGCTCGTGTCCGCGCTGGTCACGGTACCCGTTGCGGTGCCGGCCGGCGCGTCGACGAACCCCGCGGCGCAGGCCGGGGGCGGCAACCAGACCCAGATCCTCCGGGTGGGTGTCACCCAGGAGATCGACTCGCTCAACCCGTTCATCAGCATCACCCGCACCGGCACGGACATCCTCCGCACGGCGTTCGACTACCTCACGGTCTACAGCCAGGAGGACATGTCGCCGGTGCCGGCGCTGGCGGAGAGCTGGGAGACCTCCGAGGACAAGCTCACCTGGACCTTCCACATCCGGGAGGGGATGAAGTGGTCCGACGGTGAGCCGATCACCGCCGAGGACCCGGCGTTCACCTACAACCTGATGCTGGAGAACGAGGTCGCCCGGACGGCGAACGGCAGTTACGTCGAGCAGTTCGAGTCAGTCGAGGCGACCGACGAGCACACCCTGGTGATCAAGACCAAGGTGCCGCAGGCGACGATGACCGCCCTGGACATCCCGATCGTGCCGGAGCACGTCTGGTCGACGATGTCGGATGTCGGTGCCGAGCCGGAGATGCCGATGGTCGGCAGCGGCCCGTACTACGTCACCGAGTTCGAAGAGGCCCAGTTCACGAAGATGAAGGCCAACCCGAACTACTGGCGGGGCGCGCCGAAGATCGACGAGGTGCACTTCGTCTACTACCGCAACGCCGACGCGGCGGTGCAGGGCCTGCAGAACGGCGACGTCGACCTGATCAACCGGCTCAACCCGACGCAGTTCGACGCGCTGAAGAACGACCCGAACATCGAGCTCGTCCAGGCGCAGGGCCGCCGGTTCAACGAGATCCTGATCAACCCGGGCGCGGCGACCGCCGACGGCAAGCCGATCGGGACCGGGAACCCGGCGCTCAGGGACATCAAGTTGCGGCAGGCCATCGCCATGGCGATCGACTCGCAGACGCTGGTGGACAAGGTGTGGGGTGGCTACGCGGAGCCGGCGGCCGGGTACATCCCGCCGATCTTCTCCGACTTCGCCTGGTCGCCGCCGGATGACGTGAAGCGGGAGTTCGACCTCGACGCGGCCAACCAGCTGCTCGACGAGGCCGGCTACGAGATGGGCCCGAACGGGGTGCGGCTGGACAAGCAGGGCAAGCCGCTCAACCTGCGGCTGCTCGCGCACGCCGGCGACAACATCGACGAGAACGGCGGCCCGTACATCGTCGGGTGGCTCAAGGAGATCGGCATCAACGTGACGTTGGAGCCGGTGTCGGACACCCAGGTCAACGAGGACACCACGCGCGGGGACTTCGACCTGGCGTTCAGCGGGTGGAGCGCCAACCCGGACCCGGACTTCGTGCTGTCCCTGCAGACCTGTGGGAACCGGCCGAACGCGCAGGGCAAGGGCGCCACGCCCGACTCGTTCCTGTGTGACGAGGAGTACGACCGGCTCTATTCCGAGCAGCTGCAGGAGCTGGACCGGGACAAGCGGATCGACCTGGTCAAGCAGATGCAGGAGGTCCTCTACGACCGGGCGACGATGGTCATCCTCGGCTACGACAACGTCCTGGAGGCCTACCGCAAGGACAAGTGGGAGGGCTTCCCGATGCAGCCCGCGGACAGTGGTGTGATCATGAACCAGCAGGGCTACTGGGGCTACTACGGTGCCACGCCCGCCGGTGAGGGCCCGGTGCCCACGTTCGACGAGAACGGCATGATGGTCAGCGACGGTTCCGCCGACACCGACACCACCACCGCGGCCGGTGAGGACGGCGGCAGCACCGGCCTGGTTCTGGTCATCATCGGCGGTGTGGTCCTGGTGCTCCTGGTGGGTGGCTTCCTGTTCGCGCGCGGCCGACGCCGGACCGCCGACGACCGGGAGTAGCCCGCTCTTCTCGATTGGAGACTCGTGTCGGACATCCTGACGCCGACCGAGGAGGCCTTGGCCGAGGCTCCGCCGCCCAAGCGTGGCGGCGGAGCTCTCCGCTACCTCCTCACCAAGGTCGGTGGCGGCCTGGTCAGCCTGGCGCTGGTGATCGTGCTGGGCTTCCTGCTGTTCCGGGTGCTGCCCGGCGACCCCGTGTTGACGATGACCAGGGGCCGCCCGGCGAGCAAGGAGCAGATCGCCGAGCTGGAGGCCCAGCTGGGTCTGGACAAGCCGCTGATCGCGCAGTTCTTCGACTACCTGTGGCGGCTGCTGCACGGTGATCTCGGGGAGTCCTACGTGTTCCGGGTGCCGGTCACCCAGAAGATCCTGGAGCGGCTCGGCCCGACCCTGCTGCTGGTCGGCACGGCCACGGTGATCGCGGTCGCGTTGGGTCTGTGGCTGGGCACCCGGTCGGCGTGGCGGCGGGACACCCGGTTCGACCGGGTCTCCACGAGCGTGGCGCTGGCGCTGTGGTCGACGCCGACGTTCTTCCTCGGGTTGCTGCTGATGGCCGCCACCAGCGGCTGGTTCCCGACGGCCGGGATGGTGTACTCCGACACGCCGCCGGACTTCTTCGCCCAGGCGTTGGACATCGCCCACCACATGGTGTTGCCCACGATCACCCTGGTCGCGGTGGTGTATGCGCAGTACCAGTTGGTGATGCGTTCGTCGCTGCTGGAGGAGATGGGCGCGGACTACCTGACCACGGCCCGCGCGAAGGGCCTGCGTGACGACCTGGTGCGTCGCCGGCACGCGGTGCCCAACGCGTTGTTGCCGACGGTGACCCTGGTGTTCCTGCACATGGGGTTCGTGGTGGCGGGCGCGATCACCACCGAGACCGTGTTCTCCTGGCCCGGTCTGGGCCTGCTCACCTACGACGCGTTGGAGAAGCGTGACCTGCCGCTGCTGACCGGCACGTTCATCGTGCTCGCCGGCGCGGTGATCGTCATGAACGTCTTCGCCGACATCCTCTACCGCGTCCTCGACCCCCGGGTGCGTGCCTCATGACCAGTCCCCGCGCTCTGGCCTGGCGGCGTCGCGGCGACGCGTTGGCGGCCGGGTGGCGGCAGTTCGCCCGGCAGCGCAGCGGCCTGTTCGGGCTCGGGCTGCTGGTGCTGATCGTGTTGCTCGCGGTGTTCGCGCCGGTGTTGACCGACCGGGAGGGCCTCAACGTCATCAAGGCGACCGGTGGTCCGCTGGAGTCGCCGAGCTGGGAGTTCCCGCTGGGCACCGACCGGCAGGGGCGGTCGGTGTTGCTGCTGACCCTGTGGGGTGCGCGGATGTCGCTGACCGTCGGGTTCGTGGCGGCGCTGCTGTCGATCGGGATCGGGACGGTCATCGGGATCCTCGCCGCGCACTACGGCAAGTGGGTGTCGGCGGGCCTGATGCGGATCACCGACTTCTTCCTGGTGCTGCCGTCGCTGGTGCTGGCGATCGCGCTGTCCACGGTGCTCAACCCCGGTATCGGCACGGTCATCCTGGCGATCGGGATCACGTCGTGGCCGCCGTCGGCGCGGCTGGTGCGCGCGCAGACCCTGACGATCGAGGCGCGCCCGTACATCGAGCGGTCCCGGGCGTTGGGTGGCGGGCATCTGCACGTGATCACCAAGCACGTGTTGCCGGCGGTGTTGCCGCTGGTGTTCGTGAACACGACGCTGGCGGTGGGGTCGGCGATCGTGGCGGAGTCCACGCTGTCGTTCCTCGGCCTGGGCGACCCGAATCCGATGCGGCCGTCGTGGGGGTCGATGCTGCGGTCGGCGTGGCTGGACAGTGCGGTGATCGCGGGTGCGTGGTGGTACCTGCTGCCGCCGGGTATCGCGATCGCCATCGTGGTGCTCGCGTTCACGATGTGTGGGCGGGCGCTGGAGTCCGTTCTCAACCCACGGCTGCGGGAGGGCTGAGCGGGTGGCTTTGCTGGAGCTGGATGACCTGACCGTGCGGTACGGCGGTCGCGCGCGGGCGGTGGAGGCGGTGCGCGGGGTGTCGCTGACGCTGGACGCGGGGGAGACGCTGGGGTTGGCCGGCGAGTCCGGGTGCGGGAAGTCGACGCTGGCGATGTCGGTGCTGCGGCTGCTGCCCGCGTCGGCGACGATCGAGGGCCGGATCCTGCTCGACGGCGAGGACGTCACCACGATGAAGTGGGGGCGGCTGCGGGCGGTGCGGTGGACGACGGCGTCGATCGTGTTCCAGGGCGCGATGCACGCGTTGAACCCGGTGCGGCGGGTGCGGGAGCAGATCGCGGAGCCGATCGTGCTGCACGCCGACACGCCGCCGTCGGCGGCCGCGGTCGGCAAGCGGGTGGACGCGCTGCTGGCCCAGGTGGAGCTGCCGGTGGCCAAGGGTGAGGCGTATCCGCACGAGCTGTCCGGTGGGCAGAAGCAGCGGGTGATGATCGCGATGGCGTTGGCGTGTGATCCGCGGCTGGTGATCGCCGACGAGCCGACCACGGCGCTCGACGTGATCGTGCAGGCGCAGGTGCTGTCGCTGATGAGCCGGTTGGTCGCCGAGCAGGACATCGGGCTGGTGATGATCAGCCACGACCTGGCGGTGCTCGCCTCGACGTGCCGGCGGCTGGCGGTGATGTACGAGGGGCGGCTGGTCGAGGAGGGTATCTCGACCTCGGTGATCGCCGACCCGCGGCACGCGCACACCCGGTCGCTGGCCGCGGCGTTCCCGACGGTCGGTGACCCGGTGTACCGGTACGCGCCGGCGACCAGCAACGAGCTGGGTCTGCCCGAGCCGCCGGAGCCGGTGTCGGCGGGGGTCGAGCCGCTGTTGCGGGCCGAGGACGTGCGGGTCACGTTCACCGGGCGGGGTCGCCGGGAGGTCACGCACGCGGTGGCCGGGGTGGACCTGGACGTGTGGCGGGGGGAGATCGTCGCGCTGGTCGGGCAGTCCGGGTCGGGGAAGACGACGTTGGCGCGCACGATCCTGGGGTTGCAGCACGCGACCGGTGGTCGGGTGCTGTTCGACGGGGAGCCGGTGCCGGCGTCGTCGAAGGGTCTGCGTGCCTACCGGCGGCAGGTGCAGCTCGTGCTGCAGGACCCGACGAGCGCGTTGAACCCCCGGCACAGTGTGTACGAGTCGGTGGCGGAGGGGCTGCGGATCCACCGGGTCGGCGGTGACGAGCACGCGCACGTGGCGGCGGCGTTGGAGGCGGCGGAGCTGCGGCCGCCGGAGGAGTTCATGCCGTTGTTGCCGCACCAGCTGTCGGGTGGGCAGCGGCAGCGGGTGGTGATCGCGGGGGCGTTGGCGTTGGAGCCGCGGTTGTTGGTGGCCGACGAGCCGGTGGCGTCGCTGGACGCGTCGGTGCGGGGGGAGATCCTGGCGCTGCTGTTGCGGCTGCGGGCGAAGTTGGGGTTGGCGGCGCTGGTGATCACCCATGACCTCGGGTTGGCGTGGAACATCGCCGACCGGGTCGCGGTGATGTACCAGGGTGAGCTGGTCGAGGTCGGCCCGGTCGACGAGGTGCTCAGCAACCCCCGCCACGAGTACACCAAGTCCCTGCTGGCCGCGCTGCCGACGACGGAGGCGACGGTGGGGGAGCGGTAGGCGGCACACCGGGCGCCGACAGGGCGTGCTCGCCGTCGGGTGGGCCGAAAACCGGCCACTGCGGCAAACAGACCAACGCTCCTGTGTAATCTCAAGCCGCCATGTCTACCACCACCGGGGCGCCACCTGTGACCACCATCGACAACGCGACGACCGCGGAACCCGATGTGCGGCGCACCCATCCGCTGCCGGTGCGCACGATCGCGCTCGGCACGGCCGGCAGCCTGCTGATCCTGGTCAGCGCGCTCGGCGCGGGCGCGATCCTCGCCCAGGACCCGGTGATCGGCCGCGGCGCCCTGTCCTGGATCCGGTACGGGCACGGCCGGATGCTCGCCACCGCGATCCTCTACATCGGGTTCCTGCTGGTCGTGTGGGCGTGGGTGCGGCTGGGCCGGCACGTGCTCGCCGGCCGCGTCGGCACCCGGCCCGTGCTGGTCGCGGCCGCCTGCTGGATCGCGCCGATGCTGCTGTCGCCGCCGGTGTTCAGTCGCGACGCCTACCTCTACATCGCCTACGGGACGCTGCCGCTGCACGGGTTCGACCCGTTCGCCGTCGGGCCCGGCAACCTCGACGTCGACCCGGTGGTGGACAACGTCGACTCGTTCTGGC
The DNA here is from genome assembly GCA_036259595.1 of Actinophytocola sp. Taxonomy (GTDB): domain Bacteria; phylum Actinomycetota; class Actinomycetes; order Mycobacteriales; family Pseudonocardiaceae; genus Actinophytocola. The sequence goes on from DATABL010000339.1 coordinate 13,738, forward strand.
AGAGCACGCCCGCCCCCTACGGGCCGCTGTTCATCCTGCTGGCCAAGAGCGTCATCAGCCTCACCGGCACCAACATGATCGCCGGTGTGCTGCTCATGCGGCTCGCGCTGCTGGTCGGCGTGCTGCTGCTGATGTGGGCGCTGCCGACGCTGGTGCGCCACCTCGGCGGGCGGCTGCCGGTCGCGATGTGGCTGGCGATCGCGGGGCCGATGACCGTGGTGCACCTGGTCGGCGGGCCGCACAACGACGTGCTCATGGTCGGGTTCCTCGCCGCCGGCACGGCGCTGGTGTTGGACCGCAAACACGTGCTGGGCATCGTGCTGGTCACCGTGGGGGTCGCGGTGAAGGCGACCGGGGCGGTGGCGCTGCCGTTCCTCGTGTGGGTGTGGGCGGGGCACCTGCGTTCGACGCGGTGGCGGAACTTCGCCCGCGCCTGTGCCTGCTCGGTCGGGATCTTTCTGGCGACCTTCGCCGCCGCCACTCTCGCCTCCGGGGTGAACCTCGGGTGGATCGCGGCGCTGGACGCGCCGACCGCGATCGTCAACTGGCTGTCGCTGCCGACCGGGGCCGGGGAGATCATCCACGCGATCGTGGGACTGGTGATCGACCTCGACAAGGTGTACTTCGTCAACGCCATGCGGGTCGTCGGCGGGATCCTGATGCTCGTCATCCTGGTCAAGCAGTGGTGGCGGGCCCGCGACGGCGGCCCGGACGCGGTGAAGCGCGCCGCGATCGCGTTGCTCGTGGTCGCGATCCTGTCGCCGGCCACCCTTCCGTGGTACCTCACCTGGGGGTTCATGCTGGCCGCCGCGTTGCCGTGGAAGCGGCGGCAGCTCGCGGTGCAGGTGAGCCTCGCGGTGTTCCTCGTGCTGACCTACACCCCGGCCGGCGACGACCTGCTCTACAACTGGACGTTCATGTTCGCCGCCGCCGGAGTGTCGGTGCTGGCCGGCGTGTCGCTGCTGCGCCACGACCCGCTCAACCTGTTCGGCGCCGACCGGGAGCAGCTGGTGACGGTCGGTTCCCGTGCTGCGCACTGAGGCACCCCGCGCCGACATGACTTCCGGCCTGACCTGGCGCGCCCCGCTCGTTCTCGGGTCGGTCGGCTCGCTGCTGCTGCTGGCCGGCGGGCTCGGTGGCGCGGCCGGGGCGGTGGGGAACCCGCTGACCTCCGACGGACCGGTCTCCTGGTTGCGGTTCGGTCACGGCAAGATGCTGTCGACACTGGTCGTCTACGCCGGCTGCGTGCTGCTGGTGCTGGCCTGGGTGCGGCTGGGCCGGCAGGTGCTGGCCGGGCGGGCCGGGACGCGGCCGGTGCTGCTGGCGGCGGCGTGCTGGATGGTGCCGCTGCTGTTCGCGCCCGCCCTGTTCACCCGGGACGTGTACTCCTACCTCGCGCAGGGCGCGATCGCGCTGGCCGGGTACGACCCGTTCACCGTCGGCCCGACCGTGCTCGCCGACCCCGAGTTCATCGAGAACGTGCACCCGTTCTGGCAGGGCACCCCGGCGCCGTACGGGCCGCTGTTCATCCTGCTGGTCAAGGGGATCGTGGCGGTGACCGGCACGAACATCACGATCGGGTTGCTGGTCGGCAAGGTCACCAACCTGGCGGGGCTGGCGCTGCTGCTGTGGGCGCTGCCGCGGCTGGTGCGCCACCTCGGTGGCAGCCTGCCGGTGGCGACGTGGCTGCTGGTCGCCGGGCCGCTGACCGTCGTGCACCTGGTCGGCGGCCCGCACAACGACCTCATCATGATCGGGTTCCTGGCCGCCGGGACCGCGCTGGTGCTCGACCACCGGCACGTCGCCGGCGTCGCGCTGGTCACCCTCGGCGTGGCGGTGAAGGCGAGCGCGGCGGTGGCGCTGCCGTTCCTGGTGTGGGTGTGGGCCGGTCGGCTGGCGTCGACCGGGTGGCGGGCGTTCGCGCGGGCGTGCGCGGGCGCGGTGGCGGTGTTCGTGGCGGTGTTCGCCGTGGTCACGCTGGCCGCCGGCGTGGATCTGGGCTGGGTGACGATGGTGAACGCCTCGTCGCGGCTGGTGAACTGGCTGTCCCTGCCGACCGCGGCCGGCGAGGTGCTGCACGCCGTCGTCGGTGGGTGGTTCGATTTGTCGCGGGACCCGTTCGTGACGGTCACCCGGGTGCTGGGCACGCTGCTGCTGGTGTACGTGCTGGTCCGGCAGTGGTGGCTGGCGCGGGACGGCGGCGTGGACGCGGTGCGTCGGGCGGCGGTCGCGCTGTTCGCGGTGGCGGTCCTGTCGCCGACGATGCTGCCGTGGTACCTGACGTGGGGGCTGTGCCTGGCGGCGGCGTGGGAGTGGAAGCCGCGCCAACTGGCGGTGGCGGTGGGGATCAGCGCGTTCATGGTGGTCCCGTACTCACCCGACGGGGAGCAGCTGCTGTACGTGTGGGGCCTGATGATCGTCGCGGTCGCGCTGTCGGTACTGGCCGCGGTGTCCCTGGTCCGCCCGGACCCCCTGCGCCTGTCCGACAAACCGGTGCGGTGACCGTTCACCCGCTGTTGCCGGTGCTGGTGGCCGCCGCGGCCGGGGAGTTCCCACCGGCGGACGGCGAGGTGGTGGTCCTGCCGCCGCTGCCCGACGGTTGGGCGGCGGTGGTCTCGTTGACCGGCCGGGTCTACCTCACCGCGGAGCGGACGCCGGCCGGGTTGGACGGGTACGGCGGGGCGCTGCGGCCGGAGGTGCTGCGGCAGTTGGCCGGACCGGCCGGTGAGGTGGGCACGCTCGACGTGACCCTCACCGCACCCGGCCTGGGCGGCGGAAGCCTGCCGGAACGCACCGACCTGGACGGCCACCCGCGGGTCCGGTACGCCAGAGCGCTGCGCCGGGACGTGCGCGTGCACGGTGACGAGCGCGGTCTGGTCACCCTCGCCACCGGGCTCGCGGGGCGGCGGGAGGTGTCCGTGGAGCTCACCGGGCCGGGGGAGCGGGGCGTGGGCCGCGGCCTGATCGGGGACGCGTTGCGGCTGGTGCCGGCGGGGGAGCCGGTGTTCGCCGCGGTCGCGCCGGGGAACGCGCGGTCGTTGCGGGCGTTCCTGGCGGCGGGTTTTCAGCCGCTCGGGAGCGAGGTCATTCTGCGGCCCGCTGGAAGTGCCAGATGAGGAACGCCGGTGCGCCCGCGTTCGCCGCCCGCGCGGCCTCGGGCACGAGGTCGCTCAGGCACCACGGCCACAGCTCCCACGGCCCCACCGTCTCCGCGGCCGGACCGGTGGGGCGGTCGAGGGTCGGCTCCTCGCACCGCCGCACGGCGAGGCCGACCGCCAGGGCGGCGCGCAGGTAGTCGCCGACCAGGTGCCGGTGGGCCGGCAGCCGTGCGGGTTCGCCGGCGGGGGTGCGCACGCAGGGCACCGAGCCGCGCAGGATGCCCTCGGGGTGGACGTCGGAGAGCACGAGGTGCCCGCCGGGCCGCAGCACCCGCGCGAACTCGGCGAACACCGGCGCGAGATCCGGCAGGTGGGTGAGGGCGAGCGTGCACACCACGAGGTCGACCTCCCCGTCGGCGACCGGAAGCCGGTGCAGGTCGCCGGGCCGGAACTCGGCGCCGGGGAGTCGGAGGCGGGCGCGGTCGAGCATGTCGGGGGAGCTGTCGACGCCGATGACGCGGTGGCCGCGGTCGGTGAGGAGTCTCGTGACTCGGCCGGTGCCGCAGGCCGCGTCGAGCGCCACACCGGCCGGGAGCGGGTCGACGAGCTCGGTGAGCAGTGCCTCGTCGAGGAAGGCGGCGTTGTCGGGGTCGTCGTAGGCCCGCGCCCACAGGCGATAGCCGTCGACGGTGTCCAGGCGCCGCACGTCGACGGCGGCGTCGACGAAGGTCTCGTCGACCAGCAGCCGGCGGATCTCGGCGAGCCGGGCGTCGACGAACGCGCGGTCGTGCTCGCCGGTGAACGAGCGCAGCAGCGCCAGGCCCTCGAGGCCGAGTACGTAGGCCAGCGGATGCTCGTGGATCACACCGGCGACGTTAACGGCGGCCGCAACCGAATTCGGTTGATCGGCCGCGAACTCGTGCGGGAAGGTCGCGCGGTGAGTTCCTCGCTGCTCGTCAACTTCGTGTACTGCCAGCAGATCGGGCACGCGATCGAGGCCCTGCACTACGCCAACGGCTACCACCGGGCCGACCCCGACCGGCGGATCTCGCTGACGCTGATCGAGCACACCGCCACCGAACTGCCCCGGTACGCGGACTTCGTCGAGCGGACCTACCCGATCCCGGTCGACATCTTCGCCACCGACGCCGACCACTCCGCCGCGCTCGCGACCCTCCCGTCCACCTGGGACGCCGTGGTGTCCGACCACCGGGGCGCCGACCCGGGCCAGCGGGCCGTCTTCCCCGGTCTGGCGTCCTGGTACGACGCGAGCACCGCGCACCTCACCGGGCAGCAGGGCTTCGCCGGGTTCCGCAAGCCGGTGCCGTACTCGCCGGGGGAGCACTGGCAGCTGAACCTGCCGCCGGACCCGTCCCGCTTCCCGGCGGACGGCCCCAGGATCGCGGTCCTGCCCGGCGGCAGCGCGCCGCGGCCGCTGTACCCGTCGACGCGCTCGTGGGAGCTGATCGTCACCTCCCTCGCCGAGCGTTTCCCGTCGGCGACGTTCTGCCTGGTCGGGAAGCTCCGCGCGGACGCCCGCACGTCCACCACGTTCACCCGCGAGGAGATGACGCGCATCCGGGACGCGATGCCCCGCTCGGTGGACGTGGTCGACGAGCCGCTGGTCGACCAGCTCGCCGCGGTCGCCGCCTGCGACGTGCTGGTCTCGCCGCACACCGGGTTCGGTCTGCTCGCGTTGGCGGTCGGCACGCCGTGGCTGACGCTCGGCGGGAACCGGTGGCCGGAGTACTTCTTCAACGGCGTGCCGTTCTACACGGTGATCCCCGACCTCGAACGGTTCCCCGCGTACACGATGATGGCGGGTGACCCGCCGATGGTCGACGACGACGGGGAGCGTTCGGCGAGCATGAGCCTGGCCCGCGTCCAGTCCGACCTCGACGAGCTGGTCGACGGGGCGGCGCGGCTGGTGGAGCGCCGTTGGGACTACGAGACCGCCCTGTACGACTACGCCCGGCGGATGCTCCCCGTGGTCGGCGGCGACCCGGCGCGGTTGTGGTCGCTCGACAACGTCCTCGCCACGTCCCTGGCCTGACCCCCGATTTGACATGCGGCTCTGGCGCGCCCTGACCGAGCCGGAGTTCACCCGCCGCTACTGGGGTGGGCTGGAGCTGGTGTCCGACTGGCGGGTGGGCTCACCGGTGCTGCTGCGGGACGCACCGGGCGAAGAGGCCAAGGACCAGGGCCAGGTCGTGCTGGCGGCCGACCCGTACCGCCGGCTCGCCTACAGCTGGCACAACTACCAGCCCGAGCACGCGGAACTGTTCGGCTGGTCGGCCGAGCGGCTCGCCGAGCTGCGGCGGGAACCGCGCACGCGGGTGGCGTTCGACCTCACCGACCTCGGCGACGGGCGGGTGCGGCTGACCGTCACCCACGACGGGTTCGCCGGCGAGACCGAGATGTACCGGGCGGTCAGCGGCGCCCTGGACCGCAGCGGGGGCTGGCCGGAGCTGGTCGCGGACCTCAAGTCACTACTGGAGTCCGTTCCGGTCGGCTGACAGCGAAACCGGCAGCCGACCCGGGGCCGATCCGCCTAGCGTGGCCGCATGGAGATCAGCGAGCTGCGGCCCGGGCTGCACCTGGTACGGATCGGGTTCGGACAGCTGTACCTGTGGCGCGACGCCGACACCGTCACCGTGATCGACACCGGCGTCGCCGGGTCGGGGGCGGGGATCGTCGAGGCCGTGCGGAGCCTGGGCCTGCCGCCCTCGGCGATCCACCGGATCGTGCTCACCCACGGGCACGAGGACCACGCCGGGTCGGCCGCCGAGGTCCGGTCGTGGCACGGCGCCCCGGTCCACGCGCACGAGGCCGACGCGCCGATCGTGCGCGGCGACCTGCCCCGCCCGGAACCGGTGCTGACCGAGGTGGACGCGCCGATCTGGGCGGAGATCAGCGCGCTCGGCCTGCCGCCGGCGCCGCCGTCCCCGGTGGACGTCGAGCTGCGGGACGGCGACGAGCTGGACTTCGCGGGCGGCGCCCGGATCCTGGCCGTCCCGGGGCACACCGCGGGCAGCGTCGCGATCCACCTCCCGGCGCACCGGGTGCTGTTCACCGGTGACACGGTGGCCGCGGCGCCGACCGGGGAGGTGATCCTGGGCGTGTTCAACCAGGACGAGACCCGGATGCTGGCGGGTTTCCACCGGCTCGCCGACCTCGACGTCGACACGGCCTGCTTCGGTCACGGCGACCCGGTCGTCACCGGCGCGGGCCCGGTCCTGCGCGCCGCGGTCGCGAACCACCGGCCACGGCCCGTCAGACCGGCCTGAGCGCCCGGTGCGGTTCCGGCGGCAGGTCGATGTGGACCGCGTCGCCCGGCCGCACCGGTCCGCCGGTCAGCACGACCGCCATGACCCCGGCCTTGCGGACCAGGTCGCCGTGCTCGTCGCGGTCCAGCACGGCCTTCATCAGGCCCGGCTGGAAACCGTCGATCTGCACGCACGGGTTCCGCAGGCCCGTGACCTGCACGACGGCCGAGCCGCCGAGGCGCAACCTGGTTCCGGTGGGCAGGCCGAGCAGGTCGATCCCGCGGGTGGTGACGTTCTCGCCCAGGTCGCCGGGGGCGACGGTGAAGCCGGCGGCGGCGAGCTCGTCATGCAGCTCGGCGTGGATCAGGTGCACCTGCCGCAGGTTGGGCCGGCTCGGGTCGCGCGCCACGCGGGAGCGGTGCTGGACCCGCTCGCCCAGGTGCGCGTCGCCGGCCACGCCGAGTCCCGCGAGCAGCTCGATCCGCTCCCGCCGGGGCTTGCTGAACGCGTGGTTCTCGTCCCGGCTGACCGCGACCACCACACTGGACACCGCGGTCACATCAGTGCCGGTTCGGTCAGCGTGAGGGTGCCCGCGTCGGCGTCCAGGGTGGCCTCCACGCCCAGCGGGACGGTCAGCTGCGCGGGCACGTGCCCGAACCCGAGCTCCCACACCATCGGGATGCCCAGGCCGCCCAACAGGTCCATCAGCACCGCGTACACCTCGGACGGTTCGCCGCACCCGGTCCACGACCCGAGCGCGATCCCGGCCACACCGGTGAACCACCCGGCGCGCAGCAGCTGGGTCACCATCCGGTCCACCTGGTACGGCTCCTCGTTGACGTCCTCGAGGAGCACGATCGCGCCGTCGGGCGGCGGCGGCGTGAACCCGACACCCGACGACAGCAGGCTCAGGTTCCCGCCGACCAGCACACCCGTCGCGGTCCCGTGGTTCATCGTCGCCACCGACGGGCCGGTCAGCGACAGCGCGGTCTCCGGCTCGAACAGGGCGGCGCGCAGGTGCTTGCGCGCATCGTCGTCGAAGGACTCGCCGGCGATGATCGGCGTGAACAGCGTGACCACGCCCAACTGCTCACCGATCGCGGTGTGCAGGGCGGTGATGTCGCTGGATCCGGTGAACACCGTGGGCCCGGCTGCGGCCATGGTCGGCCAGTCGAGCAGGTCGACCATCCGCATGCTGCCGTAGCCGCCGCGGGCGCAGACCACCGCGGCGACATCCGGGTCGCACCAGGCGCGCTGCAGGTCGGCGGCACGGTCGGCGTCCCGGCCGGCGAGGTAGGGCAGGTCGGGATGGCGGTCGAGCACGTGCTCGCCGACCGTCACCGCCAGGCCCCAGTCCCGCAGCACCGCCACCCCGCGGTCCAGGAGTTCCGGCGACACCGGCCCGGACGGCGCGACGACCTCCACCCGGCTGCCCGGCCGCAGCCGCGCGGGCCGCACACGGCTCCGCGACCCCGGTTCGCTCACGACCGCAGCTCGAGGACCGGCACCCCGGGCGGGGTGAAGCCGAACACCTGGCCGTAGAACGACAACTCGGCCTCGAGCGCGGCCCGCACGGTCTCGGCCTTGCGGAAGCCGTGCTGCTCACCCTCGAACGTCAGGTACGCGTGCGGCACCCCGGACCCGTCCAGCGACGCCACGAACCGGTTCGCCTGCGCCGGCGGGCACACCTCGTCCTCCAGGCCCTGCAGCAGCAGCACCGGCCCGGCGAGCCGGTCGATCCGGTTGATCGGCGACCGCTCCACGTACCGGGACTCGTGCTCGGGCAGCGACCCGACCAACGTGTCGAGGTAGCGGGACTCGAAGTCGTGGGTCTCGCCGACGAACGCCAGCATGTCCAACACCGGGAACATCACCGTGCCGCAGCGGTAGGTGTCCACAGTGGTCATCGACGCCGCCGAGGTCCAGCCGCCGGCCGAGCCGCCGCGGATCCCGAGCCGGGCACGGTCGGCGGTGCCCTCCTCGGCGAGGGCGGCGGCGACCGCGGCGCAGTCCCGCACGTCGACCACGCCCCACTCGCCGTTGAGCGCCTCCCGGAACTCGCGGCCGTAGCCGGAGGAGCCGCCGTAGTTCACCGCGACCACCCCGATGCCGCGGCTGGTGAGGTAGGCGAAATCGAGGTTGAGCCGGGCACCCACCTGCCCGGTCGGGCCACCGTGCACGTGCACCACGTACGGGGCGGCCTCCCCGTCGGGCGCGGCGAAGTCGGGGTTGCGCGGCGGGTACACCAGCGCCGGCACCGACCGGCCGTCCGGGCCGGCGAAGCGCCGCTCGGTGGGGATCGGCAGGTAGGCGGGGTCGGGCAGGTCGTCGCGGGTGCGGGTCAGCTGCGTGGTGGCCCCGGTGTGGGGGTCGACGCGGACGACGGCCATGTCCCGCAGCGGCGACCCGGCGGCGCAGACGACGTCCCCGTCCAGCACGGCGACGTCGGTGGACCACGCGGTCAGGTCGGTGTCCACGTCGGTGATCGTGCCCGCCCGCTCGTCCAGCACGGCGAGCCGCCCGGACCGCAGGACCGCGAACAGCCCGTCGCCCAGCGGCGCGAACCACCGCGCCCCGAGCTGCCACAGCGGCCCGCCGATCTCCTCGGTGCACGGGGCCAGGTCGTGGGACGACCCGTCGAGCCCGATCCGGAACAGGTTCCACCACCCGTGCGGGTCGGACAGGGCGAGCAGCGTGTCCGCCGACTCCCACTCGACCTGGCACACGCTCTCCCGCGGCCCGCCCGCCAGCACGGCGCGGGACGCCAGGTCGTCGATCGGCGCGACGCACAGCTCGGAGCCGTCCCACGGCATCCGCGGGTGGTCCCAGCCCAGCCACGCGATCCGGGTCCCGTCGGGGGACAGCCGCGGCCCGGACATGAAGTGGTGGCTCGCCCCGAGCACCCGCACGGCGCCGCCGGGCTGGGTGACGTCGACCGCGACGAGATCGCGGCGCACGTCGGTTGGGCCGTCGCCGGTGATGGTCTCGCGGACACACAGGACGGTGCCGTCCGGGCCGGGGGACAGGTCGGCGTAGCGCAGCCCGTGGTGCCGGTCGGGTTCCGGGGTCACCGGTGTCGGGGTGCCGGGCGCGCCGACGGGCATCACGTGCAGCCGCTGGTCGGCCCAGTCGGTGAACACCAGCAGCTCACCGTGCGGGCCGTCCACGACCGTCCACGGGCGACCGCCGTACTCGTGCACCCGGTTCCGCACGTTCCACGGCGCCGGCAACACCTCGACCGGATGGCCGTCCGGTCCTTCGTGGAGCAGCGCGACCCGGCCGCCCTCCGCGGGCCGGCTCTCCGCCCACCACACCCGGCCGCCGTGCGTGCCCACCCATTTGGGTTCACCGCCCGACTCGCCGACCTCGGCGGCGCTCAACGGTGACTCCCAGCTTCCGAACCGCGCGATCTTCACCACGGCCGAAACCCTAACCGGTGCGTGCGGTCACCGCGCCAGTCGATAACGTGCGCGGGCAGGAACGTCGTGCCGGGAACAGGCCTGCTCGACTTGGTTGTTTGCCGTAGGGTCGGAGGTGCCATGGCTCGTGTCATTCATGTCTTCCGCCAGCCTGATCGGTTCGTCGCCGGCACGGTTGGCCAACCCGGCGACCGCACGTTCTACCTGCAGGCCTCGGAGAGCGCCAGGACGATCAGCGTCACGCTCGAGAAGCAGCAGATGGCGGTGCTCGCCGAACGCATCGGTTCGCTGCTGGAGGAGGTCCACCGCCGGTTCGGCGCCGACCTGCCCGACGACACCCCCGAGGACCTGGTCGACGCCGACCCGCTGAAGGTCCCGGTCGAGGAGGAGTTCCGGGTCGGCACGATGGGGTTGGGGTGGGATTCGGAGACCAGGGCGGTGGTGATCGAGCTGCTCGCGATCACCGAGGGCGAGGTCGACGAGTCGGTCGTGCTCGACGACACCGAGGAGGGCCCGGACGCGGTCCGGGTGTTCCTCACCCCGGCCGAGGCGCGGGCGTTCGCCGAGCGCGCCGACCGGGTGATCAACGCCGGCCGCAAACCGTGCCCGCTGTGCGGGGAGCCGCTCGACCCGGCCGGGCACGTGTGCCCGCGGCAGAACGGCTACCGGCGCACCGACGAGGACGAGACGGACTGAGGTGCTGCCGTCCGACCCGGCCGTCGCCGAGCTCCTCGCCCGCGGCCGCATCGACGTCGAGGGCCGCCTGGTGGACGCGTCGAACGCCACCCTGTTCTGCGAGATCACCGGCGGTGACGCGGTCGCGCACTGCGTGTACAAGCCGATCAGCGGTGAGCGGGCGCTGTGGGACTTCCCGGACGGCACGCTCGCCGGCCGGGAGGTCGGCGCCTACCTGGTGTCGGAGGCGGCCGGCCTGTCGCTGGTGCCGCCGACGGTGCTGCGGCCGGGCCCGTTCGGTCCGGGCATGGTGCAGCTGTGGGTCGACACCAAGGAGGGCGGCGACCTGGTCGACGTGCTGCCGCCGGACGAGGTGCCGGTCGGCTGGAAGCGGATCCTGCGCGCGCACGACCGCTTCGGCGACCCGGCGGTGCTCGTGCACGCCGACCACCCGAGCGTGCGGCTCCTCGCCGCACTGGACGTGGTGATCAACAACGCGGACCGCAAGGGCGGCCACGTGCTGCACGGCACCGACGGCAACGTCTACGGCGTCGACCACGGCATCTGCCTGCACTCCGAGCCCAAGCTGCGGACGGTGCTGTGGGGCTGGGTCGCCGAGCCCCTGCCCGAGGACGTGGTCGAGATGCTGACGACGCTGCGTTCGGCGCTGGACGACGGCCTGGGCGAGCGGCTGGCCGAACACCTCACCCGCGGCGAGGTCCGGGCGTTACGCGGGCGGCTGGCGGAGTTCGAACGCGCCGGCGAGTTCCCGGCCCCCGGCGCGGACTACCGCGCGATCCCCTGGCCGGCGTTCTAGCCGACCACGACCGCACGGGTCTCGGCGGTCGGGGCGGCGAACGCCAGCAGCCGCGCCCCCTCCTCGGCCAGCGCGGCGGTGTCCCGCGTGGACACGGCCTCCCACGGGCTGATCGTCAGGGTCGCGGCCCGGCGTCGGGTGGTGATCCGCCACGTGCCGTGCAGGAACCCGTCGACCAGGAACGTGCCGGGGAACACGCCGTTCTTCACCCCGAAGAGCCGCGCGCGGTGCTCGTCGGACATGATCCGCGTCCGGTCGGCGTGGGACAGCAACACGTTGTCGAACTCCGGCAGGAACCGGACCGGCACCGGCAGGTCCGGGTCCGGCCTGGGCGCGGACGGCAGGTCGTGCAGCTCGCGGCCCTGCTCGTCGGCGAACACCGCCAGGTCCATGCCGGCCACGACCTCCCGCAGCCGCGTCAACCCGGACCAGGTCTGCAGGTCGGCGACCGTCGCGGGCCCGAACGCGGCCAGGTACCGCCGCACCAGGCGCGCGGGTGAGGGCGCGGTGTCCAGCGGGCGACCGAGCCAGTCCTCGGCCGTGCGGTACGCGGCCTGCCCGCTGCGGCCCCACACTGCCCGCGGCGGCACCTGCACCAGCGGCAGCAGCCCGCGCGCGGCGTGCGCCAGGGACGCCGCCGGCCGGTCGGGCCACCGCCGGGCCAGCGCCGCGCCCAGGTCCTTGCCGGTGTGCGCGCGGTCGGCGAGCACCGCCCGCGCCTCGGCGGCGACCGCGGCGAGGTCGAGGCCGGCCAGGCCCGCCCGGTGCTGGGTGTTGGTGCGCAGGTCGCGGTCCAGGATCGGCTGGACCAGCGGCCGCAGGAACCCCGCGTCGGCGGCCGTCACCAGGTGCACGGTGCCGCGCATCAGCACGATCCGCACCGCGCGCCGGTCGACGAGCGCGTCCGCCAGCTCCTCGGGCGCGAACGACGCGAGCCGCGTCCACAGCCCGAAGTAGGGCGGGAACGGGGCCTGCGCCTGCATGCCGACCAGGTGCTCCACCACGTCCAGCGCCGGGCGGTCGGCGCGCTCGACGAGCAGTTGGCGGGCCAGCGTGGCGCGGTTGAGCGCGCGGCGGCCGAGCACGGTCCGGGAGGTGGTCACGCGACACTGTCGCACGCCACCCGGGCGGCCAGGTGGCGGCCGGTCGGGGTGTCCGCGCGGGCGAGCGCGGCGGGCGGCCCCGTGAACAGGACCCGCCCGCCGTGGCGGCCCGGCCCGGGGCCGAGGTCGATGACGTGGTCGGCGGCCGCGACCACGTCGAGGTCGTGCTCGACGACCACCACCGACCCGCCGCGGTCGACGAGCCGGTCGAACACGGCGAGCAGCGCGGCCACGTCGGCGCCGTGCAGACCGGTGGTCGGCTCGTCGAACACGTACACCGCGCCGGCGCGGTCGAGCTCGGTGGCGAGCCGCAACCGCTGCCGCTCCCCGCCGGACAGGGACGTGAGGGGCTGGCCGAGGGTGAGGTAACCGAGGCCGACGTCGCACATGCGGGTCAGCGGATCGCGGACCTCGGGGAGCTGGTCGAGCGCGTCGGCGGCGGTCAGGTCGAACACGTCGCCGATGGTCAGGCCGCGGACGGTGTGGGCGAGGGCCTCGTCGGTGAAGCGGCGGCCGTGGCAGCGGTCGCAGGTGCCGACCATGGTGTCGAGGAACGCGAGGTCGGTGTGCACGACCCCGAGGCCGCGGCAGTCCGGGCAGCCGCCGCCGGAGTTCGCGCTGAACAGCGACGCCGGCGCGCCGGACGCGGCGGCGAACAGCGCGCGGATCGGGTCGAGCATCCCGAGGTAGGTGACGGGTGTGGAGCGGCGGGAACCACGCAGCGCGCCCTGGTCGACGGCCACCACGTCGTCGCCGGTGAGGTAGCCGTGCACGAGGGTGCTCTTGCCGGAGCCGGCCACCCCGGTGACCGCGGTCAGCACCCCGGTCGGCACGTCGACGTCGACGCCGCGCAGGTTGTGCCGGTCGGCACCGCGGATCCGGCGCCACCCGGCGGGCTTCCGGGGCGTCGCGTCGAGCGGGGTGCGGGCACGCAGGTGGCGGCCGGTGGGGGTGTCGGCGGCGGTCACACCGGCGACGTCGCCCTGGTAGACGACCCGCCCGCCGTCGCGGCCCGGACCGGGCCCGAGGTCGATCACGTGGTCGGCGGCCGCGACCACGTCCGGGTCGTGCTCGACGACGAGCACGGTGTTGCCCCGGTCCCGCAGCCCACCCAGCAGCTCCACCAGCGCGCCGACGTCCCGCGGGTGCAGGCCCACACTCGGCTCGTCGAACACGTAGAGCATCCCGGTGAGGGTGGATCCGAGGTGGCGCACCGTCTTCACCCGCTGGGACTCGCCGCCGGACAGGGTGCTGGTCGGCCGGTCCAGGGGCAGGTAACCGAGCCCGATCCGGACCAGCCGCTCCAGCTGCGCGACGAGCGCGTCGACCACCGGCCGCGGCCGCTCGATCGCGCGGACGACCTCGAGGGCGTCCTCGGCGGGCAGCGCGGTGACCTCGGCGATGCCGTGCCCGTCGACCAGGGCGGAGCGGGCGGTGCGGTTGAGGCGGGTGCCGGCGCAGTCCGGGCAGGTGCCCTGGGTGACGACGCGGTCGAAGTCCCGGCGGGTGCGGCCCCGCAGCCGGGCCGGGTCCTTGGGCAGCCAGATCCGCTCGAACCGGGGGAGCAGGCCCTCGTACTGCTTGGGCACGGGCTTCGGGTCGGTGGGCCGTTCGACCATGGCGTCGGCGCCGTGCAGGAACGCGCGCCACTCGTCGTCGGTGAACTCGCGCAGCGGCTTGTCGTTGTCGAACAGCGCGGAGCCGGCGTAGGTCCGCCACATCCAGCCGCCGACGTGGAAGGTGGGGAACCGGATGGCGCCCTCGTTGAGCGACCTGTCGCGGTCGACCAGCTCGTCGAGGTCGATCGTGCGGGTGGTGCCGAGGCCCTGGCAGGTGGGGCACATGCCGCGCGGGTCGTTGAACGAGAACGCGGTGGCGTCCCCGACGGCCGGGCGGGCGGCGCGGGACCACAGCAGCCGCAGCAGCGGGTGAACGTCGGTGACCGTGGCGACGGTGGAGCGGCTGTTCCCGCCGATCCGCTTCTGGTCGACGACGACCGCGGCGGCGAGGTTGTCGATCGCGTCCACGTCGGGCCGGCCGTGGCTGGGCAGCCGGTGGCGTTCGAAGGCGGTGAACGTCTCGGTGAGCTGACGCCGGGCCTCCGCGGCGACGGTGTCGAACACCAGCGACGACTTCCCGGAGCCCGACACGCCGGTGACCACCGTGAGCCGGCCGTGCGGGATGACGACGTCGATGTCCCGCAGGTTGTGCTCGCGGGCACCCCTGACGGTGATGTCCATGCCGCCACGCTAAGCCGGGTAGTGGCCGGATCCTGACCACTACTATGGGGGTGTGGCCGGTCCGACCGAGCGGGTGCTGGAGCTGTTGTCCCTGCTGCAGGGTGGCCGGGACTGGCCGGCGGGGGAGCTGGCCGCCCGGCTGGGCACGTCCCCGCGCACCCTGCGCCGCGACCTCGACCGGCTGCGTGAGCTGGGCTACCCGGTGGTGTCCACCCGGGGTCCCGGCGGGGCGTACCGGCTGGTGGCCGGCCGGGCGCTGCCCCCGCTGATGTTCACCGACGCCGAGGCGGTGGCCGCGGTGGTCGGGCTCCGCCACGCCGCGCTGAGCACCGCCGACGAGGCCGCCGACGCCACGGCGGCGGCGCTGCGGAAGCTGGAGCAGGCGCTGCCGTCCCGGCTGCGCCACCGCCTCGCGGCGGTCACCGCGACCACGGCGTCGGTGTCCCGCCCGGGGCGCGCCCCGGCGCCGGGCGTGGTCGCGGTGTTGGCCACCGCCGCGCGGGCCCACCAGCACGTCCGGTTCGCCTACACGAGCCGGGCGGGCACGGTGTCGCACCGGCGGGTGGAGCCGTACCAGCAGGTCCTGCTGGGCCGCCGCTGGTACCTGATGGGCTGGGACCAGGACCGGCGCGCGTGGCGCACGTTCCGCCTGGACCGGGTGGCCGACGTGTCCGTCCCCGGCACGACCTTCACCCCACGCCCGGACCGCCGCCCGGCCTTCGGCACCGACGGCACCGACGACACTGACGACCGCCCGCACGCGGTGGTCCACTTCGACGCGCCCGCCGCGGTGGTCGCCGAACGCCTCCACGCCGAGGCCGGCACCCTGACCGCCACCGGCGACCACACCTGCCGCTACACCACACCCCCGGACGACTGGCGGTGGCTGGCGGCCGCCCTCGCCGCGGTGGGGGAGCCGTACCGGGTGGAACGCCCCGCCGAGCTGGTCGAACAGACCCGCCTGCTCGCCACCCACGCCACCGCCGCAACACCCTGAGCCGCGCCTTGCCGCACCGGCCGCCGTCGCCCATGATCGTCGCAGCCGATGGGTACGGGAGGCGAATCATGAGTGTGTCGCGGCTGGCTCACATCCCCGGCATCGGCGTCGACCAGGTCGGTGACGCCGCCGACGCCGCCCACGACCCGGACCTGCTCCGGCTGGAGAACCTCGACACCGACCTGCGGCCACCCCGCGTCGCGCTCGACACCACCCGCGCGGCCGTCGACGACGACACCGCCAACAGCTACCTGCCGTTCCAGGGCCGCCTGTCCCTGCGTGAGGCCGCCGCCGCGCACGTCGGGCGTCTCGCCGGCCGCGGCTACGACCCGGCCACCGAATGCGTCAGCGTCGCCGGCGGGCTCAACGGCGTGCTCAACGTCCTGCTGGCGACCGTCGAACCGGGGGAGGAGGTCGTCCTCGGCGACCCCGTCTACGCCGGCCTGGTCAACCGGGTCCGCCTCGCCGGCGGCGTCCCCCGGCACGTGCCCAGCCGGCCCACCCCGCATGGCTGGACCACCGACCCGGCCGAGCTGGCCGCCGCGGTCGGCCCGAACACCGCCGCCGTGCTCGTCAACACGCCGGCCATGCCCACCGGCGCCCTCCTCGGACCCGCGCACTGGGACGCCCTCGCCGAGACCGTCGCCGCCCACGACTGCTGGGTGCTCCACGACGCGGCGATGGAACGCATCCGCTTCGACGGCACCGCACCCGACCACCCCGCCCACCACCCCGGCCTGGCCGACCGCACGATCACCGTCGGCTCCGCGTCCAAGGAACTGCGGATGATCGGCTGGCGGGTCGGCTGGGTCGTCGGCCCCGCCCCGATCATGGCCGACGTGCACCTGGTCGGTCTCACCAACGTCGTCTGCCAGGTCGGCATCGCCCAGCAGGCCGTCGCCGACGCGCTCACCGCCCCCGACGCCGACGCCGACGTGGCCGCCGCGACCGCCACCTGGCGCGCCCGCGCCGAGCTGATCCACACCGAACTGGCCGACTACCCGTGCGTGCGGCCCGACGGCGGCTGGTCGCTGCTGGTCGACACCACCCAGCTCGGCCTGGACCCGGCGGAGGCGTCCCGGCGCCTGTTCGACCGCGGCCGCGTCGCCGCCACCCCGATGCACGGCTGGGGCCCGGCCGGCGACCGCTACCTGCGCCTGGTGTTCGCCAACGAACCCGTCGACCGCCTACGCGGCCTCCGCTCCCGATTCACCGCCGCGTTCGGCTGAGCCAGCTAGTCCACCGGCTGCCAGAGCTGGAACCGCGCGCCCTGGTCGTCGGCGCACTCGGCGAGCAGGCCGTACGGCTTGCGCTCTGCGTCCTCCGCGCGCCCACCCGCGGCCCGCACCCGCGCCACCGCCGCCTCGACGTCGTCGACCCGGAAACACAGCTGCACCTGCGGCTGCTGCCCCGGCGGGGACCACATGCCGACCGGCGGCGACGTTTCCGCGACCCACGCGCCCGGCACGCTCCCCGGCGCGAACGGCACCTCCAGCACCGCCTCGTAGAACGTCCTGGCCCGCTCCACGTCCGGCGTGACCACCGTGACGCGCGCGACGTCGCCCTGCCGCAGCCGCGTCGCCCGCGCCGGCGGCGTGTTCAGCATCCACCGGTGCCCGAACGGGTCCACGATCACCGCGGCCCGCCCGTACGGCTCGTCGACCGGCTCCCGCTCCACCGTCGCCGCCCGCCGCCGCGCCGTCGCCACCGTCGCGTCGACGTCGTCGACCGACAGGTGCAACGTGTGGCTGAACGTGCTCGGCGCCGACGGGGCACGCACCGGCACGTCGGGCCACAGGTCGGACGGCTCGGCGAACATCAGCACCGCGTCGCCGAGCCCGACCTCCGCGTGCCCGACCGTGCCGTCGGCGTTCACGTACAGCTCACCGCGCTGCCGCGCGCCGAACACCTCCGTGTACCAAGCCAGCGCGGCCCGCGCGTCGGACACGACGATGTACGGGCTCAGCGATGGCGGCCATGCCGGCTCGTGCTCCACCTGGCTGGACTGGGTCATGGCGTCTCCCAACAGTTCTCGGATCAGGTCCTGCCGCAGCCGCGCGGCGAACTCCGGCGCGGGATCCACCGGCGCGGCGGGCTCGTACAAGGCGTCGAACGGGTCGGTCACGACGAGCCCTCCTCTCCGCGGTAGATCCGCCGGAACGCGCCCCGCGCCCGGACCAGCAGCGCCTCGGTGGCGTGCACGGTCCGGTCCAGGCACCGCGCGACCTCGGGCACCGGCAGCCCGTCGAGGTAGCGCAGGGTGAGCGCGGCCCGGTGGTGCGCTCCCAACCGGTCGAGCACGTCCCGGGCCTGGATCGCGTCGATCGTGCCCGCCCACGGGTCCTCGACGGGCGCGGCGTCGCCGTCCAGCAGCCGCATCCCGCGCTCCTCCCGCTCGACGCGGCGCCAGTGGTCGGCGAGCTTGTGCCGGGCCACCCCGATCAGCCACGGCACCGACGGCGTGGCCGCACCGGGCGTGCGGGCCGCGTGCACGGCGGCGAGGAACGACTCGGCGGTGAGGTCCTCGGCCAGGGACGCGTCCCGGCAGCGGGCCAGCAGGTAGCCGTAGACGTGCGGCAACGCCTCGTCGTACAACTCCAGCAGCCCGAGCGCCGGGTCGGGCCGCGCCCGTGGTCGACCACTCACACCCTCATCGTCGTCCGGCGGGCCGACACTCCGACGGGTCGGGTTCGAGGAATTCACCCCGACGGGTCGATAGGGTCCCCGACCGTGGGTGACGACCGGTACGGCGGAGATGTCCTGTCCCGCAAACCCCGACGCGAGGTGCCCGAGGTGGTCGCCGAGCCCGGCCTCGTGGTCGAGGACCCGGCGAGCGGCTTCTGCGGCGCGGTGACCCGGTTCGAACACGGACACGTCGTGCTCGAGGACCGGCACGGCCGGCACCGGCTGTTCCCCCTGGCCAAGGCCGGGTTCCTGCTCGACGGCAAACCCGTCACCCTGGTCCGCCCCACACCCAGGCCCGACCCGAGGACGACGGTCTCGGCGTCCGGCTCGGTGCGGGTCGCCGGCCACACCGCCCGCACCGCCCGGGACAGCCGCCTGTGGGTCGAGGGCATCCACGACGCCGAGCTCGTCGAACGCGTCTGGGGCCACGACCTGCGCGTCGAGGGCGTCGTCGTGGAACCCCTGCACGGCATCGACGACCTGCCCGGCCTGGTCGCCGAGTTCGGCACCGCCGCCACCCGCCGGCTCGGCGTGCTGGTCGACCACCTGGTCACCGGCAGCAAGGAATCCCGCATCGTCGACAACCTGCGTGACCCGAACGTGCTCGTCACCGGCCACCCCTACGTGGACGTGTGGCAGGCGGTGCGGCCGTCGTCGGTCGGCATCCCCGCCTGGCCGACGGTGCCGCGCGGCACCGACTGGAAGACCGGCGTGTGCGACGCGCTGGGCTGGGGCGAACCCGCCGACGGGTGGCGCCGCGTGCTCGCCGGCGTG
The DNA here is from genome assembly GCA_036259595.1 of Actinophytocola sp. Lineage (GTDB taxonomy): Bacteria > Actinomycetota > Actinomycetes > Mycobacteriales > Pseudonocardiaceae > Actinophytocola. The sequence continues at coordinate 32,812 of DATABL010000339.1, forward strand.
CGCAGCTACAAGGACCTGGAGACCCCGCTGATCGGGGCCGTCGAGCGTCTGATCGACTTCGTTACCTTCGGTGAAGGGTAGTGACCGAGCGGCCACGACTCTGAGATCATGGCGGCATGGCCGCAGTGTTCTGGCTCATCGGTGGGATCGCGCTGATCGCCGCCGAGGTCCTGTCCGGAGACTTCTTCCTCCTGATGGTCGGTGTCGGCGCGCTGTCCGGCGCGGGCGCCGAATGGCTCACCGGCAACACGCTGGTCGCGGCCGCCGTCTTCGCGCTCGTGTCGATCGGGCTGGTGACCTTCGCCAGGCCGTGGCTCAAGCGGCGGATGCACGGCGAACTGGTCGCCACCAACGTCGACGCGCTGATCGGCCGCAAGGCGGTCGCGGTGTCGCTGGTCAACGAGCACGGCGGCCAGGTGCGGCTCGACGGCGACGTGTGGACCGCCCGCGCGATCAACGACGAGGCGATCTCGCCGGGCGCGTCGGTGACGATCGTGGAGATCGCGGGAGCCACCGCCGTCGTGCTGGCCGACGGCGACTGACCCGGGACCCGGGTTCCGACAACCAGGTGATAAATCGCCGGACGCGGCGCCCGCGTCACCGGGTTCGGGACGATCTTGTGATCTACTTCTCGGGCGTCGACCAGGAGACCGACCAGGGGACGCCGTTCCGAGACGGAGTGGAGGCACGTTGACCATCCTCATCATCGTCGTGGTCGTGGTTCTGTTCGTACTCACGGTCGTGGTGAAGTCGATCCTGGTGATCCCGCAGGCGCAGTCCGCGGTCATCGAGCGGCTCGGCCGATTCCGGTCGGTGGCCGAACCGGGCCTGAACTTCCTGGTGCCGTTCCTGGACCGGGTGCGGGCGCGGATCGACCGCCGCGAGCAGGTCGTCTCGTTCCCGCCACAGCCGGTGATCACCCAGGACAACCTCACGGTGTCGATCGACACCGTCGTCTACTTCCAGGTCACCAACCCGCGCGACGCGGTGTACGAGATCTCCGACTACATCGTGGCCGTCGAGCAGCTCACCACCACCACGCTGCGCAACGTGGTCGGCGGCATGAGCCTGGAGGAGACCCTGACCTCCCGCGACTCGATCAACGGCCAGCTGCGTGGCGTGCTCGACGAGGCGACCGGCCGCTGGGGCATCCGGGTCGCGCGCGTCGAGCTGAAGGCCGTCGACCCGCCGCCCTCCATCCAGGACTCGATGGAGAAGCAGATGCGCGCCGACCGGGAGAAGCGCGCCATGATCCTCACCGCGGAAGGCACCCGCGAGGCGGCGATCAAGACCGCGGAAGGCCAGAAGCAGAGCCAGATCCTGTCCGCGGAAGGCTCCAAGCAGGCCGCGATCCTCGCCTCCGAGGGCGAGCGGCAGTCGCGGATCCTGCGCGCCCAGGGTGAACGCGCCGCCCGCTACCTGCAGGCCCAGGGCCAGGCCAAGGCCATCGAGAAGGTGTTCGACGCGATCAAGGCCGGCAAGCCGACCCCCGAGGTGCTGGCCTACCAGTACCTGCAGACGCTGCCGCAGATGGCGCAGGGCGACGCGAACAAGGTGTGGATGCTGCCCAACGACTTCGGCAAGGCACTCGAGGGCTTCGCCAAGGCCCTCGGCGCCCCCGGCGACGACGGCGTGTTCCGCTACGAGCCGCCCGCCTACGAGCCCGCGGCCCGCACCGAGGACGACTCCGACGAGATCGAGTCGTGGTTCGACATGTCCACCGACCCGAAGGTCGCCGAGGCGGTCCGCGAGGCCGAGGCCGTGGCCCGCCAGGAGGTGCCCGGTCCGCTGAGCACCCGCCCCACCGGCCCGCCGGTCCTCGGCGCGTCCGCGCGCCCACCGGCACCGCCCCAGGCTCCGCCGCCCGTGCAGCAGCCGGTCCAACGGGTCGACCCGGAACCACCGTCCGCCGGCTACCCGACCCAGCGCCTGGCGCAGACCCCCGTGCCGCCGGCCCCCACGACACCGCCACCACCGGCCCCGCCGAGCCCGTCCCCGGCGCCCCGACCGGCGCAGGACCCCCCGCCACCCGGCCCCCAGCAGGGCCGGCCACCGGAGTCCACCGAGCTCTCCGACGAGCCACCCCGATACTGACACCGACCCGACGGCCCCGTTCACCCATCAGGGCGGACGGCGCCGTCGCGCGGGTGAGACCAGCGACGCCGCCCGCCCGTGTCCGCGCGTGCCCGGAACGAGCACCGCCGCGGGCCGGTCGATGTCATCCGTGGCCGGCCACAACCGTGCAGAACGAGTCGGGGGAAGACGCCGGGTAGCGCGGGCCGACCCGCGGGCACCGCGGAACGTCCGGTCAGGCGCAGGACACGGTCTCGTGCACCGACACGACCTCCAGGCCGACCGCCGGGGTCACCGCCGCCGCGCAGCTCGCCTTGCGGGGCGGCGCCACCTCGCGCTCCACGACCACCACCCGCCAGACACGGCCGGTGACCTGCCGCACCGACACCACCCACCCGTCGCCGGTCCTGTCCACGGTGTCCACCGCCAGCGCGTCCGGCCCGCGCACCCCGCTCGCCGCCCGCACCGCCAGCTCCGCCACCTGCCCCGGACCCGGCCACGTCGACCGGCCCCGGCACCCGTCGGTCACCACGTCCGGGCCGCCGTCGAGCAGCCGCGCCGCCGACCCCACGTCCAGCCGGCCGTAGGCGTACCCGGTCGGCAACAGCACCGCGGTGGGGGAGAACCGGTGCCCGCCGATGTGCGTGCACTCCCACACCGCGTCCCCGTGCGTGGCCGCCAGCGCCGCCGCGACCGGGCGACCGAGCAGCGCACAACACACGTCCCGGCGCCCGTTCGTGCACACCAGCAGCAGCCACTCCGTCGTCGCCGCCCCCAGCAGCCCGGGCACCCCCGCGCCGGCCTGGGCGAAGTCCAGGTCGAGCAGCTCCTTCGGGTCGTTCACCGTGGCCCGCTCCAGCCAGCTGCCGCCCGGTGTCGTGTGCGCCAGATACACCTGCCGGGGGACCGGGCGGTGCCGGTCCGGGTGGCTGCCCGGCCGCCGGATCAGCACGATCCGCACCCCGGTACCCGCGGCCAGCCGGGTCAGCTCGCGCGCCACCCCCGGATCGAGATGGCTCGCGGCGAGCGCGTCACGACCCCACGGCCCGGGCTGCTCGAGGCACAGCCAGGACCGGGCGACCGCCGCCGTGCCGGCGAGCGGCTCGTCGATCGTCTCGGCCACGGCCGAGCACCGCAGTGCGTCCATCCACAACAGACTCTCACGACTCGTACCGGCGAGGGGTGACCCTCATGCTCAGCTCGAGTGATACCCCACCTCGTCCGGAGCTAAGCCGATCACCCTGGGCTCAACCCTCGATCCCCGGTACAGGGTTCACCAGCGTGCATAGGGTGGAGATCATGCGCCTGAAGGTCCCCTACGCAGATCCGGGCGTACCGGACACCCGCGGACCCGGCCGGTACCTCCTCTGGCTGGTGCGCAGCCAACCCGGCCGCGTCTGCCTCGGCGTCCTGCTCGCCAGCGCCTGGATGCTCGGCCTCGTCGTGCCGCCCTACCTGCTCGCCCGCGCCATCGACGACGGCCTGCGCCCCGAGAACCTCACCGCGCTCACCGGCTGGACCCTCGCCCTGCTCGCCGCCGGCGCCACCAACGCCGGCATCGGCGTCCTGCGGCACCGCACCATGACCTTCATCCGCCTCGACGCCGGATTCCGCACCGTCCAGGTGGTCATCCGCCACGCCGTCGCCGTCGGCGCCGAACTGCCCCGCCGGGTCAGCACCGGCGAGGTCGTCAGCATCGGCGCCGCCGACCTCGACCGCGTCATGCGCACCATGACCGTCACCGGCCCCGGCGTCGGCGCCGTCGTCACCTACAGCGTCGTCGCCGTCGTCCTGGTCGGCATCTCCCCGCTGCTCGCGCTCGTCATCCTGCTCGGCGTGCCCGCCCTCATGCTCGCCCTCGGACCCCTGCTCAGCCGGATGCGCGACACCGAGACCTCCTACCGCGAACAACAGGGCGCCCTCGCCGCGCGCGCCGGCGACATCGTGGCCGGCCTGCGCGTCCTGTGCGGCATCGGCGGCAAGGACCGCTTCGCCGCCCGCTACCACCGCGACTCCGACGCCCTGCGCGCCAAGGGCTACCGCGTCGGCGCGATCTCCAGCTGGATCGAGGCCATCGCCGTCGGCCTGCCCAGCCTGTTCCTCGCCGCCGTCACCTGGCTCGGCGCCCGCATGGCAGCCGCCGGCGACATCACCGTCGGCGAACTCGTCGCCGTCTACGGCTACGTCGCCATGCTCGCCACCCCCATCTGGTTCCTCATCGAAGGCGCCCAGGACATCAACCGCGGCCTGGTCGCCGCCCGCCGCGTCACCCGTGTCCTCACCCTCCGACCCGCCACCCCCGACCACGCCGCCACCGCCTGCCCATCCGGCCCCGCACCCCTGCACGACCCGGCCTCCGGCCTCACCGTCCACCCCGGCGAACTCCTCGCGGTCGCCCCCGCCCAACCCGCTGACGCCCTCGCCGTCGCCGACCGCCTCGGCCGCTACACCGACTCCGACGCCACCTGGGGCGGCGCCCCGCTCACCGACATGCCCGTCGCCGAGGTCCGCCGCCGCGTCCTCGTCGCCGACAACGACGCCCACCTGTTCGCCGAGCCCCTCCGCGACACCGTCACCCCAGGACACCCCGTCTCCGACGAGGCCATCGCGCACGCCGTCCACACCGCCGCCGCCGAGGACATCGTCACCGGCCTGCCCGCCGGCCTCGACTCACCCGTCGACGCCCAGGGCCGCGACCTGTCCGGCGGCCAACGCCAACGCGTCCGCCTGGTCCGCGCCCTGCTCGCCGACCCCGAGGTGCTGATCCTCGTCGAACCCACCTCCGCCGTCGACGCGCACACCGAGTCCGCCATCGCCACCCGCCTACGCACCCACCGAGCCGGCCGCGCCACCGTCGTCGTCGGCACCTCACCGCTGCTGCTCGACCGCGCCGACCGCGTCGCCTACCTCGTCGACGGCCGCGTCGCCGCCACCGGCACCCACACCGACCTGCTCGCCACCCACCCCGGCTACCGCGGCCTCGCCCACCGCGGCGAGGAACTCGTCCCGTGACCGCCTACCAACTGCCCGTCGCCGGCCGCGCCGAGGTCCGCCGCGCCCACACCGACCTCGTCCGCGCCGACCCCACCGGCACCGCCCTCGTCCTGCTCACCACCTGCCTCGCCGCCGCCACCGCACTCGCCGCGCCCTGGCTCATCGGCCGCATCGTCAACCACGTCGAGACCGGCAACCCCGACACCGGCGCCGTCGACCTCCTCGCCCTGGGCATCCTCGCCTCCGCCGCCGCCACCATCCTGCTCACCCGCTTCGCCCGCTACCTCGCCCACCGCTTCGCCGAACGCACCCTCGCCCGCCTGCGCGAGGAGTTCGTCGACCGCACCCTCGCCCTGCCCACCAACGTCGTCGAACGCGCCGGCACCGGCGACCTCATGGCCCGCACCACCGCCGACATCGCCACCATCGGCACCTCCCTGCGCAACGCCGCCCCCGAGGTGTTCGTCGGCGTCCTCCAGGCCCTGTTCATCGTCGCCGCCATCGTGCTCGTCGAACCACTCCTCGGGCTGTGCGCGGTCGCCGGCACCGCCAGCCTGTGGTGGACCGGCCGCTGGTTCGTCCGCCGCGCCCGCCCCGCCTACCTCGCCGAGGGCACCGCCAACTCCGAGATGTCCGAAACCCTCGCCGCCACCGCCGCCGGCGCCCGCACCGTCGAGGCGTTCGGCCTCCAGCACCGCCGCGTCCACGCCGGCGACCAGCGCGTCCGCGACGCCCACCGCACCCGCGTCCGCACCCTGTACCTGCGCAGCGTCCTGTTCCCGCAGCTCGACTTCGCGTTCATGCTCGCCACCGCGCTCGTCCTCGCCACCGGCGGCGTCCTCTACGTCAACGACCTCACCACCCTCGGCGCCACCGTCTCCGCCAGCCTCTACACCATGCAGCTCGCCGACCCGCTCAACCGCGTCCTCATGTACCTGGAGAGCCTGCAGCGCAGCACCGCGTCCATGGCCAGGATCAAGGGCGTCAGCCACGCCGGGGGAGCGGCACCCGCCGGCGGCACACCCCGCGACGACCGCATCGAGGTCACCGACGTCCGCTACGCCTACACCGCCGACCGCGACGTCCTGCACGGCGTCGACCTCGCCGTGCGGCCGGGGGAGCGGCTCGCGATCGTCGGCCCCTCCGGCGCCGGCAAGTCCACCCTCGGGCGCCTCCTCGCCGGCGTCGACGCACCCCGCACCGGCGCCATCACCGTCGGCGGCGTCCCCGTCGCCGAGCTCGCCCCCGAGGAACTGCGCCGCCGCATCGTGCTGGTCACCCAGGAACACCACGTGTTCATCGGCACCGTCCGCGACAACCTCGCCATCGCCGCCCCCCACCGCCGACGACCCCCACATCCTCGACGCGCTCGCCGCCGTCGACGCCGACTGGATCCACACCCTGCCCGCCGGCCTCGACAC
>DATABL010000340.1:0-23319 GCA_036259595.1 Actinophytocola sp.
CGGAACGCCGTCGAGTCGCGCAGGCTCGCGATGATCGGCGCGCTGCCCAGCCGCGCCCGCTTGGCCGGGGTGAACCGGGCGACCGCGCGCAGCTGTTGCGGGATGTCCACCGCCGGCAGCGCCCCGATCGCCTCGGCGCCCAGTTCGGCCACCCTGGCGCGAACCGCGTCCGGCAACGCCGTCCAGTCCACAGTGGATCCACCCGACGGCTCGGCGGGCTCGGGTTCGTCCCCGAGCTCGTCCGGTCCGACCGGGTGGAGTGACGGTGTCATCCCCACAGGTTAGCCGTCGGCGCTCGAGGTCACCTGCCGGCTTTTGTCGGTCCCGTGCTCTAGCTTCCGCCGCATGACCAAGCCGGACGGTCAGCTCGCGTTCGACGAGCTGGGCACTCCCCTGCGGTCGACCACGTTCGTCGTGTTCGACCTGGAGACCACGGGAGTCAGCGACGAGGACACGATCACCGAGATCGGCGCGGTCAAGGTCCGCGGCGGCGAGGTGCTCGGCGAGTTCGCGACGCTGGTCGACCCCGGCCGCGGCATCCCGCCGGAAGTCGTGTCGCTGACCGGGATCACCGACGCGATGGTCCACGCCGCGCCCCGGCTGGACGCCGTGCTGCCCGCGTTCCTGGAGTTCGCCGCCGGCGCCGTCCTGGTCGCGCACAACGCCGGCTTCGACACCAACTTCGTCCGCAAGGCCTGCCTGCGCCACGGCTACCGGTGGGGCAGACCCACGGTCGTGTGCACCGTCCAGCTCGCCAGGCGGGTGCTCACCCGTGAGGAGGCGCCGAGCTGCCGGCTCGGCACGCTCGCCGAGCTGCTGCACGCCCGCACCAAACCGACCCACCGAGCGCTGGCCGACGCGCGCGCCACCGTCGACGTCTTCCACACCCTGCTCGAACGGGTCGGCTCGATCGGCGTGCAGTCGCTCGAGGAGCTGCTCGACTACATCCCCGAGGTCACCCCGGAACAGCGCCGCAAGCGCACGATGGCCGCCGAGCTGCCGAACGCCCCCGGCGTGTACCTGTTCCGCGGCCCCGGCGAGGAGGTGCTCTACGTCGGCACCGCGACCGACCTCAAGCGCCGGGTGCGCCAGTACTTCACCGCGAGCGAGACCCGGCGCCGGCTGCGCGAGATGGTGGCGCTGGCGACCCGGGTGGACCACGTCGTGTGCGCGCACTCGCTGGAGGCGCAGGTGCGCGAGCTGCGCCTGCTGTCCGCGCACAAGCCGGCCTACAACCGGCGCTCGAAGAACCCGAGGCAGTCGTGGTGGATCACGCTCACCGACGAGGCGTTCCCGCGCCTGTCGCTGGTCCGGCTCCCCCGCGACGGCGCGCTGGGCCCGTTCCGGTCCCGGGGCCTGGCCGAGGACGCCATGATCGCGCTGCAGGACGCCACCGGCATCCGGCCGTGCACGGTCCGGATCCCGGCCAGGAACGCGCGGGCGCGGCCGTGCGCGCTGGCCGAGCTCGGCCGGTGCGCGGCGCCGTGCGCGGGCCGGCAGAGCGTCGAGGAGTACGCCCCGGCGCCGGCCGCGTTCCTCGGCCTGGTCGCCGGCCGGCGGACCGACCCGCTGGGCCGGCTGGCGGCACGGCTCGCCGCGCTGGCCGAGGCGGAGCGGTTCGAGCAGGCCGGGTTCGACCGCGACCGGATGCGGGTGCTGGTGCGCGCGCTCGACCGGGGGCAGCGGCTGGCCGCACTCGCGTCGGTGCCGGAGCTCGTCGCGGCCCGGCCGGACGGCGCCGGCGGCTGGGAGTTCGCCGTGGTCCGGCACGGCCGGCTCGCCTCGGCCGGGGTCGCCCGCCGCGGCGTGCCGCCGATGCCGGTGGTCGAGATGCTGACCGCGTCGGCCGAGACCGTGCTGCCGGGGGCGGGCCCGCTGGCCGGCGCGCCGGCCGAGGAGGTGGGCGTGGTGCTGCGGTGGCTGGATCAGCCCGGCACCCGGATGGTTCGATGCTCGCAGCCCTGGGCGGAGCCGGCCATGGCGGCCGCGAGCTGGCGCGGCTGGCTGGCCAGGGCGGACGCCGCGTTGTCGAGCCGGGAGTCGAGTCGAGTGGAGGTGCCGGGGTGAGCCACTTCGAGGTCATCACCATGGGTCGGCTGGGGGTGGACATCTACCCCGAGCAGACCGGGGTGGGGCTCGCCGACGTGACCTCGTTCGCCAAGTACCTCGGCGGCAGCGCGGCGAACGTGGCGGTCGCCGCGGCCCGGCACGGCCACCCGACGGCGCTGATCAGCCGCACCGGCGAGGACCCGTTCGGTGGGTACCTGCACCGGGCGCTGCGTGAGTTCGGCGTGGACGACCGGTTCGTCACCGGGGTGGCGGGGCTGCCGACGCCGGTGACGTTCTGCGAGATCTTCCCGCCGGACGACTTCCCCATCTACTTCTACCGCTACCCCAAGGCCCCTGGACCTGGAGATCTACACCCACGAGCTGGACCTCGACGCGGTGCGCGGCGCGACGATCTTCTGGGCCACGGTGACCGGCCTGTGTCAGGAGCCGAGCCGTTCCGCGACGCTCGCCGCGCTCGCCGCCCGGCAGGCCGACGACCCGGACGCGATCACCGTGCTCGACCTGGACTACCGGCCGAAGTTCTGGGCGTCCCGCGACGACGCGCGGCACTGGGTGCGCACGGCGCTCGCGCAGGTCAACGTGACCGTCGGCAACCTCGAGGAGTGCGAGGTCGCGGTCGGCACCCGTGAGCCCCGGGCGGCCGCGGCCGCGCTGCGGGACATGGGGGTGCGGCTCGCGGTCGTGAAGCAGGGCCCGGCCGGGGTACTCGCCGTGGACGGCGGCGGCGAGGTGACCGTGCCGCCGGTGCCGGTCGAGGTGGTCAACGGGCTCGGCGCGGGCGACGCGTTCGGCGGCGCGCTGTGCCACGGGCTGCTGTCCGGCTGGGACGTCGAGCGGACCATGCGGTTCGCCAACGCGGCGGGGGCGATCGTCGCGTCCCGGCTGTCCTGTTCGGCGGCGATGCCGACCAGCGAGGAGGTCGAGGAGCTGATGTCTGGTGCGGACTGAAGAAATCACCGCGGAGATCACCGGTCGGCGGCTGCGCCGGCCGGGCGAGGTCGCCGAGCTGGCCAAGGCCCGCCGGCGCCCCGCGTCCCCGCTGGGCCGGGGCCTGATCGTCGCGGCCGACCACCCCGCCCGCGGGTCGCTGGCCGCCGGCACGGACCCGATGGCCATGGCCGACCGCGGCGAGCTGCTGCGCCGGCTGCGCGAGGTGCTCGCCCATCCCGGGGTGGCCGGGGTGCTCGGCACGGCCGACGTGTTGGAGGACCTGCTGCTGCTCGGCGCGCTGGACGACCGCAGCGTGTTCGGCTCGATGAACCGCGGCGGGCTGGCCGGGGCGGCGTTCGAACTCGACGACCGGTTCACCGGGTACACCGCGGCCGCGCTGGGCCGCTTCGGCTTCGACGGCGGCAAGATGCTGCTGCGCGTCGACCTCGCCGACGACCGGACCGCGGGCACGCTGGAGTCGTGCGCGCGGGCGGTCAGCGAGCTGGCCGACCACGGGCTGGTCGCGATGGTGGAGCCGTTCCTGTCCCACCGGGTCGACGGGCGGCTGCGCAACGACCTGTCGGTGGCGGCCGCCACGAAGGCGATCACCATCGCCTCCGGCCTGGGCCACACGTCGGCGTACACGTGGCTCAAGGTCCCGGTGATCGGCGACGGCGGGGAGGACATGGCGCGGGTCCTGTCCGCGACCACGCTGCCGACGCTCCTGCTGGGCGGCGAGGTGTCCGCCGACGCCGACGCCACCTACGCGCGGTGGGAGAAGGCCCTGGCCCACCCGACCGTGCGCGGTCTGGTGGTGGGCCGCTCGCTGCTCTACCCCCCGGACGGCGACTACCTGAAGGCTGTCGACACCGCCGCGGGGTTGCTGTGAGTACGTGGTACCGCCCCGCCGGGTCGACCGGCCCCGACCGGGTGACCGTCACACCGGAGTCGGCCGGCTGGGCGCACTCCGGGCTCACCGTCCTCGACCTGGTGCCGGGCGAGCGGCGCGTGATCGAGACCGGGGAGGCCGAGACGCTCGTGCTGCCCCTGTCCGGCGGCTGTGTGGTCGAGACCGGCGGCGACACCTTCGCGCTCACCGGCCGGCCCGACGTCTTCTCCGGCCCCACCGACTTCGCGTACCTGCCGCGGGAGGCCACCGCGACCCTGTCGGCGACCGCGCGGGCCACGGTGGCGCTGCCCTCGGCCGTGTGCACCCGGCGGCTGCCCGCCCGGTACGCCCCCGCCGGCGGGGTGCCCGTCGAGCTGCGCGGGGCCGGGCGGTGCAGCCGGCAGGTCAACAACTTCTGCACCCCGGACGCGTTCGAGGCCGACCGGCTCATCGCCTGCGAGGTGCTGACGCCGGGCGGGAACTGGTCGTCCTACCCGCCGCACAAGCACGACGAGGCCGGGCCGGACGAGTGCGAGCTGGAGGAGATCTACTACTTCCAGGTGGCAAGGGACGGCATGGGCTACCAGCGGGTCTACGCCTCGGCCGCCGGCCCGATCGACGTGCTGGCCGAGGTCCGCACCGACGACGTCGTGCTGATCCCGCACGGCTGGCACGGGCCGTCGATGGCGGTGCCCGGCTACGACCTGTACTACCTGAACGTGATGGCCGGGCCGGGCACCGAGCGGGCCTGGCGCATCAGCGACGACCCGGCCCACACCTGGATCCGCGACACCTGGGCCGACGAGGAGATCGACCCGCGGCTGCCGTTCACACCGTGACGGCGACCTTGCCCGTGGCGTGCCCCTCCCGCACACACCAGCGAGAACCGCGACAACCCTGTGGACAATAAGAAGGGCCGCCGCGACGAACGCGACGGCCCTCCTGGAAGGTCGGCCTACAACTTCTTGGTCGGGTCCTCCTGGCTGGTGGCGATCGTGGAGCCGGTCTCGGTCTCCCCGGACTCCAGTTGCTCGGCCTTCTGGCCGTGCTGGGCGGCCCGCGCCTTGGCGAGCGCCGCGGTCTCCTCCGGCGGGTCGGCCCGCAGCAGCGACCCGGCCACCGGCTCGCCCGCCGAGCCCAGCTTGTTCATCTTCTTCGGCACCGGGGTGCCCTGGTACTCCAGCGGGATCGGGTGGCCGTGCTCGTCCACCGGACCCAGCGGCTGGTGCACCTCGATGAACTCGCCGTGCGGGAGCCGCTTGATGATGCCGGTCTCCACGCCGTGCTCGAGCACCTGCCGGTCGGAGCGCTGCAGGCCGAGACACAGGCGGTAGGTGATCGCGTACGCCAGTGGCGGCGCCAGCAGCAACCCGATTCGACCGATCCAGGTGGTGGCGTTCAGCGAGATGTCGAACTTCTCCGCCAGCACGTCGTTGGCCGCCGACAGCAGCGACACCATGAAGTAGGTGATCGCCATGGCCCCGAGGCTGGTGCGCACCGGCACGTCCCGCGGCCGCTGCAGCAGGTTGTGGTGCGCGTAGTCCTTGGTGAACTTCCGTTCCAGCCACGGGTAGACCGCGGCCAGACCGGTCAGCAGCGGTAGCCCGGCCATGAACGGGAAGAACGGCGCGGGAATCGTGTAGTTCCCGAGGTAGACCTCCCACGCCGGCCATAGTCGGATCAGACCGTCGGTCCAGCCCATATACCAGTCGGGCACCGTGCCCGCGGAGATGTGCGCGGCGTTGTACGGGCCGAAGTTCCACACCGGGTTGATCTGGAACAGGCCGCCGAGCAGCGCGGTCACGCCGATGACGACCGCGGTGAAGCCACCGGCCTTCAGCGCGAACGTCGGCATGATCCGGACGCCGACGACGTTGGTCTCCTTGCGCCGCACGCCGGGGAACTGGGTGTGTTTCTGGTACCACACCAACCCGACGTGGACACCGATCAGCGCCAGCAGGATCCCCGGTATCAGCAGGATGTGCACCGTGTAGAGCCGCGGGATGATCTCGTTGCCGGGGAACTCGCTGCCGAAGATCAGCCAGTGCGTCCAGGTGCCGATGACCGGGATCGACAGGATCAGACCGGACATGATCCGCAGGCCGGCGCCGGAGAGCAGGTCGTCCGGCAGCGAGTAGCCGGCGAAGCCCTCGGTCGCGCCGAGCACGAAGATCAGCACCCCGATGACCCAGTTGACCTCACGCGGGCGGCGGAACGCACCGGTGAAGAACGTGCGGAACATGTGCACGACGATCGCCGCCATGAACAGCAGCGCGGACCAGTGGTGCACCTGCCGCACGAACAGGCCGCCGCGCACGTCGAACGAGATGAACAGCGTCGACTCGTACGCCCGCGACATCTCCAGGCCGCGCAGGTTCACGAACGAGCCCTGGTAGACGACCTCCTCCATCGAGGGGTCGAAGAACAGGGCCAGGTACGTGCCGGACAGCAGCAGCACGATGAAGCTGTACAGCGCGATCTCACCGAGCAGGAACGACCAGTGCGTCGGGAAGACCTTGTTCAGCTGGCGCCGCATGCCGCCGGCCATGTGGTACCGGTCGTCCGCCCACTTCGCCGCCCCGCTGGCCCCGCGCATCAGCAGGTTGTCCGGCTTGGTCGGTGTCGTCAGACCACTCATGACTTCCGCTCCCAGTAGGCCGGGCCGATCGGCTCGATGAAGTCGCCGGTCGAGATGAAGTAGCCGGTGTCCGGGTCGACCGTGATCGGCAGCTGCGCGAGCTTGCGGGTGGCCGGACCGAACACCGGCTTCGCGTACTGGAGCGCGTCGAACTGGGACTGGTGGCACGGGCACAGGATGCGGTTGGTGCGCTGCTCGTACAGCGACGTCGGGCACCCCAGGTGGCTACAGATCTTGGTGTAGGCGTAGTAGTCGCCGTAGTTGTAGTCCTCCTGGCCCTCGGCCTTGATGACCTTCGCCGCGTCCTCGGGGCGCAACCGGATCAGCATGACCGGGTTGTCCGCCCGCTTGAGCGCGTGCACCAGCGCGTCGTGGTCGTCCCGCTCGGACTCGCGGAACGGGAACACCGTCTCCATCGCGCCGGCGTCGAGGTCGCCCGGGCGGACCAGCTGGACCTGGCCCGAGTAGCCGGTGTCGCGGCGCAGGAAGACCTTCTCGTCGCCGTGGTGCTGCCAGCCGGTGTGCAGCAGGCCGTCCTCGTTGGCGGACTGGGCGTGCGGGTTGCGCAGCAGGCCGCCGAGCGGGACCACGGTGAGCGCGAGGCCGAGCACGCCGCCGCCGAACGCCAGCGACCGCTTGATCATCGGCCGGCGGGCGAAGGTGCTGCGGTTGCCCGCGTCGGCGAGCTGCGCGTTGATCGTCGCCTTGTCCAGCGCGTTCGAGCCGCCGTCGTGCCGCTCCTGCACCGCGATCTCGTGTGGGATGAACTTGCGGGTGTAGACCAGCACGCCGATGCCGACCGCGAGGATCGCCACGCCGAGGGTGGTCCCGATGACGGGCGTGTACAGCGAGTACCAGAAGTGGCCCGGCTCGTTCGCGGCGACGTACTGCGCCGGCCAGAAGATGAACGCGGCCACGAACGCCAGCCCGGCGAGGCCGGACAGGCCGAACCACAACGCCACCGCCCGCTCGGCCCGCTTCTCCGCGCGGGTGCCCTTCACCGGCCACGGGTCCGGGTACTCGACCATCTCGACGCCGTCGAGCTTCATGCCGAGCGTGGCCAGCTCGTCCCGGCTCATGCCGGCGAGCTCCTCGTCGCTCGGCACCTTGGGCCGGTGCTCCGGGTAGTCCTCACTCATTGCTTAGCCCCGATCCACAACGTGATGCCGAGCAGCGCGGCCAGTCCCACGATGAAGCTGATCAGACCCTCGGACTGCGGGCCCAGACCACCCAGGGGGTTGCCGCCGGGACTGTTGTCCCCATCCGCCACGGACTTGACGTAGGCGATGATGTCCTTCTTCTCCTCCGGCGAGAGCTGTCGCTCGGAGAAGCGCGGCATGTTCTGCGGGCCGGAGAGCATCGCCGCGTACATCTGGTCCTCGGTCACGCCTTCCAGCGGCGGCGCGGCCTTGCCGGAGGACAGCGCGCCGCCCTGACCGGTGAAGTTGTGGCAGGACGCGCAGTTCAGCCGGAACAGCTGACCGCCCCGGGCCGGGTCGTCGCCGCGCAGCTCCGCGCCGCTCTCCTCGGGCATCTCCACGCCACCGCCGTTGGCCTGGATGAACGCCGTGATCTGCTCGATCTCCTCCGGCGTGAGCACCGGGGGCTTCTCCTCGGCCTGGGCGCCCTGCACCACGGCCGGCATGCGGCCGGTCGAGGTCTGGAAGTAGACCGCGGCCTCGCCGATGCCGATCAGGCTGGGCCCGCGGTCCTCGACACCCTGGAGGTTCGCGCCGTGGCAGCTGATGCAGGTGGTGTTGTAGATCTGCTCGCCCTGCCGCACCATGATCGGGTCGTCCTGGGCCTGCGCGGTCTGCGGCTCGGGGACGAGCACGCTGTACAGCGTCCCGACGCCGACGAGCGCCACCGCGATCGCGAGCATCCCCGCCAGGCGGCGGCGGAGCTTCGTGCGAGCCCTGCGTTTCTTCATCATCTGTGCGGCAACCCCTGGTGTGTCAGTTCGGACTAGCGGCCGGTCCGCCGGCGAATTCCACCGTCATTTCACGAAGTAGATCACGCTGAACAGGCCGATCCAGACCACGTCGACGAAGTGCCAGTAGTAGGACACGACGATCGCGGACGTCGCCTGGGCTGGGGTGAACTTGCTCATCCTGGTGCGGATGAGCAGGTACACGAAGGCGATGAGCCCACCGGTCACGTGCAGGCCGTGGAACCCGGTGGTGAGGTAGAAGACCGTGCCGTACGCCGAGGACGGGATCGTGGTGCCGTCCTGGACCAGCTGGTAGTACTCGTAGGCCTGACCGAGCACGAAGATCGTGCCCATGGCCAGGGTGATCGTGTACCACCGCCGCAGTCCGAACACGTCACCTCGCTCCGCCGCGAACACACCCAGCTGACAGGTGAGTGACGAGGCGACGAGGACGATCGTGACAACGAGCGCGTAGGGCACGTTGAGATGGGTCGGCTCCGGCGGCCAGTGCTCGGTCTCGTTCTGCGCCTTGACGGTGAAGAACATCGCGAACAGGCCGGCGAAGAACATCAGCTCGCTGGCCAGCCAGACGATCGTGCCGACGCTGACCATGTTGGGCCGGTTCAGCGAGTGCACACGCTGGCTGATGGAGGGCGCTGCTGTCGTCACGCGGGCATTATGGCCTGCCGCGAGGCGATGCGGCCGATCGGGTCCACGCCACGCCGCGGGTGTTCGAGCGAGCTCCGAGGACCACCGGGCACCTGCCGCGCACCAGCGGGTTCCGGATAGCATCAGGTCGTCCTGTTCCCTCTCCCGGAGGCCCCCGAGATGAGCTCGCCGCTGAAGATCCTGGTGTTCAGCCACCGGCCCGAGGTCCGGGAGACGATTGTCACAGCCATCGGCCGGCGTCCCGCCGCGGACATCGGGCGGGTCGACTACCACGAGGCCGCCACCATCTCCGAGGTGCTGATGGAGATGGACAGCGGCACCGTCGACCTGGCGATCCTGGACGGCGAGTCCCAGCCGACCGGGGGCATCGGCCTGTGCCGCCAGCTCAAGAACGAGATCGACGCCTGCCCGCCGATCGTGATCGCGATCCGGCGCAAGGACGACCGGTGGCTCGCGACCTGGTCGCAGGCCGACGCGGTGATCGTGCACCCGCTCGACCCGCTGACCGCCGCCGAGACCGTGGCCGACGTGCTGCGCGCCAAGCCGCTGCCCGTCCACCAGGGGTGATCCGAGAGTGGGCACGAGAGCGGGCAGGACCTGGCCGGCCCTGCTCGACGCGCTGGTGACGGGGACGAACCTCTCCGCCGAGGACACCTCCTGGGCGATGGACCAGATCATGTCCGGCAACGCCACCTCCTCGCAGATCGGCGGGTTCGCGGTCGCGCTGCGGGCCAAGGGTGAGACCGCGGCCGAGGTGGCGGGCATGGCCGAGGCCATGCTGTCCCACGCCCGCCGGGTCGACGTGGACTCACCGGCCGCCGACGTCGTCGGCACCGGCGGCGACCGGTCCGGCTCGGTGAACATCTCCACGATGAGCGCCCTGGTCACCGCGGCCGCCGGCGTGCCGGTGGTCAAGCACGGCAACCGGGCGGCGTCGTCGCGCTGCGGGGCCGCCGACGTGCTCGCCGAGCTCGGGGTGGCCATCGAGCTGTCCCCGGCATCGGTCGCCGAGTGCGTGCGGACGCTCGGCATCGGCTTCTGCTTCGCGCCGGCGTTCCACCCGGCGTTCCGGCACGTCGGCCCGGCCCGCAAGGAGCTCGGCATCCCGACGGCGTTCAACATCCTCGGCCCGCTGACCAACCCGGCGCAGCCGCGGTCGGCGCTGGTGGGCTGCGCGAACGAGCGGCTGGCCCCGGTGGTGGCCGAGGTGCTGGCCGCCCGCGGCTTCGGCGTCCTGGTGGTCCGCGGCGACGACGGCCTCGACGAGATCACCACGACCACCACGACAACGGCGTGGGTGGTGACGAACGGCACGGTCCGGGTGGACAAGATCGACCCGTCGCGCCTGCCGGTCGCCATGTGCGCCGCGGGCGACCTCGCCGGTGGCGACGCGGCGTTCAACGCCTCGGTACTGCGCGAGGTGCTGGCCGGCCGGCCGGGGCCGGTGCGCGACACGGTGCTGCTGAACGCGGCCGGCGCGATCGCGGCCTTCCGCGGCCTGTCCGACGACCTGCACGCCGACCTGGGCGCGGCCCTGGAGAGCGCGCGGCAGGCGGTGGACGGCGGCACAGCGGCCGACCTGCTGACGAAGTGGATCACGCTGTCGACGTCGCTGCGTGCCGGCGAGGAGCGGACCCCGGCCGGGGTGAGCTGACGCGGGCCGGGTCACCCGCCGCCAGGAACCCGGGGCGCCACGAGGTCGTCCAACTCGCGGAGGTGGCCCATGGACAGGTACACGCCCCCGGCCCTCGGTGACTGGCGCGCGCGGATGGCCCTGCGCGGGGGCCCGGTGACGCACGTGATCGCGCGTGCCGGCTGGCTGGTGTTCGCTGTGCTCTGCGCCGTGGTGATGGTGGGCGTGGCGGCGCTGTACGCGGCGAACCCGGGCGAGCACGGCGCGGACAACTCCACGAGCGCGAACTTCGTCGGCGGCCTGGTCATCTTCATCCCGATCGGGGCGGCGATCGGTTCCCTGCTCGGGCTGCCCGCGCAGTTCGCCGCCCGGTCGTGGCCGCGCACCCCCACCGACCTGGAGCGGCGCGCCGCCCGCGCGGCGCAGGAGCACGCCACCCGGTACGCCACCACCGGTCTGCGCCCGTCCGGGCGGTGGGCGCGTGCCTACGAGCGGTGCGCGACCTCGGTCACGGCCTACCACGCGGTCGTCGGCACGGTGCGGGAGGGCGCCGGCCGGGACTGGTTCACCGGCATCGGCGAGACCCTGGACCTCGAGCTCGCGGAGGCGCTGCGGCTGGCCCGCCTCGGCGAGAGCCTCGCGCCGGAGGCCACCGAGCTCGACGGGGCCGCACTCGAGTGCGCCGACCTGCTGCGGGCCGCGGAGACGTCGTTCGCCGAGACCACCGAGCGGGCGGCGTCGATCGCTCTGGACCTGCGTGACGACGCCGACTTCGTGCGGGTCGGCGCCCAGCTGGAGATGCTCGCCGCGCAGGCGCCGCACCTGCGCGCGGAGGGACGCGACTGATCAGTCGGTGGCGTCCGGCCGCGTGTGGTACTCGAAGACCAGGCCGCCGACCGCCATCAGCACCAGCACCATGCCGATGACCAGCAGCCAGATCTGCCAGAACGCGATCGCGATGGCCGCGATCCCGCCGGAGGCCGCGATGGCCACGGGCCAGTACGACCCGGCGCTGAAGAACCCGACCTCGCCCGCGCCGTCGCTGATCTCGGCGTCCGGGTTGTCCTCCGGCCGCCGCTCCACGCGCCGCGCGACGAAGTGGAAGTACGAGCCGATGATCAGCGAGAGCCCGCCGGTGAGGATGAGCCCCACGAGACCGACCGGCTCCTGCGCCCAGAACCCGTAGATGATCGCGGCAAGGAAGAAGAACGCGGTCGTCACGTCGAAGAGCCTGGCTTCGACCTTCATGCTGTCCTCACTCTCGAAGACCTCAGGAACTCAGTTCGACGAGGTACGGGCCGTGCGGTCGGTGTTGAACGGGCTCGTCGTGGTGGCGGTCGGGCTGCACAGCTCGCCGCAGCTCGGGTCCTCCTCGCCCATCCGCGCCAGCGCCTCGCCCGCGGTGTAGGGCTCGCCCGTGTCCTCGTTCAGGCTCCGGCGCAGGATCATGTACCGGTCGAAGCGCTCCGGGCTGATCGCGCGGACCTCGAAGTTCATCGCGGAGTGGTAGGTGCCGCACAGCTCGGCGCAGCGGCCGACGAACGCACCTTCCTGGTCGATGCTGTTCTGGAACGTGTTGTCCTGGTTGTTCTTCTCCGGGTACGGGAAGACGTCCCGCTTGAAGTTGAACTCCGGCACGAAGAACGAGTGGATGACGTCACGGCCGCGCAGGTTGTAGTGGATCTGGCGCTCCGTCGGCAGCACCAGCAGCGGGATGACGTCGGACGTCCCGATGGTCTTGACCAACGGCCCCGCGGGTACGCGCGGCGCGACGACGGCCCCGGTCGAGTCCTGGTACGACTCGTACTCGAACTGCCAGTTCCACTGGAACGCGAGGACGTTGACGGTCACGTCCACGTCCTCGGGCTCCTCCTCGGCCAGCACGTAGTTCTGGGTGGTCATCGTGAAGTAGAACAGCACCACGACGATGACGGCCGGGATGCCGGTGTAGATCCACTCCAGGAAGTGGTTGTACTGGAACTGCTTGGGCAGCTTGTCGCCGCGCTTGCGGTGCGCGATGACCGGCCACAGGATCAGTGCCCAGACCAGCACGCCGACGACCAGCGACGCGATCACCGACCACGTCCAGAAGTCACGCATCCGGTCGGCCTGCGGGGTCACGCCCTCCGGCCAGCCGAAGCGCAGCACCTCACTGGTGGAGCACCCGGACACGACGACGGACACCAGGGCCATCAGGCCAGCCAGCCCCGCCACCCGATTGGCCGGTGTGCGCCTCTTGTCGCCCACTGCGCGCCCCTCCTCAGACTTCCCGTGATCTGGCTCCGGAGCCTAGCCGAGCGGCGCGGGCCACACCGCGTAGGGGCGGCCCTGTCCGCTCGGGCCATACTTGGGCTCGACGAGCACTCGACACGAGAGGTTGTGCCGGAGACGTGTGCGGTCTGCTTGGCCTTGTCTGCCCCACCGAAGCCGATGCCAGCGCGAGCCGGGAGGCGGTGGCCTCGGCGATGCGCTGCCAGCGGCACCGCGGCCCGGACGAGAGCGGCACCTGGGCCGGTGACGAGGTGGTCTTCGGCTTCAACCGGCTCTCCATCATCGACGTCGACAACTCCCACCAGCCGCTGCACTGGAGCCCGGAGGGCGTCCAGGAGCGCTACACGCTGCTGTTCAACGGGGAGATCTACAACTACCTGGAGCTGCGCCAGGAGCTGATCGAGCAGCACGGCGCCACGATGCGCACGCACGGCGACGGCGAGGTGATCGTCGCGCTGTACCACTACCTCGGCCCGGCCGCGGTGTCGAAGCTGCGCGGGATGTTCTCGTTCCTCATCTGGGACTGGCGCCGGCGGGTCGTGTTCGGCGCACGGGATCCGTTCGGGATCAAGCCGCTGTTCTACTCGGCCGGCCCCGGCGGGGTGGCGTTCGCGAGCGAGAAGAAGTCGCTCCTCGAGTTGGCGCACCGGCTGCGGGTGCCGGCGACGCTCGACCGGACGGCGCTGCAGCACTACCTGACGCTGCAGTACGTGCCGGAGCCGGAGACGCTGCACCAGGAGATCCGGCGGATCGAGTCCGGTACCTCGTTCACCATCTCCCCCGGCGGCCGGCTGACCACCGACCGGTACTTCTTCCACACGTTCCGTCCCACCGCGTTGCGCGGCAAGGACACGCCGGAGCGCCTGTACGACCGGATCGCCGACGTGATGCGTGACTCGGTGGCCAAGCACATGCGCGCGGACGTGACGGTCGGCGCGTTCCTGTCCGGCGGCATCGACTCGACCGCCATCGCCGCGCTGGCCCGCGAGCACAACCCGAACCTGATCACGTTCACCACGGGCTTCGAACGCGAGGGCTACTCCGAGGTCGACGTGGCGGCGGAGTCGGCCGCGGCGATCGGCGTCAAGCACGTCGTCCGCACGGTGAGCGCCCAGGAGATGATGGAGGCGCTGCCGCTGATCATCTGGTACCTCGACGACCCGGTGGCCGACCCCGCGCTGGTGCCGCTGTGGTTCATCGCCCGGGAGGCGCGCCGGCACGTGAAGGTCGTGCTGTCCGGCGAGGGCGCGGACGAGCTGTTCGGCGGGTACACGATCTACCGGGAGCCGCTGTCGCTGGCGGCGTTCGAGAAGGTGCCGGGGGCGCTGCGCAAGGCCATGGGCTCGCTGTCGACGAAGATCCCGGAGGGCACGCGGGGCAAGGACCTGCTGCGCCGGGGGGCGCTGAACCTGGAGCAGCGCTACTACGGCAACGCCCGCATCTTCCGGGACGACCAGCTGCGCCAGGTGCTGCGCACGTTCGACCCGGCCGTCGGGCACATGGACGTGACGGCGGGCCCGTACCGGGAGTCGACCGGTTGGGACCCGGTGACCCGGATGCAGCACGTGGACCTGTTCACCTGGCTGCGCGGGGACATCCTGGTCAAGGCCGACAAGGTGACCATGGCGAACTCGCTGGAGCTGCGGGTGCCGTTCCTCGACACCGAGGTGTTCCGGGTCGCGGCGACCATCCCGATGGAGGAGAAGGTCACCAAGGAGACCACGAAGTACGCGCTGCGCCAGGCGCTGCGCCAGATCGTGCCCGGGCACGTGCTGAACCGGCGCAAGCTCGGCTTCCCGGTGCCGATCCGGTTGTGGCTGCGCGACGAGATGTACGACTGGGCGCGGCAGATCGTGCTCAAGTCACAGACCGACGAGGAGATCGACAAGAACGCCGTGCTGCGCCTGCTCGAGGAGCACCGGGCCGGCACGCTCGACCACAGCCGCCGGATCTGGGCGCTGCTGGTCTACATGATCTGGCACGGGATCTTCGTCGAGCGCACGATCCAGCCGAGGATCCCGGAGCCGCACTACCCGGTGAAGCTCTGAGTTCCCGTCAGCCGCGCTGGAACCGCCAGGTCTTGCTGTCGAACGCCACGCAGATGCTCGGCGACAGCACGACCACACGCAGGGTGCCGTCCCGCTCGTCGTAGTCGATGCCCTCCGCCTCGAACTCGCCCGAGCACGCGCTCTCCAGCGGCAGCTGCCCCAGCGCGGTGACCGTCCCGGTCACGTCCGCCGCGCCGACCGGGGCCGACAGGTCGACCCGCAGCAGCGGCTTCGTGATCCCGAACAGTTCGCCCGCCGGGTCGTCGGACGAGCACAGCAGGCGGCGGTCGGTCACGAAGTCGCAGCCCTGGATGTCCCGCACCGGCCGGTCCAGCCGCACCGACGAGGCGTACGGCAGGTTCGCGGCCGGGTCCTGGTGCGCGATGCCCGGCATCGGGTGCACCAGCAGCCGGTCCATCGTGCCCCACTCACCCGCGACCAGCCACCGCCCGTCCGGCGACACCGCGGCGAAGGAGTTGTTCGTGGCCTCCCAGGGCTCCAGCGCGTGCGTGTACTCCGCCCACGAGCCGTCCGGAGCCTGCACCCGGAACAGCTTCGCGCCGCGGTCGTCGCGCTGGTAGGGCTCGACGTAGTACCCGTGCCCCGCTCCTGGGTCGCCCACGTGGTTCCACCCGCGCGCCGCCACGCCGGGCGGGATCGTGCCGATGCCCGTGTACCGGACGGTCGTGCCGCCCGGCCGCTCCACCACGGCCAGGCCCTGCGACTCGTCCAGTGGCCGGGCGACGTCCGAGCCGACCGGCTGCCACGGGCCGGTCGACGCGCCGGCCACACCGGCGGAGAGCAGGGACAACGACAGGGCGGTCACCACCGCGAGTACGCGCACGTACTCACAGCTACCAGACCGTGACGGCCGGCGGTACCGACGACCGAGGGGTCAGCGCGGTGACTCGATGGCGTCGACCAGCTGCCGGGCGCCCGGCGGCTCGACCGGGTAGTGACCGGCACCCAGCAGCGGCACGAACCGCTTGGGCGCGGCGATGCGGTCGAAGAACCGCAGGCTCACCTCGGTCGGCGTCCACCGGTCCTCCGCCGGGTGCGCGAGGACGACCGTCACCCCGGTCGAGTCCTCCGTCCCGCGTTGGTCGACCTGCACCACGACCGGCCACGCCTGCACGCGCTGCTGTACGAGTACGGGCCCCGCAGGGCGTCGCCCGCTGCACGCACTGCACGAACTGCACGACGCGCTGGTCGCCGGGGTGACCGGTCAGCTGCGCCCGCTGGGCCATCCCGAGCCCGAGCGGACGGCCGCCCTGCTGGTGCATACCGCCGAGGCGCAGCTGCACCGGGTACTGCTCGACCAGGACGACGCCGACGTCCTCACCCGTGCGCTGCTGGCGCTCGCCGACCTCTCCTGAACGCGCTCACGCCCCCGGCAGGATGGGCGCGATCTCGTCGGCGGCCTCCGGGCCGTACGCGGCGCGGATCCGCGACACGGCCTGTGCCTTCTCGAACGTCCACTCCTGCGGACCGACCGTCTCCAGCACCAGGACCGCGATGTAGCTGCCGAGTTGCGCGGCCCGCTCGAGCGTGAGCCCCTTCTCCACGCCTGCCAGCAGGCCGGCCCGGAACGCATCACCCACGCCGGTCGGATCCGCCTTCACCGTTTCGGGTACCGCGTTCACACTGAGCGACGTGCCGTCCTTGTGGACGATCTCCGCGCCCTTCTCGCCGAGTGTGGTGATCCGGATGCCGACCCGGTCCATCACCTCGCGCTCGGTCCAGCCCGTCTTGCGGCGCAGCAGCTCCCACTCGTAGTCGTTGCTGAACAGGTAGTCCGCGCCCTGCACGAACGCCCGGATCTGGGCCCCGTCCATGCGCGCGAGCTGCTGGGACGGGTCGACGGCGAAGCGGTAGCCGCGCTGGCGGCACTCGTCGGCGTGGCGGATCATCGCGTCCGGGTCGTCCGGGCTGATCAGCACCAGGTCGAAGCCGCCGACCTCCGCCGCGACCGGGGCCAGCTCGATCAGCCGCGCCTCGGCCATGGCGCCCGCGTAGAAGGACGCGATCTGGCACATGTCGTCGTCGGTGGTGCAGACGAACCGGGCGGTGTGCGCGTTGTCCGACACCCGCACACCCGCGCAGTTCACCCCGTGCCGCTCCAGCCAGGACCGGTAGTCGCCGAAGTCGTTGCCGACCGAGCCGACCAGCACCGGGGATGCGCCGAGCACGCCCATGCCGAACGCGATGTTGGCCCCGATCCCGCCCCGGCGGACGACCAGGTCGTCGACGAGGAAGCTCAGCGAGACCCGGTGCAACTGCTCGGCCACGAGCTGGTCGGCGAACTTCCCTGGGAAGTGCATGAGGTGGTCGGTGGCGATGCTTCCGGAGACGGCGACGGGCACGAGGGCTTCCCCTGTCTGGTTGTCGTCAGTTGGAGTGAACGAGAGTCGTCAAGGCGTGCACGACGATACCGCCGAGCGATCGAGCGATGGCAGAGAGCACACGAGAACGGGGCCGCTCGGGGCCCCGTTCTCGTGGTGGTTCAGCTCGTCAGTGGAACGAGTCGCCGCACGCGCAGGATCCCCCGGCGTTGGGGTTGTCGATGGTGAAACCCTGCTTCTCGATCGTGTCGACGAAGTCGATCGTGGCGCCCTGCACGTACGGGGCGCTCATCCGGTCGACGGCCACCTTGAGGCCGCCGAAGTCGCGGTACAGGTCGCCGTCGAGCGTGCGCTCGTCGAAGAACAGCTGGTAACGCAGGCCCGCGCAGCCACCCGGCTGGACGGCGATGCGCAGGTGCATGTCGTCCCGACCCTCCTGGTCGAGCAGGGCCTTGGCCTTGCTGGCCGCGGCGTCGGACAACGTCACCCCGTGGGTCTCCGTCGCCGTGGTGTTCTCCTGTGCGGTCGTCATGGTTCTCCCTCGACCTTGGACTCCTACTACCTGTGGACAACCGGGATCGTCCGCGTTTTCTTCCACCCATGGTTGCACACCTCGCTGGAGGCACGGTGTTACCGGCGCCACTGCGCCGAGACGTGCTTGGCCAGCGCGGTGAGCGTGCCCTCCGGGTCGGCGAGCGACGCCTCGGCCGAGCCGACGTGTTCGGCGACCGAATAGGCGTGGTCGACGCCGGCCGCCGCGGCGCGCCGCCGACCGACGCTGACCACGCCGGCGAGCACGACGCACGGGGTCCCGCGTTCGGCCGCGGCGCCGGCGACCCGGGTGACCAGCTTGCCCCGCAGCGACTGGAAGTCGAAGCTGCCCTCGCCGGTGATCACCAGCTGGGCGGTGTCCAGGGCGGTGTCCAGGCCGGTCAGCCGGCGGATCAGGCCGGCGCCGGAGTCGACGGTCGCGCCGAGGGCGATCAGCGCCGCGCCGAGGCCGCCGGCCGCTCCCGCGCCCGGCTCGTCGCGGACGTCGCGGCCCGCGACCTCGCCGAGCAGGTCCGCCCAGCGGGTCAGCGACCGCTCCAGTCGCCGCACGGCGAGGTCGTCGGCGCCCTTCTGCGGGCCGAACACGCGGGCGGCGCCGTCCTTGCCGAGCAGGGGGTTCTCCACGTCGGAGGCGGCGACCAGGGTGACGCCGCCGAGATCGACGCGGCCGTCGAGCCGCACGGCCTCGACCAGCACCCCACCGCCCAGGGGCAGCGGTTCACCGTTTTCACCCGTCGGTACCGCCCCCAGCGCGTGGAACAGGCCCGCGCCACCGTCCGTGGTCGCCGAACCCCCGAGGCCGACAACGATGGTGTGCACGTTCGCCTTCAGGGCGTCGGCGATCAGCTCACCGACACCGAGCGTGGTCGCCGAGAGCGCATCCCGTTCCCCTTTCGGGACCAGGTGCAACCCGCAAGCCTGCGCGCACTCGAGGTAGGCGGTACCGTCGTGCTCGAGCCAGACCGCGTCGACGGCGGCGCCCCGCGGCCCGGTCACCGAGGCGTGGTGCAGGTGCCCGCCGAGCGAGGCGTGCAGCACGTCGACGAAGCCCGGCCCACCGTCGGCGAGCGGGCAGAGGGTGAGTTCGTCGTCCGGCGCGCCGCTGCGCCACCCCGCGGCAATAGCCTCGGCGGCCTCCGGCGCGGTCAACGTCCCACCGAAGCAGTCAGGAGCGATCAGGACCCGCATGGTCAAAGAGTAGTCGGGTCTCCCGTATCGGGAATCGTCTCGGCGGCCTCGGCGCGGTCAACGTCCCACCGAAGCAGCCGGGAGCGATCAGGACCCGCATGGCCAACCCGCGGTCGGGTCTCCCTTACTCTTGCCCCTGTGAGGTTCCTTCGCCGCAAAGACGCCGAGTCCGCCGACGCCGAGATCGACGCCGGTGAGGACACCGTGCTGGAGGAGCAGCGGAGCCGCGCCCACACCCCCGGCAAGGGCCGTCCGACGCCCAAGCGCCGCGAGTCCGAGCAGCGCAGGCGCGGCCCGGTCGCGCCACCCCCGCGCACCACGCGCGAGGCGATGAAGCGGGCGCGGGGCAACAAGGAGGAGCGCAAGGAGCTCACCGCCAAGCGCCGTGAGCTGCGCCTCAAGCAGCGCGAACGCATGATGGCGGGCGACGAGCAGTACCTGATGCCGCGCGACCGCGGGCCGGTCAAGGCCTACATCCGCGACCTGGTCGACTCCAAGCGCAACCTGCTCGGGCTGTTCATGCCGCTCGCGATCGTGATCTTCGTGGCGCTGCTGGCCCCGAGCCCGCAGATCCAGAGCCTGACGACGCTGGTCTGCCTGCTCATGCTGATCGCGATGATCTTCGAGGGCATCCTGCAGGGCCGGCGGATCACCCGGTTGGTGCGCCAGAAGTACCCGAAGGAGCACGTGCGCGGCCTGTCCGTGGGGTGGTACGCGTTCATCCGGGCCTCCCAGATCCGCAAGCTGCGGGTGCCGAAGCCGCGGGTCCGCCCCGGGGCCAAGGTATGACCGCGGACCTGCGGCGCGACCCGTTGCCACTGCGCGGACGGGTGGCGCTGGTCACCGGCGCGAGCCGGCGGATCGGCATCGGCTACGCGATCGCCCGGCGGCTCGCCGCGTACGGCGCCAGTGTGTTCGTGCACCACTACAGCCCGCACGACGCCGCGCAGCCGTGGGGCGCGGACCCCGGCGGCGCGGCGGCGGTCGTCGCCGGTGTGACCGAGGCGCTGGCCGCGCCGGAGGCCGGGGTGGAGCACCTGTCGCTGGACCTGACCGCGCCGGACGCCCCGTCCGCGCTGGTCGCGGCGGCGGTGGAGGCGTTCGGACGGCTGGACGTGCTGGTGTGCAACCAGGCCCGCAGCGGCGGTGACGGCCCGCTGTCGGAGATGGACGCGGACAAGCTCGACGGGCACTGGGCGGTGAACGCGCGGGCGTCGATCCTGCTGGCCAAGGCGTTCGCCGCACTCGGCGGGCCGGGGCGGATCCTGTTCATGACCTCCGGACAGAACCTGGGCCCGATGCGGGACGAGGTGGCGTACGCGGCGAGCAAGGGCGCCATCGCAGCGATCACCGCGACACTGGCCGACGAGCTCGCCGATTCTGGTATAAGCGTCAACACGGTCAACCCTGGCCCGGTCGACACCGGCTACGCCCCTCCGGACGTTCGCGAGGCCGTGGCCAGGCGTTTTCCCGGTGGCGAATGGGGCGAGCCGGACGACCCGGCCCGGCTGATCGCGTGGCTCGCGACCGACGAGGCCAGGTGGATCACCGGGCAGGTCATCGACACCGAGGGCGGCTTCCGACGCTGGTGACCGCCAGTTGTCCACAACCGGTCCAGTTGTCCACAGGCAGGCGCTCGATCCCCGACCTGGAGCCGCTCCATGGATATGTTCGAGGCATGGAGTTTCGTCGACTGGGCCACAGCGGCCTGAACATCAGTGAGATCTCGTACGGCAACTGGCTCACCCACGGGTCACAGGTCGAGGAGGAACAGGCGCACGCGTGCGTCCGCGCCGCGTTGGACGCGGGCATCACGACCTTCGACACTGCTGACGTGTACGCGGACACGAGGGCGGAGTCCGTCCTGGGGCGCGCGCTCGAGGGCCAGCGCCGGGAGAGCCTGGAGATCTTCACGAAGGTGTTCTTCCCGACCGGTCCTGGTCCGAACGACCGCGGGCTGGGCCGCAAGCACATCATGGAGTCGGCGAACGCGTCGCTGAAGCGCCTGCGCACCGACTACGTCGACCTGTACCAGGCCCACCGGTTCGACGAGTCGGTGCCGCTGGAGGAGACGTTCCTGGCCTTCGCCGACCTGGTCCGGCAGGGCAAGGTGCTCTACGTCGGGGTGTCGGAGTGGAAGGCGGACCAGATCCGCCGCGCCGCCGAACTCGCGCGGGAGCTGAAGATCCCGTTCATCTCCAACCAGCCTCAGTACTCGATGCTGTGGCGGGTCATCGAGCCGGAGGTGGTGCCGGCCAGCGAGGCGGAGGGCATCAGCCAGATCGTCTGGTCGCCGATCGCGCAGGGCGTGCTGACCGGCAAGTACCTGCCCGGCCAGCCCGTGCCGGCCGGCTCCCGCGCCACCGACGAGTCCGGCAGGAACTTCATCTCCCGACTGCTCCGCGACGAGGTGCTGGAGAAGGTCCAGAACCTCCGGCCGATCGCCGACGAGGTCGGCCTGTCGATGGCACAGCTGGCGGTGGCCTGGGTGCTGCAGAACCCCAACGTCGCCTCGGCGATCATCGGCGCCACCCGCCCCGAACAGGTCACCGAGAACGTCAAGGCGGCCGGGGTCACGCTGGACGCCGACGTCCTGACCGCGATCGACAAGACGCTGGAAGGGGTGATCGAAACCAACCCCCGATAGATACCTAGCCAGGCGGGTGGAGGCTCATCGGCCCGTAGACGACCTCGCCGTCGCGCAGGAGCGTGACGTCGTCGACGCCGCGGGCCAGCAGGTCCGCCCAGTTGTCGCGCAGCCAGTCCTCGGCGTCGCCCTGGTCGCCGAAGGACGGGCTGTCGTCGCAGCTCCAGCGGTAGTCCACGGCCGCACACGATAACGTGCGCGACGTGGCAACCCTGGTCCTCGGCGGCGCCCGCTCCGGCAAGTCGGCCCACGCCGAGGGCCTGCTCCCGGTAGAGCGCGCAACCTACGTGGCGACGGCCCGAGCCGACCCCACCGACCCCGAGTGGCAGGCCCGCATCGCCACGCACGCCGCCCGCCGTCCCCCGGGCTGGCGCACCGTCGAACTGGCCACCCCCCACGACCTGACCCGACTGCTGAGGGAGGTACCCGAGACAGCTCCCCCCATCCTCGTCGACGACGTCGCCACCTGGCTCACGGCCCTGCTCGACGACACCGACGCCTGGACGGGCGGCTCCCTCGCCCCGGCCCATGCCGAGTGCGCACACCTGACCGCGGCGGTGGCCGCGTGCCGGGCGGAGGTCGTCCTGGTGTCGGCGGAGGTCGGCCTGGGCGTGGTCCCGGCCACCCGCTCCGGCCGGCTGTTCCGCGACGAGCTCGGCTCCCTCAACGCCGCGCTGGCCGACCAGTGCGCCGAGGTGTTCCTCCTGGTGGCGGGCATCCCGCTGCGCCTGCGCTGACCGCGAGTCCGATCCCCGCGGCCGGCGGAACAACTGAAGACACGGTGCCCGCGGTCGTCCGGCGGCCTCCCCGTCAGGAGCCGGAGCCGCTCTGGCAGGCTTTCGGCGATCAGCCGCGCAGGAGGTAGCCGGATGACCGACCCGGTCGAGTTCGACACCGTCAGCCCGCCCGACGAGCCGTCCCGCCAGGCCGCGCTCACCCGGCACGAGCAGCTCACCAAGCCACGCGGCTCGCTCGGCCGCCTGGAGCAGCTCGGCGCCTGGCTGGCGGCGTGCCAGGGCCAGTGCCCGCCGAAACCCCTGGAACGCGCGAAGATCGTCGTGTTCGCCGGCGACCACGGCGTGACCGCGCGAGGGGTCTCCGCCTACCCCAGCGAGGTCACCGCCCAGATGGTGGCGAACTTCCGCGCCGGCGGCGCCGCCATCAACGTCCTGGCGGCGAGCGTCGGCGCCCAGGTCCGCGTCGTCGACCTGGCCGTCGACGCCGAACCCGACACCGAGCCCAAGCCCGACGCCACGACCGCGACCGGCAACGAGCCCGAGGCGACCACGGCGGCCGGGAGCCAGGTCAGCGCCGACGCCACATCCGGCACCACGACGCCGACCGACACCGCGACCGACACCGCGACCGGACCCGGGACCGGCACGACCGACCCGATCGACACTGCGGACGCCCCGTACAAGGTGCGCCGATCCTCCGGCTCCATCGACATCGAGGACGCGCTCACCGACGACGAGGTGTACGCCGCGATCGCCGCCGGCAAGGCGATCGCGG
>DATABL010000341.1:0-24256 GCA_036259595.1 Actinophytocola sp.
CCCGATCCACCCCCCACACCCCTGACGACGAACGCCGCCACCACACTCCGCCGCCCGAACTGCCACTCAAGTCGCTGCACGACCCGACATTCCGATCCAAGCCCCAAGGTCCGGCCGTCACCCAGCACAATCAGGGCCCCACGCCGGCCATAGCGAACCCGACAAGAACCACCGGCAACATCGACCACCCCAAGGCGGATGCGAGTCCGTTGCGCTGCCAACAAAACGTGCAGCCCGGCTGCGACCCAGGTTCGGTCCCACACAAACTGCCCAAACCACCGCCTGAACCGCCACACGGCCTGCCGCGACGATTGCCGCAGAGGCAACCGCTCGGATCACTACACGGCCCAGCGCTCGAACCACCACTCGAACCGCTGCACCGCCCGGCACCCGAACCGCCGCGCCCCCCGCACGAACCGCCGCCGCCCAAACCGACGCGCGAACTGCACGGCCCCAGTCCTGAACCGGCGCCCGAACCACCGCCCGGATCGCCGCTCGAACCACCGCGCGGACGGCCACAGGAGCCGCCGCTCGGGTCGCCGCACGGGCCAGCGTTCGGATCGCCACCCGAACCACCGCGCGGATCGCTGCACCGCCCGGCGCCCGAATCCGCACCCGAACCGCCGCGCCCGCCGCACGGAACGCCGCCGCCCAAACCGACGAACGGTCCGCACGGCCCCAGGCCCGGACTGGCGCACGGACCGCTGCGCGGATGGCCGCAGGGACCGCCGCTCGCGTCGCCGCACAGGCTGACGTTCGGCTCAACGCCGGAACCTCCGCGCGATGTACCGCTCGGATCGCCGTACCGCCCGACGCCCGAATCCGCACCCGAACCGCCACGACCGCCGCACGGACCGGTGCTAGAACGGGCGCGTGAGCTGTCGCGGTTGACGCACGGATCGGTGCTCGAACGGGCGCGTGAGCTGTCGCGGTTGCCGCACGGATCGGTGCTCGAATGGGCGCGTGAGCTGCCGCGGTTGCCGCACGGGCCGGTGCCCGAAACGGCGCACGAACCGCTACACGGATCGTCGCTCGAACCGCCACCCAAATCACTGCCCGGGCTGCCGCTCGGACTGCTGCTCGGCCCGGTGCCGAGACCGGTGCACGGCCCGCCGTTCCGGGCGCCGTTCGAATCGCGGAACGGTCCCCAGCTCGGACACCCGCTCGGTCACCGGCTCGGACACCCGGACGGAACGGCGATTTCACAGGCGCACCGGCAACGGGAATCCGTCGCACCTGGGCGGGAGACCGTGCCCGTTCGTCCACTCGCGACGGGAGGACGCCCGGCACGTCTGAGGCGGAAGCAGCCGGGGTACACGGCACCGCAGGGCCGCGGCGCGGCTCGGCGCGGTACCTCGTCCTCGACGGCACCACAAGCAGGCCCTCGGCCTGGACCGTGCATGTCCCCGATCCACACCCACCTCCGATCGGGACCACAGCCCGCCGGACGGCAGCCACGTCGACCGGCCGTAGGGGTCGGGCATCCGCGGAGCCGACGTGAGCCCGTCGCACGGGGAGGCGTGGGGATATGAACCAGGACACATCCCAGATCCGGCACAGCGACGGGCTCGTCGACCAGCTGGCGCTCGATGAGCACCCCGCCACGGGCGCGCCCACCCTGCTGGCCGCCCGGACCCGTGGCCTGCGCAAGGTGTACGGCAAAACCGTCGCGGTGGACCATGTCGACCTGGACGTGCCGGTCGGGGCCGTACTGGGCATGTTGGGGCCCAACGGCTCCGGCAAGACGACCACGATCCGGATGCTGCTCGGCCTGGTGACCCCGACAGCGGGGTCGGTGGAACTGCTCGGTCACCCCATGCCGGCCGGGGCGAGTTGGGCGTTGCCCGAGGTGGGCGCGCTCGTCGAAGGGCCGGGCTTCCACCCGTTCCTGTCCGGCCGGGAGAACCTGTTCCGCTGCGCGGCCGCCGAGCCGAGGATGGCGACCTCCGCCATCCCCCGCGCGGTCGACGACGCGCTGGAACGGGTCGGCCTGGCCGCCGCGGCCGGGCGCCGCTACCGCGGCTACTCGCTGGGCATGAAGCAACGGCTCGGCCTCGCCGCCGCCTTGCTCCTGCCTCGCCGGCTGGTGGTCCTCGACGAGCCGACCAACGGCCTCGACCCGGCGGGCACCCGCGAGGTCCGCGCGGTGATCGCCGACCTGCACGCCGCCGGCACCACGGTCCTGGTGTCGTCCCACCTGCTGGCCGAGGTCGAGGCCACCTGCACGCACGTCGCCGTGCTGCATCGTGGTTCGGTGGTCGCCCAGGGCGAGCTCCGCGAACTGCTCGAGGCGGGCAACGCGGGCCTGCTGGTCTCCACCCCGGACGTCTCGACAGCGGTCGACGCCCTGCGCGACAACCGCATCCCGGCCCGCGCCACCCCCGACGGCGTCCACGTCGACCTGACCACCACCACGGCCCCCGAGGTCGTCGCGACCCTGGTCCGGTCCGACGTCGCCGTGCACGAGGTCCGCCGCCAGCGCACCGGCCTGGAAGACCTCTTCGCCCGCCTCACCGAAGCGGAGACGACCAACGCCCGCCTGTCCGACGTGGCAGAACCCCTGATCGAGGAACCAACACGATGACCACGGCGGCGATGCCCGAGGTGCGGACCACCACGCGGAGCACGGCCCCGCTGGGCCGGGTGCTCCGGTCGGAGCTGCGGTTCATGCTCCGCCGGCCCCGCACGCTGGTGGCGCTGGCCGCGCTGGCGTTCATGCCCGTGATCGCCGGCATCAGCGTCGCGGTCGCGGCCGACTCGATGGCGGGCAGCAGGCGCGACGACCTCGCGGGCATCGCGGCGCTGGTGGCCGACAACGGGCTGATCCTGCCGATCTTCGTCCTCATCCTGGCGATGCCGATGCTGTTGCCGCTGTGCGGCGCCATGTGGTCGGCCGACGCGCTCGCCGGCGAGGCCGCGACCGGCGGGCTGCGCAATCTCCTGCTGGCCCCCATGAGCCGACCCCGCCTGCTGGCGGTCAAGGCCTTCGGCGTCGCCACGATGTCCCTGCTCGCCGTGACGATCATGGCGGTGACCGGCATCCTCGCCGGCATCGTGTTCCTCGGCGGCGAGGGCATGCTCACACTCTCCGGCACGACCATGTCGTTCCTCGGCTCGCTCGGGCGGATCCTGCTGCTGACGCTCCTGGTCACCGTCCAGGTGTGGGCGGTGGCGGCGGTCGCGCTGGCCATCTCCTCGTGCACCGACCACCCGCTGATCGTCCTCGCGGCGACCACCGGCGGCATCGTCGTCTTCACCGTCATCGGCGAGATCGACGCCCTGTCCTGGCTGCACCCGATCCTGCTCACCGACGGCTGGCTCGCCTTGGCCGACGTCGTCCGCGACCCCCTCCCCACCGAAAACCTCGCCGAGAACGCCCTCCGCGCCGCCTGCTACATCCTGATCGGCTACTCCCTCGCCCTCGCCCGCCTCACCACTCGCGACGGCTGACACCAGGCGGGAGCAGCGCGACGCCGTCCTCGTCCAGCGCGAGTCGTACCGAGGCACCCACCGCGGGCGCGTCCGCCACCCCGGCCACCGCGTCCACCAGGCGATCGCCCGCCACCCGGACCTGGAGGCGCACATGGTCCCGGCGGTGCACCCGGTGCACCACCTCGCCGGCCACCCCGTCCCCCGCCGGGCGCAGGGCCGTGGGGCGCAGGCCCAGCCGCACCTGCCCGTCGTCCGCCCACGGCAGCGCGACCGCGCCCAGCTCACACCGCGCCACCCCGCCGGTCACGGTCGCCGGGACGATCGCACCGCACCCCAGGAACCGCGCCGTGTCCTCGTCCACCGGCCGGCGCCACACCTCGGCCGGCTCCCCGACCTGCGTGACCCGGCCCTCCCGCATCACCGCCACCCGGTCGGCCAGGGTGAACGCCTCGTCGTGGTCGTGGGTGACCACCAGCGCCGTGCTGCCGGTCGTCCGCAGCACCCGCGCCAGGTCCATCGCCAGCTGCTCGCGCAGCGCCAGGTCCAGCGCCGACAGCGGCTCGTCCAGCAGCAACAGCCGCGGCCGCGGCGCCAGCGCCCTCGCCAGCGCCACCCGCTGCTGCTCACCCCCGGACAGCTCGTGCACCCGCCGCCGCCCGTACCCGGACAGCCCGACCAACCCCAACAGCTCCGCCACCCGATCCGCGTCCGGCACCCCCCGCATCCGCAGCCCGAACGCCACGTTCCCGGCCACGTCCCGGTGCGGGAAAAGCTGCCCGTCCTGGAACACCAAACCGAACCCGCGCCGGTGCACCGGCACACCCGCCAGGTCCACGTCATCCCAGCACACCCGCCCGGACGCCGGCTCCAACCCGGCCACCGCCCGCAGCAGCGTCGACTTCCCGCACCCGGACGGTCCGAGCAGCGCCAGCACCTCGCCGTCCGGCACCGACAGGTCCACATCCGACACCGCGGCCAACGTTCCGTAGTGGACGGACAGGCCGGAAACCGCCAGCGTCATCTAGAACTCCACCACCCTCGACCGCCCGACCGACTCGACCAGCGCCACCGCCGCCACCGTCACCAGCACCAACAGCGTGCACGCCGCGTACGCCATCTGGTTGTTCAGCTCCCCCGGCCGCGACAGCAGCCGTGCGACCGCCACCGGCAGCGTCGCGGTGTCCGGCCGCGCCAGAAAACTCGTCGCGCCGAACTCGCCCAGCGCCACCACGTACCCGAACGCCGTCGCGGTCAGCAGTGACCGCCCGGCCACCGGCACGTCGACCTCCCGCCACACCCGCCACGGCGACGCCCCCAGCGACGCCGCCGCCTGGCGCAGCCGCGTGTCGATCGAGCGCAGCACCGGCAGCAGCATCCGGATCACCAGCGGCGTCACCACCAGCGCCTGCGCCAGCGGCACCAGCGCGGGCGAGGTCCGCAGGTCGCCGGGCAGCAGGTCGAGCGTCACCAGGTACCCGAAGCCGACCGTGACCGCCGACACCCCCAGCGGCAGCATCAGCACCGTGTCCATCGTCTCCACCACCCCGCGGCGCACCCGACCACGCGACAGCGACACCAGCACCACGCTCGCCAGCGTCCCCAGGAACACCGCCAGCGCCGTCGCGTCCGTCGCCGCCCGCAGCGAGTTCGCCGCCGCCTCCCACCCGGACACCTGCAGCGACCCCTCGTGCCCGAACCCGGCCAGCGCCCGGTAGCCGGCGAACCCCCCGTCGAACGACCGCGCCACCAGCACCACGACCGGCACCAGCAGCAGCACCACCACCCCCAGCGCCGCCCCGACCACCGCCCACGACTGCCCACCGCGCGGCCGCCGTGCCACGCTCGCCCGGCCGCGCAGCCGCAACGCCGACTCCCGGCGACGCCGGGCCAGCACCCCCACCGACAGCGCCGCCACCACCGCCGCGAGCTGCACCAGCGACAGCGCCGCCGCACCCGACAGGTCCAGCAGCTCCACCGTGCGCAGGTAGATCTCCGTCTCCAACGTCCGGTACCGGGACCCGCCGAGGATCAGCACCACGCCGAAACTGGTGGCGCAGAACAGGAACACCACCGCCGCGGCCGACGTCAGGGCCGGCGCGAGCGCGGGCAGCGTGACCGACGTGAACGCCCGCAGCGGCGACGCGCCCAGTGAGCGCGCCGCGTCCGCCGCGCGTCCGTCCACATGTGACCACAGGCCGGCGACCGTGCGCGCCACCACGGCCACGTTGAAGAAGCTGTTCGCCAACACGATCGCCAACACCCCGCCGTCGGGCAGCAGCGTGCGGAACGCGAGCCCCACCACCACGGTCGGCAGCACGAACGGGACCAGGATCACCACCCGCACGAGACCCAGGCCGGGCAACGAGGTCCGCGCCAACAGGTAGGCCACCGGCACCCCGGCCAGCACCGCCAGCACGGTCGACGCCGCCGCCTGCCCGACGGTGAACGCCACCAGCTGCCAGGTGTCCGCCGACCCGAGCACCGCCAGCACGCCGCCCTCGCCGAACCCGAGCCGCACGATCGCGACCACCGGCCACACGAAGAAGACCGCGAGGAACCCCAGCGGAACCAGCGCGACCAGCAGCAGCCCGGGGCTCAGCCCGGTACGAGTGCGCGCCACTCGTCGATCCACCGCTCCCGGTTCTCGGCGATCTTCGCCGGATCCATCTCCGCCGGCGACTCCGGCAGCGGCGCCGCGGCCTGCCACGTCTCCGGCAGCTCCACGTCCGAGCGCGCCGGGTAGACGTACATCTGCTCCGGCACCTGCGACTGGAACTCCGGCGACAGCAGGAAGTCGAGCACCGCACGCGCGTCCTCGGTGTTCGCCGCGCCGCGCAGCACGCCGGCGTACTCGACCTGCCGGAAGCACGTGTCGAGCACGGCCTTCGTGGTCGGCGTGCCGTCCTCGGCGACCTCCGCCGCCGGCGAGGAGGCGTAGGACACCACGATCGGCCGCGGTCCCTCGCCGGACGAGCCGGAGAACTCCTGGGTGTAGGCCTCCTCCCAGCCGGAGACAACCTGCACGCCGCGACCCCGCAGCGCCATCCAGTACTCCCGCCACCCGTCGCCGAGCGAGGCGATCGTGCCGAGCAGGAACGCCAGGCCCGGCGAGGACGTCGCCGGGTCCTCGACCACCAGCATGTTCTCGTAGGCGGCCTTGGTGAGATCGGCGTAGCTCGCCGGCTCCGGCACGTTCCTCGCCGCCAGCGCCGCCGGGTCGATGTTGACGCACACGTCGCCGACGTCGACCGCGGTCAGCCGGTTCGTGTCGTCGATCGCGTACCGCTGCGAGCCCTCGTCCGCGGCGGGGCTGCGGTAGGGCTCGAACACGTCCTCCTCGAGCGCCCGCGAGGCGAATGTCGTGTCGACGCCGTAGGCCAGGTCGCCGACCGGGTTGTCCTTGGTGAGCACCAGCTGGTTGGTGAGCGCGCCGGCGTCGCCGAGCTTGCGCACGTCGATCGTGATGCCCGACTCCTCGCGGAAGGCGTCGAGCACCTCCTCGCTCATCGCGAACGAGTCATGTGTGACCAGCACCACGCGGCGCTCGCCGTTCTCCTCCGGTTCGCCCGCCGACAACGTGCACGCGGTGAGCGAGGTGACCAGGACGACCCCGAGCAGCACTTTCCGCATGAGACTCCTCTCCCTGCGCCGGCATGACCCGGATCAGGTTCGACGGTCGAGGGCTGCGCGCCCTCCTCTCAGCCCGGCGTGGCACCGGACTCCCGTGGTGCGGGCCAGCCTACCGGTGCGCCGAGGGGGTGCGCGGGGCCACCATGGAGGCATGCCTGAACTCCTCACCGACGAAGACACCGGAAAGGCGCTCGGCCGCCTCCAGAACTGGCACCTCGCCGACGGCTCGTTCGAGCGGACCGTCGAGCTGGCGAGCTTCCCGCAGGCCGTCCAGGTCGTGAACCGGGTGGCCGAGATCGCCGAGAACAGCAACCACCACCCGGACATCGACATCCGCTGGCGGACGCTCACGTTCCGCTGCACCACCCACTCCGCCGGCGGCGTCACGCGGAACGACGTGACCCTCGCCGAGGAGATCGACGGGGTGATCGACGCGGTCGCCTAGCTTCGGAAGGGCCCGGTCACCTCGAAGGTGACGCCGTCGGCGGACTGTCCGGACGGACCGCGCTGGGACGAGAAGTACAGCCGCGTGCCGTCCGGGCTGAACGCCGGCCCGGTGATCTCGGAGTTCGAGTGCCCCTCGACGCGCACGAACGGGGCCACCACGCCGTCCGGGGTGATCACGCAGATCTCCATGTTGTCGCCGTCCTCGGCCACGAACAGGTCCCCGCTCGCCGCGCCGGTGACGTTGTCCACTCCGGACAGCGGGCTGTCGTCGTCGTAGGTGAGGCCGAGCGTGCCGGCGACCGCGTCGTAGGCCCAGACCCGGTTGTCGCCCTTGGTCGTGAACCAGCACGTGCCGTCCGCGTAGTAGCAGCCCTCGCCGCCGTCGAACGGTTTGGCGCCGTCGACCTGGTGGCGGGTGTCCTCGTCGGCCGCCGACGGGTCGGGCACCCGCGCCCAGGTGACCGGGCCGCTGGTCTGGTCCGACTCGCCGACCAGGATCTCGAGCGTGCCGGCCGACAGGTCCGGCCACGCCGACGGGGTGAACCGGTAGAAGCCGCCGTCCGGCACGTCCTCGGTGAGGTACACGACCCGCCGGTCCGCGTCCACCGCGCACGCCTCGTGCTTGAACACGCCCATCGCCGGCCGCACGATCGGCTCCGCGACGCCGAACGGGTCGGTCTCGTACACCTCGCCGCGGTCGACCTCCTCGCAGGACAGCCAGGTCTGCCACGGCGTCGCGCCACCCGCGCAGTTCACGTCGGTGCCGTCCAGGATCCGGTAGGCGTCCACGACGGACCCGTCGGCGCCGAACCGGATCGCGCCGGCCCCGCCGGTCGACGGGACCTCACAGTTGGACACGTAGACCCAGCCGTCCCCGTCGGCGAAGCACGCGCCGCCGTCGGGTGCCGGATGCCACTCGTAGGACGACCCGCCGACCCGCCGCCCGGTCTCGGCGACGATCCGACCGGTGAAGCCCTCGGGGAGCCGCAACCCGTTGCCGTCCGCCGGCCGCAGCGGACCGTACGGCCCGTCGCCCGGGTCGGCCGCCGCCGAGAAGGCGTTCAGCCAGGAGGCCCCGCCGAACGCCGCCGCCGCGGTTCCGACCACCGACACCCGAAGAAAGCTCCGCCGCTCCATGCCTTGCAACGTAGCGTGACCGGTCAAGACCGAACAGCGACCATCGGTGTGGTTCGAACGGAGCAGCCGGCGTCATTCTCCGGGGTGAGCCAGCACGACCGTGGTCAGCGGCTCCAGTCGCGGCGTGTCCCGGCCACCCTCGGCGCGTTCCACCACCATCTCCGCGTACCGGCCGTCGGTGCGCAGGGCGGCGATCGCGTTGCCGAAGTACGGCCCGGACACCTTGTTCCAGTTCACCGGCATCGGGTCGATGTGCGGTGAGCGCAGCATCAGCCAGCGGAACACCGCAGCCAGCGGGCGCCACCACGCCAGGGTGAAGAACGGGCGCAGCACCCGCTGCACCTTGTTGTGCACCGGCGAGCAGGTGAGCTGGAACACCGCCGCGTTCACCTCCTCCGGGAAGGTCGCCCGCGCCGCGTACACGTGGTGCACGTCCCCCGACAGCACGCACACCGTCGCCGCGTCGCTCTTGGCGGCACGCAGGATCAGCCGGGACAGCCGGTCCGAGGACTGGCGGAACGCCGGCCAGTGCTCCAGGTCGCTCGCCTGTCGGAACTTCTCCGCGAGCCGCCCGCGCCATCCCGGCCGCCGGCACGCGACCTCGTTCATCGACTGGATGTGGCTGATCGCGTGCGGCATCAGCCACGGCAGGGACGAGCCGATCAGCAGGTGGTCGTAGTTCCCGTCGGCGTGTTGCTCGATCCAGTCGAACTCGGCGTCGCTGACCATCGACCGCGCGCCGCCGGACAGGATCCGGCCCGAGCGGGTGTCGATCACCAGCAGCCGCACGTTGCCGAAGTCGCGCCGGTAGCTCCACCGGGTGCCCTTGCGCCCGTTGACCTCCCGCGACGCCTTGTCGGCGAAGTCGCGCAGCAGGTCGGCCGCGTCGCCGTCCCGGCCGACGGCCAGCACCTTCTCGTAGATCTCCTCCTCGGCCAGATCGGCCGGGGCCAGGTTGCCGATGTGCTGGTAGATCCAGTACGTGGCGAGCGCGCCCCGCTCGCGGTCCAGCCACCAGTCGGTCGCCCCGATCTCGTCGCGCCAGGCCTGCGAGGTGTTCCAGTCGTCGCGCACGTCGTGGTCGTCGAAGATCATCGACGTCGACACGGTCGAGGCCAGCCAGCGGAACAGCTGGTCCGACCACGACTCGTGGTAGAGCCGCGTGTACTCCTCGAAGTCGGACACCTCGTGCCCAGGGGCCTTCTTCAGGTCGCGCCGGCGGCTGATCCACTCGCGGGTGGCCTTGCTGGTGTCGTCGGCGTACACCTGGTCACCGACCAGCAGCAGCGAGTCCGGCCAGTCCTTCTCGTCCTGGTCGAACATCCGTCTGGCGTACGCGGCGAGCGCGTCGGTGCCCATCTTGCGCTGCTCGGCCGGGTCGTCGGTGACCGGCATCCGGCAGGAGCCGAACAGCATCAGGAACTTCGGGTCGCC
Organism: Actinophytocola sp.; assembly: GCA_036259595.1. Classification (GTDB taxonomy): domain Bacteria; phylum Actinomycetota; class Actinomycetes; order Mycobacteriales; family Pseudonocardiaceae; genus Actinophytocola. Next base: position 10,081 of record DATABL010000341.1, read on the forward strand.
GCCCTCGGGGAACGTGCGGATCCGGCTCGGCGGGAAGCCCGGCACCGGCCAAACCGTCTCGCCGTCGAGCGCGACCTCGTACGGGGTGCTGGTCGCCGGCTCGAGGCCGGTGACCGCGACCAGCGCGTAGTGGTGGCCCGCCACGGTGAAGGTGTGGGCGGACGCGCCGGCGACGGTCACCGTGCACGGCCGGTCGGTCTCCACCCAGACGGTCGCGGACGTGGTGTCGACGTGTCTGAGCATGGGGCCGAGTAACAGCTCCGGCATGGAAGCTCCTTCGTGCTTGGTCAGGCGTCGAGGTACTTGCGCAGGACGTGGGCGAGCAGGGCGGTGCAGTCCTCGTACTGGGAGAACACCTGGCGGGAGACCTTGTCGGCGACCACCCACGCGCCCGCGGCCAGGCCGAACAGGTCGCCGTTCGCCTCGCCGACCCAGGTGCCGCCGCTGTCGGCGAGCCGCTCGTTGGACTCGGCGAGCCCGGCGACGAACAGGCCGCCGGGGGTGCGGCCGTCCTGGGTGGCGTAGAGCACCGCGCCGTTGAAGTCCAGGCCGTCGGTGCGGGCGAGCAGGTCGCGGTGGCCGGCGGGCAGCGCACTGCCGGTGCGCGCGCGGAACCACGCGCCGACGCGGGTCAGCGCGCTGGGCGCGGCGGGCTTGTTCAGGTCCCAGCCGTGCTCGGCCACCTCGTCGAGCAGCCGGTCGAGCTGTTCGGTCACGCAGGCTCCTTCGACTTCTTCGCCCGTTCAGCGCTAGCGGCCCGGGTCGCCGCGTGCCACGTTCGGCGGTGACCCGTCGTCCAGCTGGGAGCGGCCATGAAGCGGTCGGTGTCACCCGTCCTTGTCGTCCTCGTGGCGCTGGTCGCCTCACTCGTCCCGATGGTCGTCCCGACGGTCGCCATCGTGCCGAGCGCGGCCGCGGCGCCGCCACGACCGGGGCCGACATGTGACCCGATCGACCCGGCGGCCTGCCTGCTGCCGTTCCCGAACGACTTCTTCACGGTGCCCGACCGGTCCACGCCGACCGGTCGCCGGGTGAGTCTGGCCCCCGAGATGATGCCGCGCAACGCCTCGGGTGTGCCCATCGACCCGGCGGAGTGGAACCGCAACGACGGGTTCTCCCCAGGGTCCATGCTGCTCGCGGCGGTGCCGGGCATCGATCTGGTCGCGACCGGAGTGGCGCCCATCACGGACATCGGCTCCTCGCTGCGCCGCGACGCCCCGGTGGTGCTGCTCGACGCGACCACCGGCCGGCGGCACCCGTACTGGGTGGAGCTCGACTCGCGCGCCACCGGCCCGGACCGGCAGGCGCTGATCATCCGTCCGGCACGGAACCTCGTCGAGGGCCACCGCTACATCGTCGCCCTGCGGGACCTGCGGGACGCCGAGGGCCGGGTGATCCCGGCCGGGCCGGCGTTCGAGCGGATGCTGCGCTGGCTGCCGCCGCGCGACCCGGCGCTGCGGGCCAGGTGGTTCCAGCTGCGGCCGGCGCTGCTCCAGCTGTGGCTGTCCGGCGTCCGGCCGCACGACCTGCACCTGGCCTGGGACTTCACCGTGGCCAGCACGAAGAGCCTGACCGGCCGCGCGCTGCACATGCGCGACGAGGCGTTCGCCGGGCTGGGCCGGGCGGCGCCGACCGTGACCGTGACCAGCGTGGAGAACCCGACGCCCGAGCAGGACCCGGCGTTCGCGCGCAAGGTCGTCGGCACGGTCGAGGTGCCGAAGTACCTGGACACGGCCGCCGGCGGCCCCGGTTCGCGGCTGGCGTACGGGCCGGACGGCAGACCCGAGCCGGACGGGGTGTACCGGGCGACGTTCCAGTGCAACATCCCGCGCAGCGCGCTGACGGAGGGGCCGGCGCGGCCGCTGCTGTGGGGGCACGGCCTGTTCGGCAACCACACCGCGGTGAACGGGCTGGGCGCGCTGGCCAACGAGAGCAACTCGATGCCGTGCGGGACGAGCTGGCTCGGCATGTCGAGCGAGGACGTGCCGTTCCTGGTCACCACGCTCGGCGACCTGTCGCTGTTCGGGGCGACGCCGGACCGGATGCAGCAGGCGTACCTGAACGCGCTGTTCCTCGGCCGGGCGATGATCCACCCGTCCGGGCTGGCCGCGCTGCCGGAGTTCCGGGCGGACGGCCGCCCGCTGATCGACGTGCGGGCCGGCCTCGGCTACGCGGGCGCGAGCCTCGGTGGCATCCAGGGCACCGCGCTGACCGCGCTGGCGCAGGACTTCACCCGGTCGGTGCTGATCGTGCCGGCGGTCAACTTCTCCACGATGCTCAACCGGGCGTCGCCGTTCGTGGCGCTGCAGCCGGTGATGGACCGGGCCTACCCGGACCGGCTCGACCAGCAGGTCGCGTTCGCGCTGATCCAGATGCTGTGGGATCGCGGCGAGGGCAACGGCTACGTCCGGCACGTCACCCGCGACCCGCTGCCCCGGACGCCGGCCAAGCGGGTCCTGCTGCACATGGCGTTCGGTGACCACCAGGTGGCGAACGTCGCGACCGAGGTCGAGGCGCGCACCCTGGGCGTGCGTGTGGTCCGCCCGACCCTGGCACCGGGGCGCGACCCGGCCGTCGAGCCGCAGTGGGGTCTGCGCGCGGTGCCGCGGTTCCCGTTCCGGGGCTCGGCGCTGGTGGTGTGGGACAGCGGCACGCCGGCGCCGCCGCTGGACAACGTCCCGCCGACGGCCGGCCAGGACCCGCACGGCGACCCCGGGAACACTCCGGCGGCGCGGGCGCAGGCTGCCCACTTCCTCGCCACCGGGGAGGTGATCGACACGTGCGGCCGGGCGCCCTGCGTCGCGATCCCCCGGGGCTGAGTTGTGGGCGTTCTGTGCCCCAATAGGGTGTCGCTCGCCCGAGTCTCACCCCGCAGAAGGAGCGGCGCCGCGATGTCCGAGGTTCTCGAGCTCCGGCAGTACACCCTGCACCCCGGTCGGCGCGAGGAGCTGATCGAGCTGTTCGACCGGGAGTTCGTCGAGACCCAGGAGGAGTGGGGGATCCGGCTGTACGGGCAGTTCCGGGACCTCGACGACGACGACCGGTTCGTGTGGCTGCGTGGTTTCGCCGACCTGGCCGCCCGCCCGGACGCGCTCGCCGGCTTCTACGGCGGCCCGGCGTGGGCGGCGCACCGCGAGGCCGCGAACGCCACCATGGTCGACTCCGACGACGTGCTCCTGCTCCGCCCGGCCGCGCCCGACTCCGGCGTCGAGGTGTCCGCGCCGGCACGGCCGCCGGTCGGCGCCGAGCCCCCGGGTTCGCTGGTCACCGTGACCCTGTACCACCTGCCCGCGGCCGCCGACGACTTCGTCGAATTCTTTCTCCAGGAGGTCCGCCCCCTGCTGGCGAACACCGGCGCGGATCCAGTGGCCTGCCTGCGCACCGAACCCGTGGAGAACAATTTCCCGAGGTTGCCCGTGCGCACCGGCGAGAACGTATTCGCCTGGATAGCGGCGTTCCCCGAGCAGGAGGCACACCTGGAGCACATCCACCAGCTGGGCCGGTCGACCCGGTGGACCCACGACCTGCTGCCGCTGCTCACCAAGCACCTGGCCCGCCCGCCCGAGCAGCTGCACCTGGCGCCGACGGGCCGCTCACTGATCCGGTAGTAACGCGAACGGCCTTCGACGCGACCCCCGTGCAAAGTGCATCGGAGGTGGGCCCGGTGGAGCCGCAAATGATCTGGGACGTCCCCGTCGTCGACGGGTTGGACCGCCAGCGCAGCCTGGTGGTCACGGTGTCCGACGGGCGGGTGGCCGTGCTCCCGCCGCCGGGCGAGGGCTTCTATCTGCCCCCGCAGTCGATCTGGCAGCTGCACGAGGCGATCCGCGCGGCGGCGCTGGTGGCCGCGGGGATGGACCGCGTCCCGCCCGAGTCCGCCCGAATGGCCAGATGAAAACCGCAATTTGCTAATTCCGGAGTACGTCCGTTCGGTGGATTCTCATTTCGTCGTGCCGTCCGGTAGGAATGGTGGCGGCGTGTCCAGAAGGCGGCACGCCGAGCCGACAGGGCCACCGGGGAGAGCCGAATGAGCGCCGAGCGATCGGTCGAGTGGCGCGCCCGCGTGTGGGGCAGCGTGGCACACCTCCAACGCCGCTACGAGCTGCGCCTGATCACCGGCACCGCCACCCACCGCACCCCCCGCCGCGGCGAACTGCACGTCGTGCCGGCCCGCCCGAGCAAGGATCCGTCACTCGCGCCGTAGCGGCGCTACCCAACCGGCAAGCCCCGCGGCCGCCTCGGGATAGCCGACAGATCCCGTGGAGACCCCGATCACGAGTTCGTATGCGTCGTCCCCCGGGGCATCCAGGTCGAGACGGTCTCGGCGAGCATCGCGAGAGCCCGTTCCTGCTCGTCGGTCAAGCGCAGGGTCATCGCCATGCAGTAACGCTGCCACTTTGGTAGCAAGATCAGACGTTGAAGCGGAACTCGACCACGTCGCCGTCGGACATGACGTAGTCCTTGCCCTCCATGCGGACCTTGCCGGCCGCCTTGGCCGCGGTCATCGAGCCGGCCTCGACCAGGTCGTCGTAGGAGACGATCTCGGCCTTGATGAAGCCGCGCTCGAAGTCGGTGTGGATGACGCCGGCGGCCTGGGGGGCGGTCCATCCCTTGTGGATGGTCCACGCCCGGGACTCCTTCGGGCCGGCGGTCAGGTAGGTCTGTAGGCCCAGCGTGTGGAACCCGGCCCGCGCCAGCGAGTGCAGGCCCGGCTCCTCCTGGCCGATCGACTCCAGCAGCTCGCGCATCGACGCCTCGTCGTCCAGCTCGAGCAGCTCCGCCTCCACCTTGGCGTCCAGGAACACCGCGTCCGCCGGCGCGACCAGCTCCGTCAGCTCCGCCCGGCGCCCGGCGTCGGAGAGCACCGACTCGTCGGCGTTGAACACGTACAGGAACGGCTTCGTGGTCAGCAGGGTCAGGTCACGCAGCAACGCCGTGTCCACTTCGGATCCGGCGGTGAACAGCGTGCGGCCGGAGTCGAGGACGTTCTTCGCCGACTGGGCCGCCTCCAGCGCGGGCCGCGCCTCCTTGCGGGTGCGGGCCTCCTTCTCCAGTCGCGGCAGCGCGCGGTCGAGGGTCTGCAGGTCGGCCAGGATCAGCTCGGTGTTGACCGTCTCGATGTCGCTGGACGGGTCGACGACACCGTCCACATGCACCACGTCGGGATCGTCGAACACGCGGATCACCTGGCAGATCGCGTCCGCCTCGCGGATGTTCGCCAGGAACTTGTTGCCGAGCCCGGCACCCTCGGACGCACCCTTCACCAGCCCGGCGATATCCACGAAGGACACCGTGGCGGGGACCACACGGGCACTCTCGAACAGCCGCGCGAGCACGGACAGTCGCGGGTCCGGCAGCGGAACCACCCCGACGTTGGGTTCGATCGTCGCGAACGGGTAGTTCGCCGCGAGTGCGTCGTTACTGGTCAGGGCGTTGAATAGGGTCGACTTGCCGACGTTGGGCAGGCCGACGATCCCGAGGGTCAAACTCACGACGCGTGAGTCTACGGACTCGGGTCCGCCGACCTGCGCGCACCAATGCGTTACCCGATCGTGCGTAGCGGAAGGGCTACATGGAGCGATTTAGTACACGGAGTGTTCTCGTTGTTGCAGAACGGAAAGCAGGATTACCCCGTTTGGGCCCTAGTCAGTCTGGTCTTACTCAACAACACTCCGTGAGCACCTCTGGACTCCGTACGAAGGACGTGGGATGACCCATCGTGACTCGCGCGGGCGAGGCAGAACCGGCCTCACCGCGGCGTTCACCGCCGCCGTGGTCGGCGTCTCGCTGGCCGCGCTGCCGACGACAGCGGCCGCCGCGCCGGCCGCCCCGCCACCCAGGACGCCCGACGTCGGCGCCGAGCTCGGCAAGCAGGACCGCGACATGCTCGCCGAGGCCCGCAGCGAGGGCAGGAGCACCGTCGAGATCCAGGTGATGGCCGACGACAAGGGCACCGTCGACGAGCTCACCGCCCACGGCGCGGAGATCCGGTACCGGGCCGACGAACTCGGCTACATCCGGGCCGAGGTGCCGATCGACGCCGTGGACAAGATGGTCAAGCTCCCCGGCGTCGACGCGCTCAACGTCGACCGGGTGATCGAGCTCGACGACCCGCGTCCCGCCGGCATGGACGACCCGTCGCCGCAGCCGCCGCCCGGCGCGGACACCCCCCGGGTCAACCCGTACATGCCCACCGGCGACACCGGCGCCGCCCAGTTCGTCGAGCAGCACCCGAAGTTCGACGGCCGCGGCGTCACCGTCGGCATCGTCGACACCGGCATCGACCTCGCCCACCCGTCGCTGAACACCACCAGCACCGGCGAGGACAAGATCGTCGACTGGGTCACCGGCACCGACCCCGGCTTCACCGACGGCGTCAACAACGACAACGACCCGACGTGGATCGACATGTCGAGCCCCGCGCCGGGCCAGCCCGAGGGCTACCGCTACGGCGTGTTCGACGAGCGCGACCCGCGCCTGGGCGGCGAGCTGGGCAACGACGTCAACCGCGACGGCAACCCGAACGGCAGCATCGGCACGTTCGGCGTGCTGTGGGATCCGGCCACCAACACCGTCTGGGTCGACACCAACCAGAACAAGAGCTTCGACGACGAAGCCGCCATGACCGACTACAAGGTCCGCAAGGACATCGGCACCTTCGGCGAGGACAACCCCGCCACGCCGGTCGCCGAGGAGATGCCGTTCGTCGTCCAGACGAGCCCCGGCACCGAGTCGGTGAACATCGGCATCGTCTCCGGCGCCCACGGCTCGCACGTGGCCGGCATCGTCGCCGCGAACGAGATGTTCGGCGGCTCGATGTCCGGGGCGGCCCCCGGTGCGAAGCTGGTCTCGGTCCGCGCGTGCCTGTTCGTCGCCGGTTGCACCGCGCACGCCCTGGACGAGGGCATGATCTACGCCGCCCGGGACGCGAACGTCGACGTGATCAACATGTCGATCGGTGGCCTCGACCTGATCAACGACGGCCAGACGGTCCGCGAGCTGCTCTACAACGAGCTCATCGAGACCTACGACGTGCAGATGTTCATCTCCGCCGGCAACAGCGGCCCCGGCCTCAACACCCTGGGCTCGCCGTCGGCGGCCAGCAAGGTCGTCAGCGTCGGCTCCTACATCTCCAAGGCCACGTGGCAGCGCAACTACGGCTCGGACGCCGAGGCGGAGGACAACCTGCACGGCTTCTCCTCGCGTGGCCCGCGTGAGGACGGCGGGTTCAAGCCGAACGTGATCGCGCCCGGTGCGGCGATCGCGCCGATCCCGACGTTCATGGCCGGCTCGCCGGTCGGCGGCACCTACGAGCTGCCGCCGGGCTACGGCATGTTCAACGGCACCTCGATGGCCTCGCCGCAGTCCGCCGGTGTCGCCGCGCTGCTGGTCAGCGCCGCGATCCAGCGGGGCGTCGAGCACAGCCCGGCACAGCTGCGCCAGGCCCTCACCTCGACCGCCCGCTTCATCCCCGGCTACGGCGCCTTCGAGCAGGGCAACGGCCTGATCAACACGAAGAAGGCCTGGAACGCGCTGAAGGCCAACATCGACACCGTCGACATCACCTCGTCGGTCGAGGTCAACACGGTGCTGTCCGACTTCCTGACCACCCCGGACACCGGCACCGGCATCTACGACCGCGAGGGCGTCAAGGCCGGCGACCGCTACACCCGCGACTACACGCTCACCCGGACCTCCGGGCCGGCCCACCCGCTGACCTACAAGGTCCGCTGGGTCGGCAACGACGGCACGTTCCGGTCGGACAAGCAGGTCACGCTGCCGCTGAACAGCGCGGTGAAGTTCCGGGTGAGCGTCAACCCGCGCTCGGCGGGCGTGCACTCGGCGATCATGAACCTGGACAGCCCGATGAGCACCGGCATCGAGTACCAGACGCTGAACACGGTGGTCGCGGCCGAGGACTTCACCGCGGCCAACGGCTACCAGATCCGCCACGGCGGCGAGATCGGCCGCAACGAGACGGAGAGCTACTTCGTCCGCGTGCCGGCCAACACCCCGGCGCTGAAGATCGACCTGGCCGGCGGCGGCGAGGCCGAGGGTGCGGGCCAGATCCGGTTCCTGCGGTTCCACCCGTACGGCGTCGGCATCGAGGACAACGGGACGCCGTACTGCTACAACCCGCCGGTGCCGCCGGCGAACGCCTGCGACGCGGGTGACCCGACCAGCCGCACGGTCACCAACCCGCTGGCCGGCGTGTGGGAGATCGCGGTGGAGGCCCGCCGGACCTCGGACGCGGCGTTCGCGCCGTACACGCTGACCGCGTCGGTGCTCGGCGCGACGGTCGAGCCGAGCCCGGACGTCATCGCCTCCGCGCGGCTGGACCAGCCGGTCGAGCGGGAGTACACGCTGACCAACGCGTTCGGCCCGTTCACCGGCCGGGCGACCGGCACGCCGCTGGGCAGCGCGCTGATCGACACGCCGACGATCGCCGACGGCGCGGAGCAGCAGTTCCCGGTCACCGTGGAGGAGGGCGCGACCGAGCTGCGGGCCAAGATCGGCAACACCGCCGACCTCGGCGCGGACCTCGACCTGTACGTGTTCGACTGCACCAGCGGGTCGTGCGTCCAGGCCGGCGTCACCGCGGACGGCGACTCCGAGGAGGAGGTCAGGATCGCGAACCCGACGCCCGGCCAGTGGGTCGTGCTGGTGTTCGGCTACGCGGTCCCGGCCGGGGAGACCACGTACGACTACGTCGACGTGTTCACCAGCCCGTCCTACGGCTCGATCGAGATCGACGACGCCAACGCGGACCGCGCCGCCGACTCGTCGTGGACGGTGACGGGCACGGTCACGCCGGGCGTCACCCCGGCCGCCGGTCGGGTGCTGTACGGCAACGTGCAGGTCCGCACGGACGCGGACGCGCTCGTCGGCACCGGTGACGTGATCGTCGAGTCGGTCACCTCGTAGGTTCTCGGCACGGAGGGCCGCTCCCGGCTTCGGGGGCGGCCCTCCGTCATGTCTGTTTCCCGCTAGCTCCGGCTCGGGCGCGGGGGCAGCATGGTCTCGTGCGAATCGACGAGGAGCAGGGATACCGGGCGTCGGCGTCGCGGGACGTGCGGTTCGACGGCCAGTTCATCGTGGGCGTCCGGACCACCGGGATCTACTGCCGGCCGTCCTGCCCGGCCATCACCCCCAAGCGGCAGAACATGCGGTTCTTCCCGACCGCGGCGGCCGCGCAGCAGGCCGGGTTCCGGGCGTGCCGGCGCTGCCTGCCGGACTCGGTGCCCGGCTCGCCCGAGTGGAACCTGCGCGCCGACCTCGCGGGCCGGGCGATGCGGCTGATCAGCGACGGGGTGGTGGAGCGGGAGGGCGTGCCGGGGCTCGCGCGCCGCGTCGGGTACTCCGAGCGGCACCTGAGCCGGGTGCTGGCCGCCGAGCTGGGCGCCGGCCCGCTGGCGCTGGCCCGCGCGCACCGGGCGCACTCGGCGCGGTTGCTGATCGAGACCACCGACCTGGGGTTCGCCGACGTCGCGTTCGCGGCAGGGTTCGCCAGCGTGCGGCAGTTCAACGACACGATCCGCGCGGTGTTCGCCACCACGCCGTCCGGACTGCGGGTGGCGGCGCGGCGCCGGTCCCGGTCGGCGGCGCCGGCGGCGGGCCGGGTGACGCTGCGGCTGCCGTACCGGGAGCCCTACGACACGGCCGGCATGCTCGCGTTCCTCGCCGCGCGCGCGGTGCCGGGGGTGGAGTCGGTCGAGGACGGCGAGTACGCGCGCACGCTGCGGCTCGCGCACGGCAGCGGGACCGCGCGGGTGCGGCCGGCCGACGGGCACCTGGTGTGCACGCTGCGGCTGACCGACATGCGGGACCTGGGCAGCGCGGTGTCCCGGCTGCGGCGGCTGTTCGACCTGGACGCCGACCCGAACGCGGTCGGCGAGGTGCTGGGCGCGGACCCCGCGCTGGCGGCGTCGGTGGCCGCGGCGCCGGGGCTGCGGCTGCCGGGCAGCGTGGACGGCGCGGAGATCGTGACCAGGGCGCTGGTCGGCCAGCAGATCTCGGTGGCGGCGGCACGCACGGCGCTGGGCGGGCTGGCCGCGGCGCTGGGGGAGCCCCTGCCCGCTCCGGACGGCGCGCTGACGACGCTGTTCCCGGCGCCGTCGTCGATCGCGGCCGGCGGCGCGTCGGTGCTGGGCGGGCCCCGTCGGCGGATCGAGACGGTGCTGGGGGTCAACGCGGCGCTGGCGGCGGGGGACCTGGACGTGCACGTCGGCGCGGACCCCGACGAGCTGTCCGCGGCGCTGCGGGAGTTCTCCGGCGTCGGGCCGTGGACCGCGGGGTACGTGCTGATGCGGGTGCTGGGCGCGCCGGACGTGCTGCTGTCGACGGACCTGGCGCTGCGCAAGGGTGCCGCCGCGCTCGGCCTGCCGTCCGACCCCGACGCCCTGGCCGCCCGCGGCAACGCCTGGCGCCCGTGGCGCTCGTACGCCGGCATGCACCTCTGGCGAGCGGGGTCCTAGGGGCAGCCACAGGAGTTGCGGTGCACGAACGTGGTCGGGAGGCGCTTGGTGACCGGGGGCCGGTCGGGGTCGGCGATGCGGTCGAGGAGGAGCCGTACGGCCAGGCGCCCCATCTCCTCGACCGGCTGGGCGACGGTCGTCACCGGCGGGTCGAGCAACTCGGCCCACTCGACCTCGTCGTACCCGACGACCGCGAGGTCGCGCCCGACCTTCAGCCCGCGCCGGCGGCACTCGTGCAGCACGCCGGTGAGCATCGCGTTGTTGCCCGCGATCACCGCGGTCGGCGGGTCGTCGAGGGCCAGCAGCCCGCCGAGCCCCGTGCCGCCGGACACGACGAGCTCCTCGTCCCAGGTGAGCCGGGCGCGGCCGAGCCCGAGCCGGTAGCCGAGGACCCGCTCGGACGTCGTGGCCAGGCCCGGCGCGCCGCTGATCATCCCGATCCGCCGGTGCCCGAGGTCGGCGAGGTGCCCGACGAGGCCCGAGGTGGCGTAGACGTTCTCCGGGCCGACCTGGTCGAGGTCCTGGCTGGTCGTCAGCCGGTCGAGGAGCACGACCGGGAGGCCGAGCCGGCGCAGTTCGGGGAGCACGGTGCCGGTCGCGCGCGGCGACGGGGTGAGGATCAGCCCGTCCACCCGGCGGGAGCGCAGGGTGCGCACCGCGGCCTGCTCGGCGTCGGGCTCGTCGTGGGTGTCGGCGAGCACCAGCGTGTACCCCGACCGGGTGGTCTCGTGCTCGATCGCGCGGATCAGCTCGGCGAAGTACGGGTTGGCGGCCAGGGAGATCGCGACGCCGAGGGAGCGGGTGCCGCCGGTGACCAGGGAGCGGGCGATGGCGTCACCGGTGTAGCCGGTCCGCTCGATCGCGTCGAGTACCTTGGCCCTGGTCTCCGGCGCGACCGAGCGCGTGGAGTTGACCACGTGCGAGACCGTGGTGATGGACACGCCGGCCAGGGCGGCGACGTCCTTCATCGTGACCACGACGGACTCCTGGATCGATACGGCCGCAAGCGGTTGCGCAAACGGTTGCGCAACCGTACAGAGATCAATAACTTCCCCGCAAACCGCCTCGCCGTGGAGGTATGAATGCGTCCTGTCGTCACCGTCGGCCTGTGCACGGTCGACCTGGTCCAACGGGTCGAGCGGCTGCCCGCCCCCGGGCAGAAGGTGCAGTCCACGTCGGTGGACCTCGCCGCCGGCGGCCCGGCCGCGAACGCCGCGGTCGCGGTCGCCGCGCTCGGCGGCGAGTCCCGGCTGTCCACAGTGCTCGGCTCGCACCCGTTGGCGCGCCTGGCGTTCCAGGACCTGACCGCGTGCGGCGTGACGGTGACCGACGTGCTCCCGTACCGGGTGGCGCCGCCCGCGGTGAGCGCGGTCTCGGTGCGCGAGTCCGACGGCGAGCGCACGGTGGTGTCGCACAACGCGGCGGGCGTGACGGCCGGGGCGGAGGTCGACCTCACCGGCGCCGGCGCGCTGCTGCTCGACGGCCACCACCCGGAGCTCGCGCTGCGGGCGGCGTCGGCGGCTCGTGCGCAGGGCGTTCCGGTGGTCCTGGACGCGGGCAGTTGGAAGCCGGTGCTGGCGGAACTGCTGCCGCTGGTCGACGTCTGCGCCTGCTCGGCGGCGTTCGAGTCCCCGGCGGAGCTGACCAACCCGGTGGTGATCCGCACCGCCGGCCCCGACCCGGTGCGCTGGTCCACCTCGGACGAACACGGCGAGGTCCCCGTCCGCGCGACGGACGCCCGCGACACCGTGGGCGCCGGCGACGTCTGGCACGGCGCCGCGGCACTGGCCGTCGCCCGCCTCGGCCGCGTCCCCGGCGCGGCCGACCTGCCGTCCCTGATCGCCTACGCCAACGAGGCCGCGGCGATCCGGGTGGCCCACGAGGGCCCGCGGACGTGGGTGCTCCCGATGCGCGGGCTGGCATCGTGAACGTCGCGGACCTGGTCGCCCGCGCACGGTCCCTGATGTCGGCCGACAGGGCGATCCTCGGCATCTGCGGCGCCCCCGGTGCCGGCAAGTCCACCCTGGCCGAACACCTGGTCACGGCGTTGGGCCCGTCGTCGGTCTACATCGGAATGGACGGCTTCCACCTGGCCCAGGTCGAGCTGGACCGCCTGGGCCGGACAGAGCGCAAGGGCGCCCCCGACACCTTCGACGCGGCCGGCTACGTGCACCTGCTGTCGCGCCTGCGGTCCCACCCCGACGGCGAGGTCGTCTACGCCCCCGCGTTCCGCCGGGACCTGGAGGAGCCGATCGCCTGCGCGGTCCCGGTCCCGCCAGAGGTCCGCCTGGTGGTGACGGAAGGCAACTACCTGCTGCTGCCCGACCCGCCGTGGAACGCCGTCCGCCCCCTGCTGACCGAGTCCTGGTTCCTGTCCCCCGACGAGGAGGAGCGCCGCGCCCGCCTACAGGCCCGCCACGAGTCCTTCGGCCGAAGCCCCGAGGAAGCCACCCAACGCACCCTCGGCTCCGACGAACGCAATGCCGTGCTGATCAACGCCACCCGCGACACCGCCGACCTGGTGATCCCGAGCTAGCACGCACCCGAGCCCGTCGGTGCAGCTTGGTAGGCAGGCTCACGAACGGCCTGCTCCGCCAGTACGTCTCCCGAGGGCTGACCTCTCCCACACGCCTGGCCACCGTCTCAGCCCAACTCACCCCAACAGCCAACTCGGCCGCACCGATCCCAGGGGCGCGCGAACGGTACCCTTCGCGGACTTTTGTGCCCCTGCCCAGCGGATTCAGGCAATCAGCTCCACCGAAGAACCCGTCCGCGACTTGCGCACCCGCAGCCGCGTCGGGATCCGCTGGCGCAGTTCCTCCACATGCGACACCAGCCCCACCACCCGCCCGCCGGCGCGCAGCTCGTCCAGTGTGTTCATCACCTCGTCCAGCGTGTCCGCGTCGAGCATGCCGAACCCCTCGTCCACGAACAGCGTGTCCAGCAGCGCCCCGCCGGTCTCGGCCGCCACCACGTCGGCCAGCCCGAGCGCGAGCGCCAGCGACGCCAGGAACGTCTCCCCACCGGACAGCGTCTTCGCCGGCCGCACCCGCCCCGAGTAGTCGTCCAGCACGTCCAGCCCCAGCCCGCCCCGCGTCCCCCGCGGCCCGGCCGCGTCGCTGTGCACGAACGAGAACCGGTCGTCGCTCATCCGCCGCAGCCGCGCCGTCGCCGCCACCGCGACCTCCTCCAGCCGCGCCGCCAGCACGTAGGCGCGCAGTGACATCTTCCGCGCGTTCTGCCCCCGCCCGTTCACCACATCGGTGAGTGCCGACAACTCCGCGTGCTCGGCCTCCGCGGGTGCGAGCTCCGCCCACACCGCTCGCAGCCGCCCCGCCAACTCCGCGACGTCCGTGCGGGCCCGCCGCGCCACCCGCTCGGTCACCACCGCCTGCTCGAACGCCTCCCTGGCCCGCGCGAACGCCTCCGCCGCGGCGCCCAGCGGCACCTCCCGCTCGGGATCCACATCGGACAGCGACGCCAGCTCCCGGCGCGCCCCGGCCTCGCGCGCCCGCGCCTCGTCCAGCTCCCGCTCCAGCCGGGCCGCGGTCGCGTCCGGCCGCGCCGCCGCCACCGCCGCCCGGGCGTCGCCGAAGCCCGCCTCCGCGACCGCCGCGGCCAGTGCCGCCCGCTGCTCCCGCTCCCGAGCCTCCGCCGCGTCCAACCCGGCCACCGCCTCGGCCAGTGCGTCGAGCCGCTCC
>DATABL010000342.1:0-3780 GCA_036259595.1 Actinophytocola sp.
TGATGATGGACTGCGACACCACCGGCATCGAGCCCGACCTGGCGCTGGTGAAGTTCAAGAAGCTGGTCGGCGGCGGCTCGATGCAGATCGTCAACCAGACCGTGCCGCGCGCGCTCAAGGCCCTGGGCTACCAGGACGAGCAGATCGAGGCGATCGTCGAGTACATCGCCGAGCACGGCCACGTCATCGACGCGCCCGGGCTGCGCCGGGAGCACTACGAGGTGTTCGACTGCGCGATGGGCGAGCGCTCGATCGCGCCCACCGGACACGTGCGGATGATGGCCGCGGTGCAGCCGTTCATCTCCGGCGCGATCTCCAAGACGGTGAACATGCCGGAGTCGGCGACCGTCGAGGACGTCGAGCGGATCTACTTCGAGGGCTGGAAGCTGGGCCTCAAGGCACTGGCGATCTACCGCGACAACTGCAAGGTCGGCCAGCCGCTGTCGGCCGGCAAGGGCGCGAAGGCGTCGGCCGAGCCGGAGACGGTGATCGAGTACCGCCCGGTCCGCAAGCGCCTGCCGAAGAAGCGCCCCTCGCAGACGGTGTCGTTCACCGTCGGCGGTGCGGAGGGCTACCTGCACGCCGGCTCCTACCCGGACGACGGCCTGGGCGAGATCTTCGTCAAGCTCGGCAAGCAGGGTTCGACGCTGTCCGGCGTGATGGACGCCTTCTCGATGTCGATCTCCGTCGGCCTCCAGTACGGGATCCCGCTGGAGTTCTACGTCTCGAAGTTCCAGAACCTCCGCTTCGAGCCGGCCGGCATGACCGACGACCCGGACGTGCGCATCGCGACGAGTGTCCTGGACTACCTGTTCCGCCGGCTGGCCCTGGACTACCTGCCGTACGAGAAGCGCGCCCAACTCGGCATCTTCACCGCCGACGAACGGTCCGCCCAGGTCAACAACGACTACGGCACCCCGTCCGAGGTGGACCTCGAAGGCATGCGCAGCTCGGTCGACGCGACCCCGACCCGACCGGCCGTGGAGGCCGCGGCGGAGCCGGAGGTCGTCGAGGCCCACAGCTCGACCGAGCTGCTGGAGCTCCACCTGGGCAAGGCCGCCGACGCCCCCCTGTGCATGACCTGCGGCACGAAGATGCGACCGGCGGGCTCGTGCTACGTCTGCGAGGGCTGCGGCTCCACCTCCGGCTGCAGCTGACGTCGAAGATGTGCGGGTGGGTACCGGTTCGCCGGTACCCACCCGCACTTGACGTACTTGGACCCGTGCCGAACGCCGCCGTTGCTGATCCATCGGCGACTATCCGGACCCGGTATCCCTCACTTCTCGAAGACGCCGGCGAGTGCGGCGGTCACCGCGGCGGTCGCGGCCCGTTCGGTCACCCGCTCGTCGACCGGCTCCCGCGTGACGAACAGCCGGTGGTACAGCGGAGCCACCACCGCCCGCACCACCGCGCCCGCGTCCGTGCCCACCGGCAGTTCGCCGCGCGCGACCGCCCGGGTCACCACGGCCTCCGAGCGCGCGTGCCGGTCGGCGTAGAACTCCCGTAGGGCGTCGGCGGCCAGGGTCGACTGGAACGACGCCGCGACGATCGCCGTCGACGCCGCGCCTTCGGTCTGGTCGGCGAACGAGTGCCGCACCTCGTCGGCCAGTGCCCGGCAGTCGCCCGCGAACGTGCCGGTGTCCCGCGGTTGCCAGTCGTCGCCGGTGGCGAGGTCGAGGGCGTCCACGATCAGCCCGTCCACCCCGCCCCACCTGCGGTAGACGGTGGTCTTGTGCACCCCGGACCGCTCGGCGACGCCCTCCACGGTCAGCCCGCGGTAGCCGTGCGCGGCGAGTTCGGCCAGTGTCGCGTCCCGGACCGCCGCGCGGGTGCGCGCGGTGCGCCCGCCGGGGCGGGTCGAGCCGGAAACGGGTTGCGTCGGCGTCGCGGGCATGGCAACATTCTAACGCAACTTGAGTAGCTTTTAGGAGGCAGCGACCGACATGGACTTCTGAGACACGTCCCCCACTCGTTTCCCCGGGCCTGTCTTGGAGGTTGTCTTGTCTACTCAGTTGACCCTGCGCGACGTGCGCAAGTCCTACGGCGAGCGGTTGCTGCTCGACGGCGTGTCGCTCGCGGTGCGGCCCGGTGAGCGCGTCGGCGTCGTCGGCGAGAACGGTGCCGGCAAGTCCACGCTGCTGCGGCTGCTCGCCGGGCGGGAGCGACCCGACGACGGCGAGGTGGTGGTCTCCGCATCGAGCGTCGGCTACCTCGGACAGACGCCCGAGCTGCCGTCATCGTCCACAGTGGCTGACGCCATCGACGACGCGCTCGCGGATCTTCGTGCCATGGAGCGGAGAATGCGCACGCTGGAGTCCACACTGGATGATTCGGCGCTCGTGGAGTACGGCGAGCTGCTGACCAGGTTCGAACTGCGTGACGGCTACCAGGCCGACGCCCGGGTCGACAAGGCCATGCACGCGCTCGGCCTCGCCGGCATCGGCCGCGAGCGGCGGCTCGGCAGCCTCTCCGGCGGCGAGCGAGCCCGGCTCGGCCTGGCCTGCCTGCTCGCCGCGGCACCCGAGGTGATGCTGCTCGACGAGCCGACCAACCACCTCGACACCGCCGCCCTGACCTGGCTCGAGGACCACCTGCGGGCACACCGCGGCACGATCGTCACCGTCTCCCACGATCGAGTGTTTCTCGAACGTGTGGCGACCGCGATCGTCGAGGTCGACAGCGACCGCCGAACGCTGTCCCGCTACGGCGACGGCTACGCCGGTTACCTGTCGGCGAGGGCGGCGGCGCGCCGGCGCTGGGAACTGGCGTACGAGCGCTGGTGCGCGGAGGTCGAGGAGCTGACCGAGTTCACCGCGACCACCGCGCGCCGGGTCGCTCCGGGTCGGGTGATGAAGGATCGCAACAAGGTCGCCTACGACCGGGACGCCGGCCGGGTGCAGAGTTCGGTGTCGAGCCGGGTCCGCAACGCACGGGAGCGCCTGCGCCGGCTGCACGAGGACGCGGTGCCACGCCCGCCGGCCCCACTGCGCTTCACCGCCCGCCTGGCCGACACCGGCGCCCAGCCCGACGCCGTAGTCACCCTGCGCGACATCCAAGTAGGTGAACGACTCACGATCGGGAAGTTCGTCGTGAACCGAGCGCAACGGCTGCTCGTACACGGCCCGAACGGGGCGGGCAAGACCACGTTCCTGCGGGTCCTAGCCGGCGTGCTCGAACCGGACCAGGGCGTGGTCGACCGCCGGGGCCGGGTGGGGTACCTCGCCCAGGAGATCCCGGTGGACCGTCCGCACCGCTCCCTGCTGGCAGCGTTCGCCGAGGGCCGAGCCGGTCACCCGGACGACCACGCGGAGCGCCTGCTGTCGCTGGGCCTGTTCCGCGCGTCCGACCTGCGAGTCCCGGTAGGCGCGCTGTCCGCCGGCCAACGCCGCCGACTAGCCCTAGCACGCCTGGTGACCGGTCCGGCCGACCTGCTCCTGCTCGACGAGCCGTCGAACCACCTGTCGCCCGCGCTCATCGAGGACCTGGAGGAGGCGATCGACACGTTCCCGGGCGCACTGGTGATCGTCTCGCACGACCGGGCGTTGCGCCGCCGCTTCCAGGGCACCCGACTGGCCCTGTCCAACGGCCGACTCGTCGCCTGAGACCGGTTGTCCCCACCCCTCAGCCACACGCACCGAAACTGTCGGTGCCCGCCACTAGAGTGGAAAGCGGGGGGCCCCCGCGCGGCCGGGCTCGAGATCGCGAGTTGTCCACAGCCGCCTTCGCCGCGACCGAACTGTCGGTGATCCCCGGTCCGCTGGAAAGCGGGGCCCGCGTCGC
>DATABL010000343.1:0-2669 GCA_036259595.1 Actinophytocola sp.
CCCCCCACCGCCCGACCGGCCCGTACTCGGCACAGGAGGACACCGTCGCGGTCCCGCCCCGCACCGCGTCCACCGGCCCGACGAGCACGTCCATCGTCCGCACCACGGTCGCCAACAGGAGAAACCCGACCACCGCGACCAGACCGTAGGCAAGAGCACGCACCCGGTCACCCTAGTCAGTGGCGGTTTTGGCACAGTACGGATCGTGACGAGTGTGGCGTTGACGCAGGATTCCCCGTCGGAACCGCGGCCGGAGGACGTCGCGCCGGCGGATCGGGCGGGGTTGCCGCGGCGGTTCGCGGAGGGGCCCTGGTTGCCGCGGCTGGTGGCGGCGCTCGCCGGGGTGCCTGTGGTGGCCATGCTGTTCGAGGTGGCCGGGTCCGGGCGGCTGCAGCACATCGACTACCTGTACCAGCTCGTCCGGATCACCAACCCGGACGGCACCTTCAAGCCGTTCGACGCGGGGAACTACTTCTCCAACGAGCACTTCCTCGGGCTGCCCTCGCTGATCTACTGGATCAACATCCAGCTCTTCGCGGGGGACAACCGCACGCTCGGGGTGTTCGTCGTCGCGATGGCGGCGGGGACGGTGGCGGCGTTGGGCATGGCGCTGCCCCGGTCGCTGCCGCCGATCGTGCGGGCCGGTCTGTTCGCCGGCGCGTCGGCGCTGGTGTTCAGCCTGCACGGGCTGTGGAACTTCACCCGCGCGATGAGCGGCACCGCCTGGCTGACCGCCAACCTGCTCGTCGTCGTCGCCCTGCTGCTCGCGGCGCGGGGGCGGTGGTGGCCGGCCTGGAGCGTGGCGGTGGTGGCGAGCCTGACCTACGGCACCGCGTTCGCGGTGTGGCCGGTGCTGGCGCTGCTCGCCGTGCTGCGGCGCGAGACCTGGTGGCGCCGCCTGGTGCCGATGGCCGTCGGCTGCCTGATCGTCGCGGTGTGGCTGATCTACCGGCCGTCGGCGCCGATGGCCGCGTCGCCGACCACGGACATCGGCAGCCTGCTGTACTTCTTCCTCGCGATCGCCGGCAAGCTGTGGGCGACCGACAGCGGCGGGATGGCGGCGTTCGCCGGCGCGGCGATCCTGGGCCTCTACGCGATCCTGGCCGCCACCCCGGCCGCCCGCGAGCGGCGGCTGTGGTTCTGGTGGGCGCTGGCCGTGCACGCCTTCCTCTTCACCGCGATGATCTCGACCGCGCGCGTCGACTACGGCGGCGAGATCGGCATGACCACCGCCCGCTACACCTCGGCGTCGGTGCTGCTGTCCATCCCCGCGATCGTGCTGTTGGGCGCCGTCGTGCAGCGACGGGCGGACCGGGCCGGGTACCGGGTCGCCGGGGTGGCGCTGGTCGCCGGGATGCTGGGCTACTCGCTCGGCGCGCCGTACGCGGTCGAGGAGCGCAAGGCGAACGAGATCCACCACGTCGAGGCGGTCGCCGTCCGCGGCGGGTTCAGCGACGCCTACCGCCGGTACCCGCTGGCGAGCGAACTCGTGCCGCGACTGCGGGCGCTCGGCCACTACCCGTTCACCGACGACTTCACCCTCGGCTGCGGCGGACCCGAGTTCGGCTCCAGCCTGGACCTCGACGCGATGGAGCCGCTGCTCCCGGCGGAGGGCAACAAGCGCCCGGACCACGCCGCCGGCGAGGTGGAGTGGACCGAACCCGACGACCCGGCGCCGTTCTTCGACGGCAAACCGGTCCCCATCCTGCACGGCTGGGCCGCCGACGGCACCGACCCCGTGCGGTGCGTGGTCGTCGTCGACGGGACCGGCACGGTCGTCGGCGGCGGCGTCAGCGGCATCGTGCGCCCGGACATCGCCCTGGACTACGCCGGCGTCACCCCGAACTCCGGCTTCGTCGTCATCGGCCCCGTCGACGAGGACAGCCGGGTCGTCGTCATCCACGACAGCGGCGCGATGCACTGGCTGCCGGCCAAGCAGGACGACTGAGAACCGGCTAGGACACCCGGTCGATGCGGGACACCGCGCCGACCGGCTGGGACTCGGCGGGGACCTGTACCCAGCCCAGGTAGTTCTGCCGCGCCACCTCGACGCGGACGAGGGGCTCGAACGTGTCCGCGTCGATGCCGTCGTAGCCGTGGCGGATCACCGAACGGTAGATGTGGTCGGACACCACCAGCACCAGGGGCCCGGCGGTACGCCGCAGGCGGCGCTTGAGCTGCGGGTCGTCGAGCAGCCGGACGGTGATGTCGATGTCCTCGCCGTAGGTTCCGCGTCGGTCGAAGTGGACCACGCCGGTGTGCACCGCCGCCCGCAGGCGGAACGTGCGGTCCGGCTGGGCCAGGGCGTGGCATTCCAGCAGCTCGTTGAGCACTGGGGCGAACGTGTCCAGCAGTCGGGTGATGGGCACGTCGTCGGTGGAGTGGATCAGCGCCAGCGCGCCGTCGCCGCGGTCGAACAGCGGCTCGCGGCGGTCCTCGGTGACACCGCTGGCCCCCAGCGCATCCTCGAGCACGTCGTACATGTCATGGCGGAGCTGGGCCCGCGCGAAGTTGGTCCTATCCGTGGATCCCTCGATGTCCACTGCCACGATGATCCGTTGCCGCGGCAGGATTGACAGGGCAGTCATGGCGGGCGCTCATGTGCGCGTGACCGCGAAGACGCGGTGACGGATCCGGCGCGGCGAAGTGTTCATGGCTGCTCCTCACCT
>DATABL010000344.1:0-5216 GCA_036259595.1 Actinophytocola sp.
CCGCCGCCCGCGGCGCCGTCAGGTGCCGCGACACCCCCACCCCAGGCCAGCCCTGTCCGCCGGCCAGCCCCGTCACCCGGCCAGCCCCGTCACCCGGCCAGCCAGCCCCGCCACCCGGCCAGCCCCGTCACCCGGCCAGCCCCGAGGCCGGCGCGATCGGCCCGCGCCACCGCGCTCGGCCGGGGGAACGCCACTCGCCCGGTTCCTGCTCGCGACCGCCGCCGCGGCGGGTCTCATTGGGGAACTCGCTGGTCCGCGCGCCGCCCTCGCCCCCGGAGCGGGCGGGCTCGCACGGCCCGCGGGAACTGCCCGCGCGGTAGGGGAGTCTGCCTGAACGGCGCGAAACCCCGCGTCCTACACTTGAAGCCGCGCAATCTTTGTGAAGCGCTTCACAACCGAGCTTGTGAAGATTTTCACAAGCAACATGGCCGGTCAGGTTAGGTCCGCCTAACCAGCGGTCGCGGGACGACCACCCCATAGGGTGCCCGACTGAGGAGCGGGAAAGGACGGCGAAGGTGTCAGGACTCGCGGCTGTCAGCACATCTGTAGCACAGGGTGACAACGTCTCGGCGGGATTGGGGAGCTACCTCCCACTGTTCCTGCTTTTCGTGCTCGCGGCGGCGTTCGCGCTGTTCTCCGCGTTGCTCGGACCACTGGTCGGACCTCGGCGCTACAACCGCGCCAAGCTCGAGGCCTACGAGTGCGGCATCGAGCCCTCGCCGCAGCCGATCGTCGGCGGCGGGCGGGTTCCGGTGGCGTACTACCTCACCGCGATGCTGTTCATCCTCTTCGACATCGAGATGGTCTTCCTCTACCCGTTCGCGGTCTCCGCGGACGCGCTCGGCTTCTTCGGGCTGGTGGAGATCGTCCTGTTCATCGCGACCCTCGGCTTCGCGTACGCCTACGTCTGGCGGCGCGGCGGCCTCGACTGGAACTGACGGGAGGCGGATCGACATGGGTCTCGAAGAGCGACTCCCCAACGGAATCCTGCTGGCCAGCTTGGAGAAGCTGGTGAACTGGGGCCGCAAGAACTCGATGTGGCCGGCCACCTTCGGCCTCGCCTGCTGCGCCATCGAGATGATGACCACCGGCGCACCGCGCTACGACATCGCGCGGTTCGGCATGGAGCGGTTCGCCGCCACCCCCCGGCAGGCCGACCTGATGATCGTCGCCGGCCGGGTGACCAACAAGATGGCCCCGGTGCTGCGCCAGATCTACGACCAGATGGCCGAGCCCAAGTGGGTGCTCGCCATGGGCGTCTGCGCGTCCTCCGGCGGCATGTTCAACAACTACGCCGTCGTGCAGGGCGTCGACCACGTCGTGCCGGTCGACATGTACCTGCCCGGCTGCCCGCCCCGCCCGGAGATGCTGCTCGACGCCATCCTCAAGCTGCACGCGAAGATCCAGGACGAGCCGATCAACGCCAAGCGCGCCGCGCTGAAGCTCGAGCGCGGCGACCGCACCCCGATGATCCCGTCCTCCGTCAAGTACGCGAAGAAGTGAACGACATGGCTGACGAGAACAAGCCGGAAGAGGCCGCGGCGGCCGGCGACACACCCGCCGGCACGCCCGCGCCCGGCGAGGCGCAGTCCTCGGCCGAGCGCCCGGCGGACACCGAGCTGCGCCGGCAGACCGAGGACGCGCTGCCGCAGGCGCCGGTCGCACCGCGCGAGCCGCTGGTCGCCGGCAAGGAACGCCGCGGCATGTTCAACGTCGCCGGCTCCGGCGACACCTCCGGCTTCGGCGGCCTGCGCCTGCCCGCGCACGTCGCCGCGCCGGCCGAGCGCCCCTACGGCGGCTGGTTCGACGAGTTCACCGACACCCTGCTCGCCGCCATGCGCGAACAGGGCATCCCGACCGAGTCGATCCAGCAGGTGACCGTCGCCCACGGGGAGATCACCTACTACGTCGACCCCCAGTACCTGGTCGCGCTCTGCCGGCTGCTGCGCGACGACGCGGGGCTGCGCTTCGAGCTGTGCTCCTCGGTGTCCGGTGTGGACTACGGCGTCGGCGTCCCGCAGCGGATCCACTCCGTCTACCACCTCACCTCGATGACCTACCGCCGCCGCATCCGGCTGGAGGTGGCCATCGACTGGTCGCCCGAGGAGGGCGGCAACCCGCACTGCCCGTCGGTCGTCGAGGTGTACCCGACCGCCGACTGGCACGAGCGCGAGACCTGGGACATGTTCGGCGTCATCTACGACGGCCACCCGGCGCTCACCAGGATCCTCATGCCGGACGACTGGGACGGCCACCCGCAGCGCAAGGACTACCCGCTCGGCGGCATCCCCGTGGAGTACAAGGGCGCGGAGATCCCGCCACCGGACCAGCGGAGGTCGTACTCATGACCGAGAACATCTCTGACGTCACCACCGGCACCCAGACCGACACCGGTCGCGAGGACGACGCCTACGCCGTCCAGCGGGACACCACCGAGGGCCGGATCTACCACGTCACCGGCGGCGACTGGGACTCCGCGCTCGAGGACGCCATCTCCGACGAGCGCATCGTCATCAACATGGGTCCGCAGCACCCGTCCACGCACGGCGTGCTGCGCCTGGTGCTCGAACTCGAGGGCGAGACCGTCACGCAGGCCCGGTCGGTGATCGGCTACCTGCACACCGGCATCGAGAAGAACACCGAGTACCGGACCTGGACCCAGGGCGTCACGTTCGTGACCCGGATGGACTACCTGTCCCCGCTGTTCAACGAGGCCGCCTACTGCCTCGGCGTGGAGAAGCTGCTCGGCATCACCGCGCCGCCGCGCGCTCAGGTGCTGCGCGTCATGCTGATGGAGATCAACCGAATCGCCTCGCACCTGGTGGCGCTGGCCACCGGCGGCATGGAGCTCGGCGCGCTGACCGCGATGACCGCCGGCTTCCGCGAGCGCGAGGTCGCGCTGCACCTGCTGGAGTTCCTGACCGGCCTGCGGATGAACCACGCGTTCATCCGGCCCGGCGGGCTCGCCCAGGACATGCCGGACGGCTGGGAGCACGCGGTCACCGAGTTCGTCAAGGAGATGAACAAGCGGCTGCCGGAGTACGACAAGCTGCTCACCGGCCAGCCGATCTGGAAGAACCGGCTGATCGGCGTCGGCTACCTGCCGGTCGACGCGTGCCTCGCGCTCGGCGTCACCGGGCCGATCCTGCGCTCCGCCGGGCTGGCCTGGGACCTGCGCAAGACCGAGCCCTACCTCGGCTACGACGACTACAACTTCGAGGTGCCGACCTCGACCGCGGCCGACTCCTACGCCCGCTACCTGCTGCGGGTCGAGGAGATGCACCAGAGCCTGCGGATCATCAACCAGTGCCTGAAGAAGGTCGAGCCGGGCCCGGTGATGGTGGAGGACGCCAAGGTCGCGTGGCCGGCGCAGCTGGCCATCGGCTCGGACGGCATGGGCAACTCCCTCGAGCACGTCCGCAAGATCATGGGTCAGTCGATGGAGTCGCTGATCCACCACTTCAAGCTGGTCACCGAGGGCTTCACGGTCCCGGCCGGCCAGGTGTACTCGCCGGTCGAGTCGCCGCGCGGCGAACTCGGCTACCACATGGTCTCCGACGGCGGCACCAGGCCGCTGCGGGTCCACGTGCGGGACCCAAGCTTCGTGAACCTGCAAGCCATGCCCGCGATGTCCGAGGGCGGCCTGGTCGCCGACGTCATCGCGTCCATCGCGTCGATCGACCCGGTGATGGGAGGAGTTGACCGGTGACCGAGTTCAACCAGCCGCCCAACGAGCCGCTGACCACCGGCAAGAGCTACGGCGGCTCGAACATCGGCGTGGGGGACACCCACGTCGCCGCCGGCCCGGACGTCGACGTGGTCGCCGCGTCGGCCGTCAGCGCCGAGGAGACCGAGCGGCTGGTCACCGAGACCACCCCGGACCTGTCGGTGTTCGGCCCGGAGGTCGTGGCCAGGGCCGCCGAGCAGATCGCCCGCTACCCCGAGTCGCGGTCGGCACTGCTGCCGATGCTGCACCTGGTGCAGTCGGTCGAGGGCCACGTCAGCCAGGCCGGCATCCAGTTCTGCGCCGAGCAGCTGGGACTGTCCAACGCCGAGGTCAGCGCGGTCGCCACCTTCTACACGATGTACAAGCGCAAGCCGTGCGGCGAGCACCTGGTGAGCGTGTGCACCAACACCCTGTGCGCGGTGCTCGGCGGCGACGCGATCTACCAGCGCCTCCAGCAGCACCTCGGCGAGGACGGCCAGCCGCTCAAGCACGAGGACACCTCGGGCACCCCGGGCGAACCGGGCTCGATCACCCTCGAGCACGCCGAGTGCCTCGCGGCCTGCGACCTCGGCCCGGTGCTCCAGGTCAACTACGAGTACTTCGACAACCAGACGCCCGAGTCGGCCGTCGAGCTCGTGGACGCCCTGCGCCGAGGCGAGAAGCCCGCGCCGACCCGCGGCGCCCCGCTGACCAACCTGCGGGACGTCGAGCTGCAGCTGGCCGGGTTCTTCCCCGAGGACGAGGCCACCTACCGGTCCCATGTGGATGGTCCGTCGGCCGCGGTGGAGACCCTGCGCGGCGCCCAGCTCGCCGCCGACCGCGGCTGGACCGCCCCGACGATGCCGGAGAAGGCACCGGAGCTCCCGGAGGTCGAGAAGAAATGACCGCACCCGAAACCACCCGGCCGGACCCGGTGACCCCGGTGCTGACCAAGCGGTGGCTGTCGCCGAACTCGTGGCGGCTGTCGACCTACGAGCAGCTGGAGGGCTACAGCGCGCTGCGCAAGGCCCTGTCCGGCACCCCCGAGCAGCTGGTCCAGCTGGTGAAGGACTCCGGCCTGCGCGGCCGCGGCGGCGCCGGCTTCCCGGCCGGCGTGAAGTGGTCGTTCATGCCGCCCAACGAGGACAAGCCGCACTACCTGGTGATCAACGCCGACGAGGGTGAGCCGGGCACCTGCAAGGACATCCCGCTGATGATGGCGGACCCGCACTCGCTGATCGAGGGCTGCATCATCGCGGCCTACGCGATGCGGTCGCACCACTGCTTCATCTACGTGCGCGGCGAGGTGCCGCACTGCATCCGCCGGCTCAACGCGGCCGTGCGCGAGGCGGAGGCCGCCGGGTACCTGGGCACCAACATCCTCGACTCGGGCTTCGACCTGAAGATCACCGTGCACGCCGGCGCCGGCGCGTACATCTGCGGCGAGGAGACCGCGCTGCTCGACTCGCTGGAGGGCCGCCGCGGCCAGCCGCGGCTCAAGCCGCCGTTC
>DATABL010000345.1:0-6034 GCA_036259595.1 Actinophytocola sp.
CCGGGCGGCTCGTCGGGTTCGGCGCCGCCGCGGGTCGGCGCGAGCGCCGGCGCGCTGCCGCCGCCCGACCTGCAGGCGGCCGCGGCGAGCCAGGCAGCGGCGACCGCGCACCACACGGGAGCCCCGGTGGCGCCGGCGACCGGGGCACCGGTCGGCCAGGCGGACCGAATGGCCCTGCGCCGGTTCGGGGTGGAGGCGATCGGGTCGAGCCAGTGGTTCGGTGACACCGAGGAGCCCGTGGTCGGCGAGGCCCCGCGCCGCCGGTGGGATCTGCGGCAGCCCGACGGGGTGACCGAGTCGGTGACTATCCTCGGCGAGGAGCACCAGCTCCCACCCACCGTGATCGGAGACGGCCACACCCCGCGATGAAGCCCGCATGACCGGTCTGTTCGCCGAGACCACCGACGAGCCGGTGACCATCTCGGCTCTCGAGTTCGACGTGCTCTGGGAGCACTGCGCGCTGGACGCGATGCCGCTGGTGCTGCGGGTGCCGTCGCCGGGGCGGACCGACGAGGAGCGGGCGAGGCTGGTGCGCTCGGCGTGGGCGTCGCTGGCGGAGCGCGGGCTCGGCCGGCCGGTGGAGCTGGACCAGCGGCTCGCGCACCTGCTGTCGCTGCTGCGCCGGCCGGACCGGGAGATCGACGGGCGGCTGTGGATCGGGTCGCCGGTGCGGGTGTTCGCGGCGGCCACCGGCGACGAGGCGGTGCTGGCGACGATGTCCGGTTCGTCGTTGACGTTGCGGTACGCCGACGCGACGGGCCTGCCCCGGTTCGCGCTGTCGGTGCTGCCCCCGGCGCCCGGGGGCCCGGGCCGTTCGCTGACCCTGCGCACGGCCGACTTCGAGGCGGCGGCCGAGGCGGCGACCGGGCGGGAGCGGTTCGAGGCGGAACTGCTGGAGCGGGGTGTGCGGCCGGCCGACGCCCGCGAACTGGCCGAGATGATCGGCGACGTGGTCAACCAGGGCCAGTTCGGCAGCGCGGTACGGGACCGCTGGGGCCGCCGCGTCCGCGCGCCGCGCGTGGTCAGCTTCTTCGACACCGCCGACGGCCGCTACCTCCAACTACGCCAGGCCGAGCCCGACGGCGACCCCTGGACCACCATCTCCCCCGCCGACCCCCGCCGCCTGCTCCAACACCTGACCACCCTCCACGACGAACAGCGCTGACGGCGCTCAGGTGGCGGGTTCGGAGCGGGGGACTCGCAGGGGGTGTTGGATCAGATGGCGAGTTCGGAACGCGGAACTCGCAGGGGTGTTGGGATCAGGTGGCCGGTTCGGGTTCGAGGAGTTCGGGGCGGGCTTCGGGGGCGGCGGAGCGGCGGGCGTCGGCGGCGTGGTCGTCGGGTTCGGTCTGGGAGTCGCGTTCGGCGGCGACGCGGGCGGTGTAGACGTCGATCTCGCGGCGGACGGTGTCGGCGTCCCAGCCGAGCACCTCGCCCATCAGCTCGGCCACCTGCTCGGCGCAGTCGACCCCCCGGTGCGGGTACTCGATCGAGATCCGGGTTCGCCGCGCGAGCGTGTCCTCCACGTGCAGGGCGCCCTCGTGGCTCGCCGCGTACACGATCTCCACGCCCAGGTAGTCCGGGGCGGCGTCGAGCGGGCGCAGCCACTCCGGCCGGTCCTCCGCCAGCGCCAGCACCTCGTGCACCAGCGACCCGTACCGGTCCAGCAGGTGCCGCACGCGGTACGGGTGCAGCCCGTGCCGCGCACCCAACTGGTCCACCTGATTCACCAGCGCGTGGTACCCGTCCGCGCCCAGCAGCGGGACCTTGTCGGTGATCGACGACTGCAGCCGCCCCGGCAGGTCCGCCGACGCCGCGTCCACCGCGTCGGCCGCCATCACCCGGTACGTCGTGTACTTGCCGCCGGCGATCGCGACCAGGCCCGGCGCCACCCGCGCCACCGCGTGCTCGCGGGACAGCTTCGAGGTCTCCTCGCTCTCGCCGGCCAGCAGCGGGCGCAGCCCCGCGTAGACGCCCTCGATGTCGTCCTGGGTCAGCGGGGTCGCCAGCACCGCGTTCACGTGCTCGAGGATGTAGTCGATGTCGTGCTTGGTGGCCGCCGGGTGGGCCAGGTCCAGGTTCCACTCGGTGTCCGTGGTGCCGACGATCCAGTGGTTGCGCCACGGGATCACGAACAGCACCGACTTCTCCGTGCGCAGGATCAGCCCCGACTCCGACACGATCCGGTCACGCGGCACCACGATGTGCACGCCCTTCGACGCCCGCACCCGGAACCGGCCCCGCGAGCCGGACAGCCGCTGCAGCTCGTCGGTCCACACGCCGGTGCAGTTGATCACCGCGTTGGCCTGGATCTCCTGCTCGCGGCCGTTCTCCACGTCGTGCACCCGCACGCCCGACACCCGGTCGGCCTCGCGGACGAACCCGACGACCTGGGTGGAGGTCCGGATCACCGCGCCGTAGTGCGCCGCGGTGCGCGCGACGGTCATCGTGTGCCGCGCGTCGTCGGCCAGCGCGTCGTAGTACCGGATCCCGCCGATGAGCGCCGACCGCTTGAGCGCCGGCACCATGCGCAGGGCACCCGCGCGGGACAGGTGCTTCTGCCCCGGCACCGACCGGGCGCCGCCCATCGAGTCGTACAGGAACAGGCCGGCCGCGGTGTACGGGCGCTCCCACACCCGGTGGGTGAGCGGGTAGAGGAAACTCACCGGCTTGACCAGGTGCGGCGCGATCCGGGTGAGCATCAGCTCCCGCTCCCGCAGCGCCTCGCGCACCAGCCCGAACTCCAGCTGCTCCAGGTACCGCAGCCCGCCGTGGAACAGCTTGCTCGACCGGCTCGACGTCCCGGACGCGAGGTCGCGCGACTCGACCAGCGCCACCCGCAGCCCCCGGGTCGCGGCGTCCAGCGCGGTGCCGGCGCCGACCACGCCGCCGCCGATCACCACCAGGTCGAACATCTCCGAGCCCAGCCGCTGCCAGGCTCGCTCGCGCTCCTCGGTGCCGAGCCGGCCACCGATGGTGTCCGAAGTGGACTGCGTGTTGCGGTCGTTCACGGACCCTCCTCGCCTACTGCCCGTCCGGACGGTGTCCACGCTACCGGGCGTACGTCCGACTAGCCCGTTTCACACCGCCACTCGCCGTCTGGACAAGTTGACCTTGTGTCCCGTAGCGTCCGGAACCGCTCAGGGTAGGCACCGGCGCCCCACCCTCAGGCCACTGGACGCCTACCACTTCGGTGCGAAGGAGTGGTCGTGGATCTGTCTTTCGGCGAGATCTTCATCTGGGAGATGCTCGGTACCGCCGCGCTGGTTCTGCTCGGCGCCGGCGTGGTCGCCAACGTCGTGCTCAAGAAGACACTCGGATTTGGCGGCGGCTGGCTGCTGATCAACATTGGCTGGGGTTTCGCGGTGTTCGCGGGTGCGAGCATCGCGCACCCGACCGGTGCGCACATCAATCCCGCGGTGACCATCGGACTGCTGTCCACCGGCGAGTCCGCGTTCGGCTGGGCCGCGGCGCCGGCCTACTTCCTCGGCCAGTTGGTCGGCGCGATCCTCGGTGCCACGCTGGCCTGGGCTGCCTACAAGCTGCAGTTCGACACCCACGACGAGCCGGCGAACACCCGCGGGGTCTTCTGCACCGGCCCGACCGTGCCCAACTACGGCTGGAACGTGGTCACCGAGGTCATCGGCACGTTCGTGCTGGTGTTCTGGATCCTGCTGAGCCCGGCGGCCTCCCCGGGCGACGACGGCGTGCCGACGTTCGGCAACTCCGCGCTCGGCTACGCGGCGGTCGCGTTCGTGGTCATCGGCATCGGCGCCTCGCTCGGTGGCCCGACCGGGTACGCCATCAACCCCGCGCGCGACCTCGGCCCACGCATCGCCTACGCCCTGCTGCCGATCAAGGGCAAGGGCAGCCCCGAGTGGAACTACTCCTGGGTGCCGGTGGTCGGCCCGATCATCGGGGCCGTGCTCGCCGGGCTCGTCTTCCAGCTCCTGCCCGCCACGTCCTGACAGCAGAGAGAGGCACATCCATGACGAACTACGTGGCCGCGATCGACCAGGGCACGACGTCCACCCGCTGCATGATCTTCAGCCACGCCGGCGAGGTCGTCGCGGTCGACCAGATGGAGCACGAGCAGATCTTCCCCCGCGCCGGTTGGGTCGAACACGACCCGGCGGAGGTGTGGGGCAACACCAGGAAGGTCGCCGCGGGCGCGCTCGCGAAGGCGGACCTGGACGCCTCGGACGTGGTCGCGATCGGCATCACCAACCAGCGCGAGACCGCGGTGGTGTGGGAGAAGGCGACCGGCAAGCCGGTGTACAACGCCATCGTCTGGCAGGACACCCGGACCGACCGGATCTGCGACGAGCTGGCGGCGCTCGGCGGCGGGCAGGATCGGTACAAGGCGAAGACCGGGCTGCCGCTGGCCACCTACTTCTCCGGGCCGAAGGTTCGCTGGATCCTGGACAACGTGGACGGTGCGCGGGAGCGGGCCGAGGCCGGCGAGCTGCTGTTCGGCAACATGGACACCTGGCTGCTGTGGAACATGACCGGCGGGCCGGACGGCGGGGTGCACGTCACCGACCCGACCAACGCCTCCCGCACGCTGCTGATGGATCTGTCCACTCTGTCCTGGGACGCCGACATCGCGGCGGACATGGGCATCCCCATGTCGATGCTGCCGGAGATCCGGTCGTCGTCGGAGGAGTACGGCAAGGTCCGGGCGCGCGGCGCGTTCGCCGGCGTGCCGATCGCCGGCATCCTCGGCGACCAGCAGGCGGCGACGTTCGGCCAGGCGTGCCTGTCGGTCGGCGAGGCCAAGAACACCTACGGCACCGGCAACTTCGTGCTGCTCAACACCGGCACCGAGCAGGTGGCGTCGGAGAACGGGCTGCTCACCACGGTCTGCTACAAGATCGGCTCGCAGGACACGGTGTACGCGCTGGAGGGGTCGATCGCGGTCACCGGGTCGCTGGTGCAGTGGATCCGGGACAACCTGGGGATGATCACGAGCGCGCCGGAGATCGAGGAGCACGCGCGGACGGTCGAGGACAACGGCGGCTGCTACTTCGTGCCGGCGTTCTCCGGGTTGTTCGCGCCGTACTGGCGGTCGGACGCGCGCGGGGCGATCGTCGGGCTGACCCGGTTCGTGAACAAGGGACATCTGGCACGGGCGGTACTGGAGGCGACCGCGTTCCAGTCGCGCGAGGTGATCGACGCGATGAACGCGGACTCGGGTGTGCCGCTGAAGTCGCTGAAGGTCGACGGCGGGATGGTCGGCAACGAGCTGCTGATGCAGTTCCAGGCCGACATCCTGGGCGTGCCGGTGATCCGCCCGGTGGTCGCGGAGACCACGGCGCTCGGCGCGGCCTACGCGGCGGGCCTCGCGGTCGGCTTCTGGGCCGGCGAGGACGACATCCGCAACAACTGGGCCAAGGACAAGGAGTGGACCCCGTCGATGGACGACGCCGACCGCGACAAGACCTTCGCCCAGTGGAAGAAGGCCGTCACCCGCACCTTCGACTGGGTCGACTGACCGGGAGTCAGGACGGCAACGCGTAGACGATGACGTTGTCCCGGTAGCTGCCGGCGTCCTCGTCGAAGGCGCCGCCGCAGGTGATCAGGCGTAGCTCCGGGCCGGGCGTGTCGCCGTAGACCGCGTCGGCGGGGAACTCGGTCTTGGGCACCTGGTCGACGCGGCGCACGGTGAACCGGACGGTGTCGTCGGTCCGCCGGACCAGCACCTCGTCGCCGGGCTCGAGCTCGGCGAGCCGGGCGAAGATCCCCGGCCGCCCGCCGCCGTTCACGTGCCCGAGGAGCACGGCGGGCCCTGGCTCGCCCGGTGCCGGGCCGCCGGTGAACCAGCCCGCCCGCATCGGCTCGTCCACCGGCGGCACCTCGACGGTCCGGTCGGGGTTGAGCCCGAGCGGCATGAGCGAGGAGGTCGCGCCGATCGCCGGGATGCGCACCTCGACCGGGACACCTGCGCCGCTGGTGACGGCGCTGGTGACGGCGCTGGCGGGGGTCGTCGTACTCGTCACTGGCGCCGGCGAGCACCCGGCCGCCGACGCGGTGG
>DATABL010000346.1:0-2465 GCA_036259595.1 Actinophytocola sp.
ACACCGCGTACTCGGGGAAGATGAAGCCGTCGTCGTCGACGACCTTCACCGAGGCGACCCGCACGCCCGGTGCGACGCCGGCGGTGCCCCGCCCGTCGTCGGCCGCCGCGATCGTGCCCGCGACGTGCGTGCCGTGCGGCGCCGCGGTCGGCACCCAGGCCTGGCGGGCCGTGTCGGCCACCCCGGCCAGGCAGCCCGCGGACAGCGACGGCGCCAGCGCGGCCCGCAGGTCCGGGTGGTTGGGGTCGACCCCGGAGTCCAGCACGCCGACCACGACGTCCCTGCTGCCGGGCTCGATCCGCCGCGCCCGGTCCGCGCCGATGAGCGACATGTCCCACTGGTCGCCGGTGCGGTCGGCGGTGGCCACGGCCTCCGGTTTCGCGGTGACGAGCGCCTGGGTGGAGGCGTCGTCCGTGCGGGGCTCGGGGCCCTGCTGCGACTCGACCACCCGCTGCGCGCTGAACGCCCGCTCGGTGCCGATCCGGTCGTCGAACCGGGGGTCGGTGGAGGTGGCGACCGCGACCGCGATCTGGGGGTAGTACCCGGTCAGCCGGCCGCACGCGGCGTCGATCTCGGCGGTCGCGGCGGGCCGGGCGGTCCCGCCGTCGAACAGCACCAGGTAGCGCAGCGCGGGGCGGGAGTCCGAACAGGCCGGCGGCTGGTCCGGTGGTTGCGCTGCCGCGACCGCCCCGGTCGTGACCAGGTTCGTCGCGAGCATCACGGCGCTGACCGCTGCCACCGGAAGTCGGCGCAGCAGAGGCACGGGGACCTCCAGTGGTTGGGGCGGCCGGCTCGGGGACACCGGCTGTCCAATGTCCGGACGGTAACCACAGCGATCGCGACCAGACAAGCTCACCGGCCGGATTAGGCCTGGGGGTACCGTGCCACCAACCGAGCGTGAGCACCACCGGAGTAGCCGGAACCCACCAGAAGGAGTAACGCTGAGCAGGCAGGACCGCCCCAACCCATCGGCCCCAGCGGTGCGGAAGCTGCGGCTGCGCTACGCCAAGCGCGGCCGGCTGCGGTTCACCTCACACCGCGACATCGCCCGCGCGTTCGAGCGCGCGCTGCGCCGGGCGCACGTGCCCATGGCGTACTCGCAGGGGTTCAACCCGCATCCGAAGATCTCCTGGATCGGCGCCGCGCCGACCGGGGTCGCCAGCGAGGCGGAGTACGTCGAGATCCAGGTGGTCACGGCCGTCGAGCCGGCCGACCTGGTGACCATGCTGGACGCCGCCACCCCGCCCGGGCTGGACGTGCTGGAGGCGGTGGTCGCCGAGGGTGGCAGCCTCGCCGACCGGGTGGAGGCGAGCCGCTGGCGGATCGAGCTCGATGGTGTGGCGTCGGACACATTGCGTGACGCGGTGGCCAGGATGCTGGCCGAGTCGGTCGTCGAGGTCGAGCGGCTGACCAAGCACGGAATGCGCACGATCGACGCCCGTGCGGCGATTGTCTCCGCCACAGTCGGGTCCGACCCGCCCCCCGGGGGCGTGACGTGTGGGATACTCGAAGTGGTCGTGCGACAGACAACTCCTGCCGTTCGACCGGACGACGTGTTGAGCGCGCTTCGTGTCGTCGCTGACCTGGAACCGCCGGTGCCCGCGAAGGCGACCCGGATGGCCCAGGGCCGGCTCGACGACAGCGGAGACCTGGCCGACCCGTTGGCCCAGGACAGGGCCTTCGACCCAGGGCTCGCCCGGCCCGACGCACGTCGTTGACTGACCTGCCGTGACCGGTCGGCGAGCACGCTCGGCGGCCCCACGGCGAGAGGCGAGGATTCCCGCCGCCCCGCGGCGGAACTGACCATCGCCTCACCGTTGGAGCACGGTGAGGCCGAACGACGAGGTCCCTGTGCGGCCGCGTCCGCAGAGCGACGGTGCCCAGGCGCCGACGCCTCGCGAACGCGCCCGGGGGCGAAGGAGCTACATGTCGGATACGACGACACCTGCCGGAAACCCCGGCGGGGATACCCCCGCATCCATCTCCGCCGTGCTGGCGGACCTGCCGGCGCGGATCCGGATCCACGCGCTGGCCAAGCTGCTGGGCCGCAGCAGCCGTGAGGTGCTGACCGCGGTCACCGACCTCGGCGCCGACGGTCGCAGCGTGCAGTCGAGCATCGACCGGGAGACCGCGCTGCGGGTCGCCGAGTCGTTCGGCCTGACCGAGCCACCCGCGGAGCCGACCCCGGAGCCGAGTTCCGAGCCGGCCGCCGCCGAGCCGCCCGAGGAGCCGGCGAGGCGGGTGCCGCCGACACCGGTGTTCGCGTCGGCGTCGCCCCTGTTCCTGCCGCCGGAACCGCCGGTGGCCCCCGCGGCCCCGCCGGTCCGCAAGCCGGAGCCGCGCGACGAGGACGAGACCGACGCGGACACCGACACCACCGACTCGGCCGACGACGGCGACGACGGCGACGACTCGCGGCCGCGCCGTCGCCGCGGCCGCCGTGGCCGTGGCCGGGGCAAGGGCGG
>DATABL010000347.1:0-10214 GCA_036259595.1 Actinophytocola sp.
GGGGACAGCCTGGCGTGGATCTCGTCCAGCGTGTCGAAGATCTGCTGCTGTTCGCTCTCACGGATCTCGGCCGCGCGCACCAGCATGTTGCGCATCCGGTCGAACGACACCGTCGAGTTGTTGTTCTCGTTCACGGAGGTGGCCTTCGTCGTGGGGAGGGGCAGGGCCGACGTGGGGGAGCCTAGCCACTCCCAGAACGCGTCCATACACCACCCGTAAGTCGGTTGCAGGCCCAATGACGATCATTTGGGCCGGTCGGAGGAGTGCCGTAGCGCGAATGCCACAGCGGGGGATGACCTTACGTGGTCCTGTGCTTACCCGATCGGATGACACCCCTCGTTGAGTACCGTTGCACCATGTCGACGTCGAACCCCGTTCCGGTGACCCCGGAGGCCCTCCGCGCCGCCCCCAAAGTTCTACTCCATGATCACCTGGACGGTGGTCTCCGCCCCTCCACAGTGATCGAACTCGCGGACGCCGCCGGCTACCCCGATCTCCCCACCGACGACACCGCGGCGCTCGGCGCGTGGTTCCGGGAGGCCGCCGACTCGGGTTCGCTCGTGCGCTACCTGGAGACGTTCGCGCACACCTGCGGCGTCATGCAGACCGAGGACGCGCTGGTCCGGGTGGCCGCCGAGTGCGCCGAGGACCTGGCCGACGACGGCGTGGCCTACGCGGAGGTCCGCTACGCCCCGGAGCTGTTCAGCGAGCGCGGGCTGCACCTCGACCGGATCGTCGAGGCCGTGCAGGAAGGCTTCCGCCAGGGCGAGCGGCGGGCGCTGGAGCGCGGTCGCCGGATCCGCATCGGCACGTTGCTGTGCGCGATGCGCCAGAACGCCCGGTCGCTCGAGATCGCCGAGCTCGCCGTGCGGCACCGGGACACCGGGGTGGTCGGCTTCGACATCGCCGGCCCGGAGGCGGGCTTCCCGCCCACCCGGAACCTGGACGCCTTCGAGTACCTGCGCCAGCAGAACCACCACTTCACCATCCACGCCGGCGAGGCGTTCGGCCTGCCGTCGATCTGGGAGGCGATCCAGCACTGCGGCGCCGAGCGTCTCGGCCACGGCGTGCGCATCGTCGACGACATCAAGGTCGACGAGGACGGCACGATCCACTTGGGACGTCTGGCGAGCTACGTGCGCGACCGCCGCATCCCGCTGGAGATGTGCCCGTCGTCCAACGTGCAGACCGGCGCGGCCCCGTCGATCGCCGAGCACCCGATCGGCCTGCTGACCAAGCTCCGCTTCCGCGTCACGGTCAACACCGACAACCGCCTGATGTCCAACTGCCTCCCGTCCACCGAGATGGCGGCGCTGGTGGACGCGTTCGGCTACGGCTGGGCGGACCTGCAGTGGTTCACCATCAACGCGATGAAGTCGGCGTTCATCGGCTTCGACGAACGCCTGGCCATCATCAACGACATCATCAAGCCGGGTTACGCGGCACTGAGCAGCTGACGGGCCGGCGGGCAGGCACGCGGCCTGCCCGCTAGGGCTTGAGCTCCAGCCGGTTCTCGAACGACTCGGCCAGCCGCTGCCAGGCCAGCTGCTCCTTGTCGAACGGCGGGCTGGGCCGCATCCGGGTCGGGTCGGGCCGCAGCACGAACGACACCAGCCACCCCAGGCTCTCCGACTGCGCCAGCGCCTCGGTCACCCGCTTGTCGTCCGCCCAGTCCGCGGCGTCGGTCAGCAACTCGACCGCCAGGTCCAGCTGGACCGGGTCGACCGCGTCCGGGCCCTCGCCGAGGTCCTCGGCCAGCCCGTTGAGCACGTAGGTGTTGTCGGTCTCGACGTCGATCTCCAGGCTGCCGTCGGTCGCCTTGGTCGAGACCTCCGCCCAGGTCGACACCTCCGCGAGGTCGTTGTCCTCGGCCTGCGCCGTCGCGAGGTACTTCGCCAGTGCCCTGGCGGACTTCGCGACCGTGATCTTGCCGTCGCTGCCCAGGAAGATCGGCTCGTCGTCCAGGTAGCAGCGCAGCGTGTAGTACTCCGCCTCGACCGTGACGATCTTGATCGGGTCGATTCCGACCTCGGCCCAGAAGCCGGCCGGCTCCGGCTCCGCTGCCTCCTCCTCGGTGTCCTTTTCGGACTCCTCGGCGTCGGCGTCGGTGTCGGCCTCCTCGGTGTCGATGTCCTCGGCGTCCTCGGTGGCCAGGGCGTCCTCGGCCTCCTCGGACTCCGCCTGGTACGCCGCCAGCTCGTCGGTGGTCTCGTCGAGCGTCGCCTTGTCGACCTCGGGCACGTACACCACCTCGTCGATGGCGTCGAGCACCTCGTCCCACCGCTCGGAGATGGTCTGCGCGAGGTCGGTCCACAGCTTCTCGCCCTCGCGCCCACTGAACGGGAACGTGCCCTGTTCGAGCACGGCGAACCCGGCCGCGGAGTTCAACACCTCGTGCACCTCGTCGAGCTCGCACACGTCCGCGAGCGACCGCACGATCGAGATGATGTCGGCCAGTTCCCCGATCGTCCACGTGTCCGGCTCGTCGGCGGCGAGCTCGGGCACGCCGACGAGGTCGTAGCTGTGCTCGTCGTCGGGCAGCAGCTCGGGCACCGACAGCTCCGGCACCACGTCCCACGCGGGGTGGTCCGCCAGGTCGTGCTCGGTGACCGTCCGGACGAACGCCGCGAGGTGCGCGGCGTCGGGGAAGGCGTAGAGGTCGTCCTCGTGGCCGAGGAAGGCCTCCCATTCCTCACCGTCTTCTCTCCAGCGCGGCGCCCACAGCGTGACGAGGTCGCCCTGGGGCAGGCCGAGCTCGATGGAGACGATGTCCTGAGACATTGCTGGACCTCCTGGTCACGCAATTCCATGGGCACACAGAACGTCGGCACTCTACGTGGTGCGGACATCGTGATGGATCACCGGTCGGAGCGTAGCGACGATGGGTCGAAGGACGCGAGTTCGTTATCCGGCTCGAAACCGGTGTCGGAGGTCTCCTCACCGGCGGTTTCCCCGGCGGCGCGCCGCACGCGCTCGTCGCGGCGCGCCTGGAACTCCTCGGCGGTGATCCCGCCGTCACCGCGGCGGCGGGCGGGGGCCGCGCGGCCGGAGAGCTGTTCGAGCGCGTGGGTGAGGTTGTCGCCGAGCAGCAGCGCGACCTTGTTGTAGCCGGACTGGGTGGCGTCGTCCATCGCGACCCGGGTGACCCGGACGATCAGCTGGCCGAGCCCCTCGGCGCCGTAGCGGGCGGCCTCCGGGGCGAGCCGCAGGCGCACGAGCCGGCCGCGTCCGTCGACGGTGACCTCGACGGTTCCGTTGCGGTCGTGGGCGGTGCCGGTGACCGTGCCGAGGATCGTGTCCACTTGGGACAACGCGTCCTGGCGGGCGCGTCCGTCGGCGATCATCTGTTTCGTGCTGCGGTCGAGCGGCTCGCGGTCGATCACGGCCGGCGCCTTCCGCGCTCGGTGCCGCCGTGCTTGAGCGGATCGGCGAAGGCGGCGTCGGGGTCGGTGTCGGCCTCCTCGTCGTCCACCGGGACGTAGCCCAGCGACTCGAGGTCCCGGTCGCCGACGACGGGTGCGAGCGCCTTGTGCATGTTCCCGCCGGCCAGGCGCGTGGCCCGCTCGGTGACCGACATGATCCGCCGGGCCAGGGTCTCCATGTCGACCTGCAGTGCGGCCGGGGTCAGCTGGAGGTCGGTGAGCAGCCCGCCCGGGGCGACCTCCGCGCTGATCGTGCCGTCCGGTGAGGTCGCCCGGCCGCTGATCCGCTTCACGCGCGCTACCTCGGCCGCGGCGCGGTCACTCGCCTGCCGCACCCGGCGGTCCACCACCGCCATCTCGTGGTCGATGTCGATCTCTGCCACGAACCCCTCCCCATACCGGTTCCACCAAGTGTGCCCGACGATCCGGGCACGCGCGCTCATCCGGTCGGGCGAAGTCCGCCCAGGACCAGGGGCTTGACCGCGCTCCACGCCCGCAGCTCATCGGCCAGCGCCGGGTCGACGACCCAGGGCAGGCCGCGTTCCGCGTCGTGGATCCGGTCGCGCAGCAGGCGGGAGACCCGCAGCTCCTGGTCGGTCGCGTCGGCGAGCGGTGCCGGCGTGGTGTCGAGCCAGCGTCGAACCGCCCGGTCCATGTCGGCCGCGCCGTCCTGGTCGCCGTGCTCGGCAGCGTCGGCCAGCAGCTCGATCTCCGTGCGGACGGCTTCGTCTGCCGGCAGCACACCGTGCTCGGTCGCCGCGGCGTGCAGGGCCAGGGCGAGGCGGCGTCGCGCCGGGTGGGTCGCCGAATGGGTGTCGTGGGACGGGCGGACCGCGAAGCACAGGCTCCGCCACCAGTCGGCCCGCGGCGGCCCGGCCGGCTCCCGTTCGGTCAGCCACGCCGCGCGCTCGTCCTCGCGCAGCGCCAGCAGGTGGTCGGCCAGCGGGCGGAAGTGCCGGTGGCCGCCGGGAAAGTCGGTCATCGGCGAGCGCCGGGTCGGGCCGAGCATCTTCATCACCGTGCCGGCCGGCAGGCCACCGGCCTCCGCCGGGTCGACGACCGCGAGGACGCCGATCCGCGAGATCGGCGCGCGGTACTCGACGTAGCCCTCGTTGGCCGTCGGCCACTCCTCGAGCGGAAAGCCGCGCTCGGCGGCGGCCGTACGCAGTTCGTCGACGTCGACCCGGTCGGGGAACTCGCCGTAGTGCTCCACCAGCACCCGTTCCACCCAGCTGGGGCGCAGGCGCAGCCGGTGGGCCTGCGCGCCGTAGTAGGCCGCCACCGTCCGGTGTGCCTCCCGGTGCCAGCCGAACTCGACGATCCCGAAGCTGTCCACGTCGTAGGTGTCGTCGAGGTCCGCGCCGTCGGCCAGCGCCGCGCGGACCGCGGCCCGGTCGCTGGTGTGGTCGAGCCCCAGCACCGTGCCGGTGACGGCCAGGTCCACGAAGAAGTCCAGGCCGCTCATCCCGTCGGGCGGTAGAAGCCGACGAACGGCATGCCGGCGTTGGTCGTGCGCAGGGGGCCGACCTGGACCGGGTCGCCGGCCTCGACGATCTGGCCGTTGCCGATGTACATGGCCACGTGGCCCTCCCAGCACACCAGGTCGCCGGGCAGCAGCTGGTCGGCGGAGGGGACCTCGGCGCCGATGTCCTGCTCGCGTGAGGTGCGGGGGATCTCCAGCCCGCCCTCGCCGTAGGCGTACTGGGTGAGGCCGCTGCAGTCGAGGCCGACGCCCGGGGACGTGCCGCCCCACACGTACGGCACGCCGAGCTGGCTCAGCGCGGCCCGCACGGCCTTCGCGGCCGTCTCGTTCGGGGCCATCACCGTGCTGCCGTCGGGCAGGTTGACCGCGACGCCGGTGCCCGGTTGCGGCGGGATCGCGACCGGGAGGCGCTTCTTGGTGACCACACCACCGCCGCCCCCGCCGCCGTAGTCGCCCCCGCCCCCGCCTCCGCCGCTCCCACCGCCGCCGCCGGTGTTGTAGGCGGCCGGCGGGTTGCTCGCCGGCGCGCTGGACGGGGACGTGCCGCCGCCCTCGGCGCCGTCGAGGCGGGTGACGACCCCGGTCAGCTGGTTCATCACCGCCTCGAGGTTCGTGCTGGACTCGCCGGAGACCTGCCCGCCGAGACGGATCAGCTCGCTGATCTTGGCCTGCGCGCCCGCGTGGTCGCCGGCCTGGCGCAGCGCGGCCGCCGCGGACAGCAGCTGGGCGGCGCGGTCCATGAAGTCGTCGATCAGCTGCTGGTTGGTGGTCTGGCCGACCTTGAGGATGCCGGCCGCCTCGCGCACCGCGGTCTGCACCTCGGCGCTGTAGGTGCTGATGTCGCGTGCTTCGGTCGACATCGTCGCGGCGTCGGCGGCCTGCCGGTTCGCCGAGCCACCGGTCCAGCCCTCCTGCAGCGTGCGGTTCCGGGCACCGGCGTCGGTGTCGTAGGTGTAGAGGGCGGTCTGGACGTTGCCGTGCGCCGCGTCGACGCCGTCGATGGCGCCGTCGTCGGTGGCGAGCTGGCGCTGTGCGTCGGCGGCGGGCGCGACGAGCGTCTGCACCATCGGACCGGTCACTGTTCCGCCTCCCCGGGTTTCTGCGTGTTGGTCACTTGGGGGAACGGAAGGTTCTGTTCGGTCACGTACTTGTGGCCGGGTTGCGTCACGTTCCCCTTAGGTGCGGTTGGGGAGGGCGCGATTCGATCTTGACGCAGAGGGGCTGACGTCGGGGTTGGCGCGAGGGGGATCATGCCGGCTCACCGCCGGCGCGGCGGATGGCGCGGATGTGGTCGTCCTCGGTGGTGACGTAGTTGGTCCAGGTGTTGGACACCGCGTCGGCCATCGAGTCGGTGTTCGTGGCGAGCCCCTTCATCCGGTCGACCTGGCGTTGGGTGGCGTTGCGGATGGCGTTGGCCAGCCCGACCTCGTCGCCGACGCGGGAGAAGGCGTTGCCGTCCAGGCCGGTGTGGGCGGCCAGGCCGTCGGTGCGCAGGCCGTCGGCCAGCGGGCGGTAGCCGGTGGTGAAGGCCTGGAACGCGCTCTCGTCGGCGTCGTAGCCCGGCGGTGGTGGCAGTGGGTCCTCGTGAGTCATCAGTTCCCTCCCTCACCGGCTCTGACGCGCGCCGGCACCGAGTGGCTCCCGTCCAGGCTAGGACATCGCGGTGCCGACATCAGGTGCCTTTCGGGTGCCACACGGTCTTGGTCTCCAGGAACGCGCGCAGCCGCGAGATGTCGGGGCTCGCCGTCCAGTCGGGCTCGGCGGGCCGGGCGCGCAGCACGCGCTTGACGGTGCCGGCCGCGGAGCGTTCCAGCTCGGCGCTCATCGACTCGGGGGCGCCGGTCAGGTCGAGCGCGTTCACGTCGGCGTGCGAGGCGAGCCACGGGGCCAGCTCCGCCGTGCGGCCGGTGAGGATGTTGACCACGCCGCCGGGCACGTCGGAGGTCGCCAGCACCTCGGACAGGGTGATCGCCGGCAGCGGGCGGTCCTGGCTCGCGACCACGACCACGGTGTTGCCGGTCGCGATCACCGGGGCCACCACGCTCACCAGGCCCAGCAGCGACGACGACTGCGGGGCCAGCACGCCGACCACCCCTGTGGGCTCGGGGACCGAGAACGAGAAGTACGGGCCGGCGACCGGGTTCGCCGCGCCGAGCACCGTGGCGATCTTGTCGGCCCAGCCCGCGTACCAGACCCACCGGTCGATCGCGGCGTCGACGGCCGCCTGCGCGCGCTTGCCGTTGGCGCCCTCGCCGGCCGAGGCCTCGGCGACGAACTGGTCGCGGCGGCCCTCCAGCAGCTCCGCCACCCGGTACAGCACCTGGCCGCGGTTGTACGCGGTCGCGCCGGACCAGCCGCCGAACGCCTTGCGCGCGGCGACGACCGCGTCGCGCACGTCCTTGCGCGAGGCCAGCGCGGCGTTGGCGAGGAAGCCGCCCTTGCTGTCGCGCACCGGGTAGGAGCGGCCGGACTCCGACCGGGGGAACGAGCCGCCGACGTAGAGCTTGTAGGTCTTGGCGACGGTCAGACGATCAGACATCGAGGTAGGCCTCCAGTCCCGCGCGGCCACCCTCCCGGCCGAAGCCGGACTCCTGGTAGCCGCCGAAGGGCGCGGTCGGGTCGAACCGGTTGAACGTGTTGGCCCACACCACGCCGGCGCGCAGCCGGTCGGCCATCCACAGGATCCGGGAGCCCTTGTCGGTCCAGATCCCGGCGGACAGGCCGTACGGGGTGTTGTTGGCCTTGGCGACGGCCTCGTCCGGGGTGCGGAAGGTGAGCACCGACAGGACCGGGCCGAAGATCTCCTCGCGGGCGATCCGCATGGCCTGGCTGACCCCGGCGAACACCGTGGGGGCGAAGAAGAACCCCTTCTCCGGCAGCGGGCACGGACTCGTCCACCGCTGCGCGCCCTCGGCCTCGCCGGACTCGACGAGCGAGGTGATCCGGTCGAGCTGCTCGCGCGAGTTGATCGCGCCGACGTCGGTGTTCTTGTCCAGCGGGTCGCCGACGCGCAGGGTCGACACCCGCGCGTGCAGCTTCGCCAGCAGCTCGTCGGCCACCGACTCCTGCACCAGCAGCCGCGAGCCCGCGCAGCACACGTGGCCCTGGTTGAAGAAGATGCCGTTGACGATGCCCTCGACGGCCTGGTCGAGCGGGGCGTCGTCGAACACCACGTTGGCCGCCTTGCCGCCCAGCTCCAGGGTCAGCTTCTTGCCCGTGCCGGCGACCGAGCGCTGGATGGTCTTGCCGACGTCGGTGGAGCCGGTGAACGCGACCTTGTCGACGCCGGCGTGGCCGACCAGCTCCGCGCCGACGTCACCGGCGCCGGGCAGGATGTTGACCACGCCGGGCGGCAGGTCGGCCTGCTGCACGATCTCGGCCAGCACCAGCGCGGTCAGCGGGGTGGTCTCGGCCGGCTTGAGCACCACGGTGTTCCCGCAGGCCAGCGCGGGCGCGATCTTCCACGCGGCCATCAGCAGCGGGAAGTTCCACGGGATGACCTGGCCGGCGACGCCCAGCGGCCGCGGGTCCGGGCCCAGGCCCGCGTAGCCGAGCTTGTCGGCCCAGCCCGCGTGGTAGAAGAAGTGCGCCGAGGCGGTCGGCACGTCGACGTCGCGCGACTCCTTGATCGGCTTGCCGTTGTCCAGGCTCTCCAGCACGGCCAGCTCGCGGGACCGCTCGGCGATCATCCGCGCGATCCGGAAGATGTACTTGGCCCGCTCGGCGCCCGGCATCTTGCCCCAGGCCCGCTCGTAGGCGCGCCGGGCCGCCTTCACCGCCTTGTCCACATCGGACTTGTCGGCGGTGGAGACCTCGGCCAGCACCTCCTCGGTGGCCGGGTTGACGGTCTTGAGCGGCTCGCCGCCGCCCTCGACGAACTCGCCGTCGAGGAACATGCGGTAGCTGGGCTTGAGGTTGGCGATGTCCCGCGACTCGGGGGCGGGCGCGTATTCCCACATGGTCAGTCCACCGTTACGTAGTCGGGGCCGCTGTAGTGGCCGTCGAGCTGGGCGCGGCGCTGCATCAGCAGGTCGTTGAGCAGGCTGGACGCGCCGAAGCGGAACTTCTCCGCGGTGAGCCACTCCTCGCCGGCGACCTCGTGCACGGCGACCAGGTAGCGGATGGCGTCCTTGGTG
This sequence comes from Actinophytocola sp., assembly GCA_036259595.1. GTDB lineage: Bacteria > Actinomycetota > Actinomycetes > Mycobacteriales > Pseudonocardiaceae > Actinophytocola. Next base: position 9,042 of record DATABL010000347.1, read on the forward strand.
GCGCGGATGCCGCCGGCCGGCTTGACCCCGACGCGGGTGCCGGTGGCGGTGTGCCAGTCGCGGACGGCCTGCAGCATCACGTGCGTGACCGGCAGGGTGGCGGCCGGGGAGACCTTGCCGGTGGAGGTCTTGATGAAGTCGGCACCGGCCAGCATGGCGAGCCAGGACGCGCGGCGCACGTTGTCGTAGGTGGCGAGCTCACCGGTCTCGAGGATGACCTTGAGGTGCGCGTCGCCGCAGGCGTGCCTGATGGTGACGATCTCGTCGAAGACCCGCCCGTAGCGCCCGGACAGGAACGCGCCGCGGTCGATCACCATGTCGACCTCGGTCGCACCGGCGGCGACGGCCAGCTCGGTGTCGGCGATCTTCACCGGCACGCTGGAGCGCCCGCTGGGGAACGCGGTGGCGACGCTGGCCACGCCGACGTCGCTGCCGCGCAACGCCTCGACCGCGGTCGCGACCATGTCCGGGTAGACGCAGACCGCCGCGACCGGCGGGACGTCGGGCCGGTCGGGGTCGGGCCGGCGGGCCTTGGCGCACAGGGAGCGGACCTTGCCCTCGGTGTCGGCGCCCTCGAGCGTGGTGAGGTCGACCATGCCGATGGCGGTGTCGATCGCCCACAGCTTGGCGGCCTTCTTGATGCTCCGGGTGGCGAGGCCCGCGGCGCGCTGCTCGACGCCCACCTGGTCGACGCCGGGCAGGCCGTGCAGGAAGCGACGCAGGGAGGTCTCGTCGCGGGTCGCGTCGGAGAGCTCGGGGGGTAACCCGGTACTCGCCGGTGAAGGTGATGCCATGCGCCCGAGTCTAGGACGCCGACGAGGTCGGAACGCCCGCTCAGGCCGAGTTGTCCACAGGCGACCCGGTTGTCCACAGGTCGATCATCCACCGTGCTCGCCCAGATGCCCCGCCGGCGTCGACGCGGCGTCGGACGCCCTCGACCGGCTCGCCGTGCTGGTCGAGGTGGTGGACGACCTCGGACCGGTCGCGCGGCGGGCGCCGCGCGGGAAGCTGCGCCGGAGTGCGCGCTGAGCTACTCCTCGATCTCCTTGTTCTTCTTCCGCTTGCGGCGCTTGATCTCCACCGCGCCCCAGAAGGCGAGGCCGGTGACCCGGACCAGCGGCGCGCCGGGTCGTGGCTGGCCCTGGTCCTGCACCCGGTTGTCGAACGCGCCCA
>DATABL010000348.1:0-3529 GCA_036259595.1 Actinophytocola sp.
CGGCCGGCCCGCCGTAGCTGGCGGACCGGCCGACACCGGTCTGTCATTGTGTTACTTGACCTCGACGTACGCCAGGTCGAGCTCCCGCTTCGGGGTGAGCCGGACGTTGGTCAGGCGCTCGGACCACCCGTAGACGGACGGGGTGTTCCACAGCGGAACCGACGGCATGTCCTCGGCGATCAGCTGCTCGGCCTCGTGGTACAGCTTGAAGGCCTCCTCCTCGGTCGGCGCGCTGTCCGCCGCGGCGAGCTTCGCGTCCACCTCGGGGTTGGAGTAGCCGTTGTCGTTGGACGAGCCACCCGTGCGGTACAGCGGGTTGAGGAAGTTCTCCACCAGCGCGTAGTCGGCGAGCCAACCGGCGCGGTAGATCTGGTCCATCTCGCGGGCGTTGATCGCCTCGCGGACCTGGCTGAACTCCTGCACCGGCACGAACGTGCAGTCCACGCCGAGGGTGTTGGAGATCTGCCCGCAGACCGCCTCGACCCACTCCTTGTGACCACCGTCGGAGTTGCTGGTGATCTCGATCGGACCGGTCCAGCCGGACTTCTCGAACAGCGCCTTGGCCTCGTCCGGCTTGAACTCGCAGTACTCACCGCAGGCGCCGGGCTCCCAGCCGGGCAGCTTCGGCACGCCGTAGCCGGTGGCCGGCTTGCGGTTGCCCGCGAAGATGGCGTCGATGACGGCCTGCCGGTCGATCGCCATGGAGATCGCGTGCCGGAAGTCCACGTTCTGGTACTTCGGGTCGTACATCGGGAACGCGATCACCTGGATGGCGAGCACGTCGGCCACGTCGGCGCGGCCGGGCAGGTCGTCCTGCCAGACGTTGCCGGCGATCGCCTGCGGCGGCAGCGTGTCGAGGAAGTCGAGCTGGTTGCCCTTGACCTCGACGTACGCGGCGTCGGAGTCGGTGAACGTGAACTTCACGCCGCCGATCTTCGGCTTGTCGTCGCCCTGGTACTCCTCGTACCGCTCGACCACGAGCTCGCGGTCGGGCACGCGGGAGACGTACTTCCACGCGCCGTTGCCGATCGGGTTCTTCTCGAAGGCCGCCTTGTCCTCGAAGAACGAGTCCGGCAGCGGCATGAACGCGGCGTAGCCGGTCTTCGTCTTGAACACCGCGTGCGGGTTGGTGAAGTTGATGGTGAAGGTGTAGTCGTCGACGACCTTCAGGCCGGACAGCGTCTCGGCCGGCGGGGTCGGCGGCTTCTTCGGGCCGTCACCGTCGGGGTCGACCGTGAAGACCTGGTCGAAGCCCGCGATCTGGGCGAAGAAGCTGGCGTGCTGCTGGCCGTTGGGGCTGTACGCCGTGTAGTTCCAGGCGTCCACATAGTTCTTCGCGAGTACCGGCGTGCCGTCGTGGAAGGTCCAGCCTTCCTTCAGCTTCACCGTGTACTGGTCGGGGGCGGTCAGCTCGAAGGACTCGGCGTTGGCCAACTCGGGCTCACCGGTGACCGGGTCGTAGTCCACCAGGCCGGTGAACAGCGCGTCGATGATCTTGCCGCCGCCGGTCTCACTGGTGTCACCCGGGACGAGCGGCCGTTCCGGCTCGGTGCCGAAGACACTGATCGTGGCGTTCGCCGTCTTGTCCGGGTCGCCACCGCCGCCGCTCTGGTCTTCTTCGCCGCCGCCACCACAGCTCGTGAGCACGAGCGCGGCGGAGAACGACATGACCACCGCGGCCTTCCAGCGCGGTCTACGCATCTGGCTCTCTCCTCCAGTCACCTACACGCTTTGGCGGCCGCACCGCCAAATCGACCGGGGATCACGAGCGCCCCCGGAATGTGAGGGGACGTTAACGGGGCGACGTGCCCCTTCCCACCCCCGTACACGTCACAAACCAGTCACAATCAGGAACATACCGTGAAAGGTCGACGCTGCGAACCTACCCGGTGACCCGGTGCGACCGTCATAGGAGAGACAAGGCAATACCGTCAAGTATGTCGTGTTCACTTACCAGAAGTTCGGTGACACCGGCCGCTGACAAGATTTTCTCCGCCAGCACCCGGGTGATCAGCGCGCCGCCGCCGATCACGTCGACCCGTCCCGGGTGGACGCAGCCGAGGGCCGCGCGCTCGTCGTGGCTGGCGGCCAGCAGCCGCTCGGTGACCCGCACGATGTCGGCGTCGCCGAGCCGGGACAGGTGGGTGCGCTCGGAGTCGTAGGCGGGCAGGTTCTGGGCGACCGCGGAGAGCGTGGTGATCGTGCCGGCGACACCGACCCAGGTGCGTGTGCCGGCGAGCGGCACGGCCTCGAACGCCTTCTGGAGGGTGGACTCCGCCAGCTCGCGGGCCTCGGCGATCTCGTCGGCGGTCGGCGGGTCGCCGCGCAGGCAGCGCTCGGTGATCCGCACGCAGCCGATGTCGACCGACAGCGCCCCGGTGACCTCCGCGCGGGTACCGTCCCAGGTGCCGGCGACGACCTCGGTGGACCCGCCGCCGATGTCGGTGACGACGAACGGGCCGTCGTCGGGTTCGAGGTCGCCGACCGCGCCGGTGAAGGACAGGCGGGCCTCCTCGTCACCGGAGATCACCTCGGCCTCGACGCCGAGCACGTCCCGGGTCATGGCGAAGAAGTCGTCGCGGTTGCCGGCGTCGCGGGTGGCGGAGGTGGCGACCATGCGGGCGCGTTCGGCCCCCTTGCGGCGGCAGACGGCGGCGTAGTCGACGAGCGCGGCGCGGGTGCGGGCCAGGGCGGTGTCGGCGAGGCGTCCGGTGGCGTCCACGCCCTCACCGAGCCGGACGACGCGCATCTCGCGGTGCACGTCGCGCAAGGAGGTGCGGCCGTCGTCGTGCACGGTGGCGTCGGCGACGAGTAGGCGGATGGAGTTCGTCCCGCAGTCGATCGCTGCAATCCTCGGCATGGGTTCATTCAACGACATGTCCGCGTACCGCCAGCCACGACGGGCGGGCTTCGCCCGGATTCGGACATGGATCTCAACCTGAAGGACAAGGTCGCCGTGATCACCGGTGGCAGCAAGGGCATCGGCGTGGCGACGGCCGAGCTGCTGCGGCGGAGGGGCGCGGGTGGCGGTGGCTCGCGCACCGGACGGCTTCGCCGCGGTCTTCGGCGGCCCGGACACCCCGACCGGCCAGGTGATGAACGACGGCCTGAACCGGCCACCTGTCCACAACCGCCGCGGTTGTCCACATGTCGATCTTGCCCCCACCGCTCCGGACCCCAGTGCCAATAGACTGGCCTTGAGGGGTGCCCCCGGAGCGGGTGGGGGCTGCCCTCCACGTGTGCGCGAGCGCGCGCGAGGACGGTGCGCGTGGTCAGTTGGAGCCGGTGGGCAGGATCCGGAACGCTGACCGCCGGGTCGCGGAGCTTGCGGACACCGCGTTGGTGGTCGTGGGCTCGGGGGACGTCGGGGCCGGGGAGTCCGAGTCGGAGTCCGGGGGCGTGGTTGGTTCCGTGGACTCCGGCGGGGTCGGCTCCTCAGACGAGTCGTCGCAGGGCGGCTCCGTGGGCTCCGTCGTGCCGGGGTCCTCGGGCGGGGTGCTCGGGTTCGAGTCGCCCGGGGGTTCCGGGG
>DATABL010000349.1:0-2213 GCA_036259595.1 Actinophytocola sp.
GATGTGGGGCAACTTCCTGGAGCTGTTCGAGCGGGCGCCGTTCGCGAACTTCATCGTCAACAGCCTGGTGGTGGCCGGCGCGATCACCGTGTCGCACCTGCTGTTCGACCCGCTGGTCGGCTACGTGTTCGCGAAGTTCCGCTTCCCGTTCCGCAACACGTTGTTCCTGTTGGTGATCGCGACGATGGCGATCCCGTTCTTCGTCAAGATGATCCCGCTGTACGTGATGATGTCGAACCTGGGTTGGCTGGACACGTACCAAGGGTTGATCACCCCGTTCCTGATGGACGCGTTCGGGATCTTCCTGATGCGCCAGTTCATCCAGCCCGTGCCGGACGAGCTGATCGACGCCGCGCGGATCGACGGGGTGAGCGAGTTCGGCATCTACTGGCGGATCGTGCTGCCGCAGGTCAAGCCCGCGCTCGCGGTGCTCGGCGTGTTCACGTTCGTGTTCCAGTGGAACGAGTTCCTCTGGCCGCTGGTCGCCACCTCCACCGAGGAGATGCGCACGATCCCGGTCGGGCTGACGCTGTTCAGCCAGGAGTACTTCACCATCTGGAACCTCACCGCCGCGGGCGCGGTGCTGCTGTTCCTGCCGACGGCGCTGCTGTTCCTGGCCAGCCAACGGTTCTTCGTCCGCGGTATCGCCATCACCGGCATGAAGTAGAGGGGGACCATGCCCGACCGTCCGAACGTCGCCGATCGTCCGAACGTCATCGTGTTCTTCACCGACCAGCAGCGGTGGGACACCACCGGGGTGCACGGCAACCCGCTGGGCCTCACGCCCAACTTCGACCGGATGGCCACGGCCGGCACGCACGTCGCGCACGCGGTGACCCCGCAGCCGGTGTGCGCGCCGGCGCGGGCGGCGATCCAGACCGGCCGCTACCCGACGACGACCGGCGTGTTCCGCAACGGCATCCCGCTCCCGTCGGACGAGCCGACGCTGGCACACCACTTCGCCGACGCCGGCTACACCACCGGCTACATCGGCAAGTGGCACCTGGCCGGTGCCGACCCGGTGCCGCCCGACGAGCGCGGCGGGTACCGGCACTGGTCGGCGGCGAACCTGCTGGAGTTCACCTCGGACGCCTACCGCACGGTGGTGTTCGACGAGGACGAGGACCCGGTCGCGCTGCCCGGCTACCGGAGCGACGCGCTCACCGACGCGGCCATCCGGTTCGTCGCCGACCACCACGACGAACCGTTCTTCCTGTTCGTGTCCTACCTGGAGCCGCACCACCAGAACGAGCTGGACAGCTACCCGGCGCCGGACGGCTACCAGGAGCGGTACGCGGGCCGGTGGCTGCCGACCGACGTGGCGGCGCTGAGCGCGCCGGGCGACCCGACCCACCAGCACGTCGCCGGCTACTGCGGCCAGGTGAAGCGGCTCGACGAGTGCCTCGGCCGGCTGCGCGACGCGCTGCGCAGCCTGGACCTCGCGGACAACACGGTCGTGGCGTACACCTCCGACCACGGCTGCCACTTCCGCACCCGCAACGACGAGTACAAGCGGTCCTGCCACGACGGCTCGATCCGGGTGCCGCTGGCCTTCTGCGGCCCCGGCTTCGACGGCGGCGGCCGGGTCGACGCCCCGGTGTCCACCCTGGACCTCGCCCCCACCCTGCTGGACGCCGCCGGCCTCCCGGTGCCCGAGGAGATGCAGGGCCGCTCCCTGCTCCGCGGCGACCGGGCGGAAGAGTCGTTCATCCAGGTGAGCGAGTCCGAGGTGGGCCGGGGCATCCGCACGCCGCGGTGGAAGTACTACGTGGTGGCACCCGACGTCGACCCGTGGGTGGAGCCGGGGGCGGACCGGTACGTGGAGCACGAGCTGTACGACCTGGACAGCGACCCGGCCGAGCTGACGAACCTGGCCGGGCTGGTCTCGCACCAGAAGGTCGCCGAGGCACTGCGGGAGCGCCTGGTCCGCCGCATGGTCGAGGCCGGCGAGGCCGCCCCGGTGATCGATCCGGCGCCCCCGCGCCCCGACCAGCAGCGCCAGGTCGACCCGACCGTCCGGACCTGGGACGTGCGCCCTATCCGCTTCGGCCACCAGCCGCGGCGTCGTCGGTAGCCCCGGCCGCCGCGGCGTGCGCGGCCCCGCGGCCGGCGGCCCTCGCGACGATCGTGCCGCCCCGCACGCGGACGGCCGCCTCGGTGGCGTCGTCGGGCCCGGCGACCCCGACGGCCGCGGCCAGCAGGCCGTCCTCGTC
>DATABL010000350.1:0-8912 GCA_036259595.1 Actinophytocola sp.
CGGTCCGCACGGCCGGCTCTGTCGTGGAGCGGTACCTCAGACCTCCGCTGTTTCCTTCGAGACCGACGCCGGGGCCGGCGTCCGACGGCGGAACGCCACGACCGCGGTGGCCACGATCAGCCAGATGAAGCCCAGGAAGCGGCCGATCGGGGTGAACAGCACCAACTGGGACGCGAGCGGCGACAGGGCCGCGAGCGCGCCCGCCGCGCCGATCACCAGACCGGGGACGCGCAGCCACTTCGGCAGCGCCAGACCCGACGCGGCGGCCAGGATCAGCATGCCGAAGCCGGCGATGTGGATCGGGCCACCCAGCCAGAACGACAGCTGGTACAGCAGCGTCGCGGTCGCGTCGTCGGTGGCCAGGTCGGTGCTGCCGGTCGCGACGGTCGCGGCGGCACCCGCCAGCAACGCCACCGCCGAGGTGATCCCGCCGGCCAGCGCCAGCTCCGGCAGCCAGCCGGGACGGGAGTCGCGGCGCAGCCGGGCCGCCAGGATCGCGGTGAAGCACAACAGCGCCACCGCGCTCAGGATGAACAGGCCCCCGGTCGTCTCCATCGTCGACGCCCCGGCACGCATGATGCCGCCGACCTTGGCCATCTCGTCGGTCGGTCTCGGGAAACCGGCTCCGGAGCTGCCCTGCACGATCGTTCCGGCGAACCACAGCACGACGAACAACGAACCCGTCAGCAGTCCCAGATTCCCCCGACGGGCCTCCTGGTTGGCGGTCATCGCACTCCTTCCCTCGACGTCACCGGCCACGGCGGTGGCCGGCATCAGCCTGGCACCGCGCGCTGACAAGCGCCTCAGGCCGAGGGAGGCTTCGCGAATACCTCCGCGGACGTACCTACTCGGCCCAGCCGGGCCGGACCAGACCGGACTCGTAGGCGAGCACCACCAGCTGGGCGCGGTCCCGCGCCGCGAGCTTGATCATGGCCCGGCTCACGTGGGTCTTGGCCGTCGCGGGGCTGACCACCAGGCGCGCGGCGATCTCGTCGTTGGTCAGCCCCTCGCCGACCAGCGCCACCACCTCGCGCTCGCGTTCGGTCAGCACGCCCAGGGTGGACGGCTCCGGGGCCTTCTTCGCCCGGGTGGCGAACTCGCCGATGAGGCGGCGGGTGACCCCGGGCGACAGCAGGGCATCGCCCTCCGCGACCACCCGGACCGCCCGCACCAGCTCGACCGGTTCGGTGTCCTTCACCAGGAAGCCGCTCGCGCCGACCCGGATCGCCTCGAAGACGTACTCGTCCTCCTCGAACGTGGTCAGGATGAGGATGTGCACCTCGGACAGCGCCGGGTCCGAGGAGATCTGGCGGGTCGCCTCCAGGCCGTCGAGGCCGGGCATCCGGATGTCCATCAGCATCACGTCGGGGCGGTGCTCGCGCGCGGCGGCGACCGCCTCGTTGCCGTCCACGGCCTCGCCCACCACCTCGAGGTCGGCCTGCGCGTTCAGCAGCGCCCGGAAACCGGCCCGGACCAGCGCCTGGTCGTCGGCCAGCACAACTCGAATCATGACTCGTCCTCGATCCCACCAGTGGAGCCCGTCGGCAGCGTCGCGGCGACCCGGAACCCGCCGGCGGGCCGCGGCCCCGCCGACAGTGTGCCGCCCAGCGCCTCGGCCCGCTGCCGCATCCCCGTCAGGCCGTTGCCCGAGCCCTCGGCCGAGATGGAGTGCGCGCCGCCGCGCCCATTGTCGAGCACCTCGACCGACAGCTCGCCGGGCAGGTAACCCAACCGCACGGTCGCCTGCGTCGGCCCCGCGTGCCGGTAGGTGTTGGTCAGCGACTCCTGGACGATCCGCAGGCCCGCCGCGTCCACCCCGCTCGGCAGCTGCCGGCGGGTGCCGGTCACCTCGAGCGTCACCGGCAGCCCGGCCTCCCGCATCCGCTCCAGCAGCCGGTCGAGCTGGTCGAGGCTGGCGACCGGCTGGCGCGGCGCCCCGTCGGAGTCCCCGTCCACGTCCTTGAGCACGCCCAGGATGGTGCGCAGCTCGACCAGCACCTCCTTGCTCGACTGCTTGATCGCCGAGAGCGCCTGCCGCGCCTGCTCCGGCTGCTCGTCGAGCAGGTGCAGCGCCACCCCGGACTGCACGTTGATCAGCGACACGTGGTGCGCGAGCACGTCGTGCACCTCGCGGGCGATCTTGAGCCGTTCCTCGCTCGCCCGGCGGCGGCCCTGCTCCTCCAGCGCCTGTGCTGCCTGCTCGGCGCGCTCGTGCCGGACCTTGACGATCTCGGCGAACACCAGGATCAGGGTGAGCCACGCGACGCCGAAGCCGATCTCGGCCAGGCCGGCGGCGTAGGTGTCCTTGGTCAGGTCCGCCACCGTGAGCACGACGCCGAGCGCGGCGGCGCACGACAGCCAGGCGACCAGCCTCGGCCCGTGCAGCACCGCGTTGAACGCGGCGATGACCGGCGCGAGGAACACCGGGCCGAACGGGAAGTGCAGGAGCAGGTACACCACGGTGACCACGACCGTGGCGAGCAGCGTCAGCAGCGGGTGGGAGCGGCGCAGCAGCAGGAACGGCGGGCCGGCCAGCACCAGCAACACCGTCAGCCCGTTCACCAGGTGCTTCTCGCCCTGCAGGTACGCGGCCGGGTAGGTGCCGATGAACTGGATGAACGCGATCGGGATGACGATGGCGAACGGGGGCAGCCGGTAACCGCCGAACCCCCGCGAGGAACGCCGCGGCCCCGCTGTCGTCATGGTCACGACCGTAGAACAACCCGGCCCGTCCCTGCCTCCGGGCTCGACCCGTTCACGACCCTGACCGGGACGCCTACGCCCCCGGGCGCAGGGACGGCCACCGCGCGTCGCCGGTCAGGGTAGGGCGGGTTCAGTCGCCCGTCCGACGACGAAACCCCTGCTCGCGGGCACAGTGGTAGTCATGAACGAGCCAAGCGAGCGGAAGCGGTCGAACTACCCCGTCCGCGCTTCGGACGCCGAGCGGGAACGTGTCGCCACCCTGGTGAGTGACGCCGCCGGCGAGGGCCGACTGACCCTCGCCGAGGCCGAGGAGCGCATGAACCTGATCTACGCGGCCACCTACCGCTACGAGTTGGAGCGGTTCGTGGCCGACCTGCCCGACGCCCCCGTCGAGCGACCGGCGGGCCCCGCCCGGCGGCTCGCCGGCATGCCGCACCGGCTGCGCGTGCACGCGACGGTCGCCGCCGTGCTGTCGGTGGTGCTGATCGTGCGCTGGGTCGCCTCCGGCGTGCCGTTCTTCTGGCCGGCCGGGCCGATGCTGCTGCTGTGGGGCAGCTTCTTCCTGCACTCGGCGTACCTGCGGCGCGGTCACGGTCGAGGGGTTCGTCAGTGGGCACCGCCACCCTGGGGGGTCGAACGGTGATGCGGAACGGAACGGGTACGACCATGGCGACCAGGCCGGGTATCAAGCCCCTGCACGGGGTACCGCGCAAGGTCTGGCAGATCGTGCACATCGTGAGCGCGGTCGGCTGGCTCGGCATCGAGGTGTGCGTGCTCGGGCTGACGGCGATCGGCCTGACCGCCGACGACCCCGGCACCGTGCGCACCGCCCACGACGCGGCGGTGCTGCTGGCCGACACGTTCTTCCTGCCGGCCACGGTGCTCATGTTCGTCAGCGGGCTCGTGCTGGGCCTCGGCACCCGGTGGGGCCTGTTCCGGTACTACTGGGTGACGGCGAAGCTCGCGATCGGCTGCGCGTTGCTGGTGGCCGGCACGTACACCCTCGAGGCCACCGTGCGCGAGGTCTCGGACCTGGCGGCCGCCGACGCCCTCCCCACCGGTGCGGGTCCCAGCGTGGTCGGCATGCTGTCGGTGATCGCGGCGCTGACGTTGTTCGCCGCGGTGCTGTCGGTGGCGAAGCCGTGGGGCCGGATCCCCTGGCGCACCCGTTCCCCCCAGACCCAGGAGTCATGATGAGCACCGTGACCGAGACGATCACCGGCCTGGCGGCCCGCGCGGACGGCGTGACCAAGGCCTACGGCACCGGCGCGGCCGCGGTGACCGCGCTCGACGACATCAGTGTGGACGTCCAGCGTGGACAGTTCACCGCGATCATGGGTCCGTCCGGGTCGGGCAAGTCCACGCTCATGCACTGCCTCGCCGGACTGGACACCGTGGACTCCGGCGAGGTGTGGATCGGCGAGACCCGGCTGACCGGGCTGGGCGACAAGGGCCTCGCCGACCTGCGGCGCAACCGGGTCGGGTTCGTCTTCCAGCAGTTCAACCTGCTGCCGACGCTGTCGGCGGAGGAGAACATCACGCTGCCGCTGGCGATCGCGAACCGCAAGCCGGACCGGGCGTGGTTCGACACGGTCGTCGACGCCGTCGGCCTGGCCGACCGGCTGACCCACCGGCCGAGCGAGCTGTCCGGCGGGCAGCAGCAGCGGGTCGCGTGCGCGCGGGCGCTGCTGCCCAAGCCGGACGTGATCTTCGCCGACGAGCCGACCGGCAACCTGGACTCCCGCTCCGGAACCGAGATCCTGCGGTTCCTGCGCCGCTCGGTCGAGGAGTTCCACCAGACGATCGTGATGGTCACCCACGACGCGGGCGCCGCCGCGTACGCCGACCGGGTGGTGTTCCTGCTCGACGGCCGGCTGGTGCACGAGCTGCGCGACCCGGACGCCGACACCGTGCTCGACACGATGAAGTCATTGGACACGTGATGCTGAAGGCGACGCTGAAGGGACTGCTGGCCCGCAAGGTGCGGCTGGCGCTGGCCGGGCTCGCGGTGGTGCTCGGGGTGACCGCGGTGTCGGCCGCGATGGTCACCACGGCCACGATCGGCGACGGGTTCGAGGCGATCTTCGAGACCACGACGTCCGATGTGGACGTGTCGGTCTCGGCCGAGCCGAACGGCGGCGCGACCACGTTCGCGCCGCCGGTGCCGGCGTCGGTCGTGGCCGAGCTGCGCGACGTGCGTGGCGCGGAGTCGGTCGCCGGCGAGGTGTCGGCGGACGGCGCGCGGCCGATCGGGCCGGACGGCAAGGTGATCACGATCCAGGGCCCGCCACGGCTCGGTGTCGCCTGGGACGGCGAGACCGGCATGGTGCGGCTGCGCGAGGGCCGCGGGCCGACCGCGCCGGACGAGGTCGCGATCAACGCCGGCCTGGCCGAGCTGGGCGGGTTCGCGGTCGGCGGCACGATCGACGTGCTGACCCTCGAGCCCCGGCAGACCTTCCGCGTCGTCGGCGTGTACGGGTACAGCAACGGCCTCGGCACGCTCGGCGGCAGCACCGAGGTGGCGTTCACCGAGCCGGTGGCGCAGCGACTGATGCTCGGCGGGGCCGACGCGTACTCGTCGGTGACGCTGACGGCGGCCGACGGCGTGTCGGCGGAAGCGCTGCGGGACGAGGTCGCGCGCGTGCTCGGCGACGGCTTCCTAGTGCGCACCGGCGAGGAGCTGGCCGCCCAGACCGCGGCGGACGGCCGGGCGTTCCTGGACATCGTGCGGATCGTGCTGCTCGCGTTCTCCGGGCTGTCGCTGCTGGTCGGGATCTTCCTGATCCTCAACACGTTCTCGATCCTGGTCGCGCAGCGCACCGGGGAGCTGGCGCTGGTCGCGGCGCTGGGCGCGCGGCGGCGGCAGATCGTCGGCTCGGTGCTGGTGGAGGCGGTCCTGGTCGGCGTGGTCGCGTCCGCGGTCGGGGTCGGCCTCGGGATCGCGGTGTCGACCGGGCTGAAGTCGGTGATGGAGGCGCAGAGCGGTGCCCAGCTGCCGGTCGGGCTGATCGTGCCGATGCCCGATCTGCTCGTGGCGTTCGGGATCGGCGTGCTGGTGACGCTGGTCGCGGCGCTGGTGCCGGCGGTGCGGGCGTCGCGGGTCCCGCCGGTGGCGGCGATGCGCGCGTCGGCGGCCGAGCAGCGGTCGCTGACCGGGATCACGGTGGCCGGCGCGGTGCCCGCGGTGGTCGGCACGGCGGGGATCGTGGCCGCGGTGACCGGCTGGGCCGGGGACTTCGAGTGGGTGGCGCTCGGCGGCGGCGTGGTGCTGGCGCTGGTCGGCCTGGCGCTGCTCACCCCGCTGGCGAGCCGGGTGCTGCTGCCGGCGGTGGGGCGGCTGCTGAGCTGGTCGACCCCGGGCAAGCTGGGCCGGCTGAACGCGGCCCGCAACCCGCGGCGCACGGCGATCACGGTGGCCACCCTGGTGGTGACGCTCGGCTTGGTCGGCGGGGTCGGCGTGGTGGCCGAGTCGCTGCGCCGCGACGTGTCGGCCGTGGTGGCCACGGACCTCACCGCCGACCTGGTGATCTCCGGCGACGGGGTGAGCGCGCGGGCCGGCGGGCAGACCGGCGGCCCGCCGACCGCGGCGGACGGCCGGGTCATGCCGACCTTCGAGCCGTCGGTGATCGAGCGGGCGAGGGACCTGGACGGCGTGGCGCTGGCCACCGCGCAGTACGTCGACACGGTTCGGATCGACGGCGCCGAGCCGGGCCCGAGCCCGGCGAACGCCGGTGACCTGTCGCGGCTCGCGCCCGTGCTCGGCCTGGACCCCGGCCTGCCGGAGCTCGGCCGGGACGAGGTCGTGGTCGACACCGAGACGCTGGCGGCGCAGGGCCTGTCGGTGGGTGGGACCGTGCGTCTGTCCACGCCGCGCGGCGGGTGGCAGGAGTACCGGATCGTGGACAGCTACGAACCGAACTTCCTGCTGCGCGGGCCGGTGCTGTCCCCCGCCGCCGCGCAGGAGCGGTTCGTCTCGGCGCTGCCCGCGCTCGGCTACGTCGAGCTGGCGCCGGGGGCGGACGTGGCCGCGGTGAAGGCGGCGGTGTCGGACCTGGTGGCGGACAACCCGGAGGTGACGGTCGCCGACCAGACCCAGCTCGCGGCGAACGCCTCCAGCCGGGTCGACCTCGCGGAGATCATGCTCTACGTGCTGCTCGGCCTGTCGGTGGTGATCGGGATCCTGGGCATCATCAACACGATGGCACTGTCCATTCTGGAACGGACACGGGAGCTGGGCCTGCTGCGCGCGATCGGCATGCGGCGGTCGCACATGGTGCACATGGTGGTCGCGGAGTCGCTGGTGATGTCGGTGTTCGGCGGGCTGCTCGGGCTGACGTTCGGCGGGCTGGCGGGTGCGGCGTTCGTGTCGGTGGCGGGCCTGGCGGAGCTGGCGGTGCCGTGGGCCTCGCTCGCGGTGTTCCTCGGGCTGGCGGTCGGGGCGGGCCTGGTGGCCGCCCTGGCTCCCTCCACCAGGGCGGCCAGGGTCAATGTGCTGGCCGCGATCGCCTACGAGTGAGCCACGAGTGAGCTACGGACGGATCAGCGGCCGGTAGGCGTCCCGGATGTCCGAGGTGGACGAGTTGACGTAGTCGTTGGACGGCGGGCCGGTGTCGACGCCGTAGTAGGTGTACTGGATGGTGGCCGGGCAACTCGCGCCGCCGATCTGCACGGCGCCGCCGCGGACCAGGCGGCCGGTGCGGACCTCGAAGACCCGCACGGGGATCTTGCGCTTGTGGAACGTGACGTCGGTGTAGCCGCCCGCCACGATTCCCCCGGTGTAGGGGCAGGTCTGGACCGCGTCGCCGTGCTTGCTCTCCCCGGCGCAGATGATCAGCACCGCGTTGGTCGGGTCGGTGGCCCGCCAGCCACGCGGGAGGCTGTCGCGCTGGAAGTCCTGCCCGTAGATGAGCGCGCGGTGCGGCCCGGGTCCGCGGTAGGGCTTGGCCGCGCCGTAGGGCGTCGGGTTCTTGCAGTAGCGCGGCTGCTCGTTGGGGGTGGACCGCAGCCGCCGGATCAACTCGGCGAGCTGGATGGCGTGGGTGGCCTTGGTGATGCCGCGCTTGGCCCGTGGTGCCAGCGGGTTCGACGGGTACTGCTTGGCGAGCTGCTGGTAGCGGGTGCGGGCGCCGGACGGGTTCTTGTTCGCCAGCAGGTAGTCCGCGCACGCGACGAGTGCGGTCGGCGCGACCCGCGGGACGGCCTCGGCGGCGCGGTCCAGCTCGGCGGTCGGGGTCTTCTGCTCGGCGAGCCAGTCGACGATCTCGGCCGTGTGGCAGGCGTCGTTGTCGGCGAGCCGGCCGAGGAAGTCGTCGAGGGTGTCGGTGACGTCGCCGCGCCGGTCGGGGAACTCGCCGCGCACCGTGGCGAGGAGGTCGAACCCGTTCTCCAGGGCGACCAGGTCCCGGCGCAGCCCCTCGTCCAGGTCGTCGGCGGCCTGGTCGAGCAGCAGGTCGGCCCGGTACTGGTGCGCGCCGTCCCAGCGGGCGGCCGGCAGCTCCTCGTAGTCGGCGATGGTGGCGGCCGCCGCCTCCCGGTCGGTCCGGGCCTCCTCTCGGGCCCGCCGCACGACCCGGCAGGCGGCGGCGCTGTCGAGCAGCCCGTCGGCCACCGGCGCGTCGCCCACCCGCTGCCAGAACCCGACCCCGTCCACGATGGACAAGACGGTGTCGCACTCCCCGACCCGGTGAGCGGTGTCGGCGTCGTCGGCCATCCCGTTGACGTCCACCCGGACCAGTACGAACGTCGCCACCACGGGCACCGCGACCGCGACCGCGACGACCCGGTGCGCGCGGACGTCGGTCGCATTCCCCGGCCGGCGGACCGCGAGGACCAGCCCGTGCAGGATCACCGCCACCCACCAGGCGAACAGCACGAACTGCAGCCACCCGGCCCGCTCGGTGGTGCCGAGGATGACGACGAGCGTGATCGAGGCCCCCGCGCAGAGGGCGGCGAGCACCCGCCGCCCGAGCAGCAGGTACCCGATCCCGAGCAGGGACGCGTTGGCGAGCGCCACCGCGAACGGGTCACGTTTGCGGGGCAGGCGAAGTTCGACGGTCGGTGGATCGAACACCGGATACATCGCGATCCTTCGGTCGACGAGGTTGTTCCACCCAGTCTGCGGCCTCACGCCGGGACCGGTCCCGCTCCCGTCACCAACCGGACACACGAAAACGAAGAAGGCCGCCTTCGCCTGGGGAGTGGCGAAGGCG
>DATABL010000351.1:0-8555 GCA_036259595.1 Actinophytocola sp.
CGTGCTCGGCCTGCGGCTGGGCTGGTTCCCGATCGGCGGCGCCTACACCGACGGCACCTACGGCGGCGAGTGGTACCTGAGCGTGCTCGCGCACCTCGTGCTGCCGTGCCTGTCGCTGGTGCTCGCCCAGCTCGGCGCGTATGTGCTCACCATGCGCTCCACGCTGATCGACTCGCTCGGCGAGGACTACGTGGTCCTCGCCCGCGCGAACGGCCTGCCCGACCGGCGGGTGCTGTGGAAGCACGCGCTGCGCAACGCGCTGCTGCCCACCACCACGCTGGTCGGGCTCCAGCTCGGCTTCGTGGTCGGGGGAGCCGTGCTGATCGAGACCGTCTACGCCTACCCGGGCATCGGGCGGGGCATCTACGAGGCCGTGACGCGGCTGGACTTCCCCGTGCTCCAGGGCGCGTTCCTGCTGCTGGCCGCGACCGTCGTGGTGGCCAACATGATCACCGACATCGTCTACGGCGTGCTCGACCCGCGTGTGAAGGCGGCCTCATGACCATGGTGCAGCAACCACAGGTGTCCACCGAGGACGTGCCGCCGAAGGCGAAGCGCGGCACCTGGCGGCGGTTCCGGCGCGAGCCGCTCGGCATGGTCGCGCTCGGCGTGCTCGTGGTGCTCGTGTTCGTCGCGGTCGCCGCGCCGCTGCTGGCCGACTACCCGTCCGGCTACGGCGAGCAGGTCCTCGCGCCGCCGTCGGGCGAGCACTGGTTCGGCACCGACAGCCTCGGGCTCGACGTCTACGCCGAGGTCGTCTACGGCGCGCAGCAGAGCCTGCTGACCGCCGCCGCCGCGTCGCTGATCGCGATCGTCGTCGGCACGCTGCTCGCGGTGGTCGGCGCGTACTTCCGGCGGCTCGACACGGTGATCGGCGTGGTCGTCGACCTGACGCTGTCGCTGCCGATCCTGCCGCTGATGATCCTGGTCGCCGCGCTCGTCGGGCCGAGCACGATGACGATCATCCTGGTGATCGCGGCGTTCTCCTGGCCGGAGGTCACCCGGGTGGTGCGCTCGCAGGCGCTCGCGGTGGTCCGGATGCCCTACGTGGACGCCGCCCGGCTGATGACCAGCAGCCCGGTCTGGATCATCGCCCGGCACGTGGTGCCGGCGGTGCTGCCGCTGATCCTGGTGTCGGTGGTGCTCACCGCGTCCCGCGCGGTGCTGTCCGCGGCCGGGCTGGCGTTCCTCGGCCTGGGCGACCCGAACACCTGGTCGTGGGGGCGGATCCTGTACGAGGCCCAGCAGGCGGGCGCGATGGGCACCGCGTGGTGGCTGCCGCTGTTCCCGTCGCTGGCGATCTTCCTGCTGGTGCTCGCCGCGACGATGGTCTCCACCGCCTACAACGACGCCCGCAACCCCCGACGCGACAAGGGATGAGATGAGCTTCTCGCAACGCCTCGGCCAGGACTTCTTCCGGTCCACCCAGGACCGGGTGCGCGCCCGGGCCGCCGAGTCCGGCCTGGACGCGGTGCTCACCGACGACCCGGAGGACGTCGCGTACCTGACCGGGTTCTTCCACCACCCGTGCGAGCGGCCGGTCGCGGTCTGGTTGGACACCGACGGCCGGTGCGTGCTGCTGCTGCCGGAGCTGGAACGCGAGCACGCCGAGTCGCAGCGGGCGGCGGCGGAGCTGGTGTCCTACCCGGAGTACCCGGGCGTGCTGCCGCCGTTCGCCGCGCTCGCCGGCGCGCTCGGGCCGGGTCGGCGGCGCGCCGGGCACACCACGGCGATCAGCCACCAGCGGTTCACCGCCGCCGCGTCCGCACTGTCCGATGTGGAGCTGGTGCCCACCGACCTGGTCACGGTCTGCCGCTACGTCAAGGATCCCGACGAGATCGCGCTGCACGCCGAGGCCGCCAGGATCACCGACGTGATGCTCACCGAGGGCGTGCGGCTGGTGACCGACGCACTCGCGGCCGGCGGCGAGCTGCCCAGCGAGGCCGAGCTCGCCGCGCACGTCACCGCCGTCGGCACCGGCACCATGTACGCCGAGCACCGCGACGTCGTCGTGGTGTCGACGCTGGCCGGCGGGCTGGTCTACGCCGGCGCGAACTCCGCCTACCCGCACGGGCTGCCGTCCGGCTACCGGCTGCGGCCCGGCGACACGTTCATGCTCTCGCTCGGCTGCGCGGTCGGCGGGCGGTTCGTCGAGGGGGAGCGGACGTTCGTACTCGGCGAGCCCACCGCCGAGCAGCGCCGGTTCCACGACACCGTGCGGCTCGCGCAGCAGGTCGGCGGCGAGGCGATCCGGCCGGGCGCGGAGTGCCGGGCGGCGAACGCGGCGTGCCTCGCGGTGATCCGGGACGCCGGGTTCGGCGGCTACCTGCGGCACCGGCAGGGCCACGGCATCGGTCTGGGCATGCACGAGCCGCCGTGGCTGGAGGACGGCGACGACACCGTGCTCGAGCCCGGCATGGTCGTGTCGAACGAGCCGGGCGTCTACGTGCCGGGCCACGCCGGCTACCGGATCTCCGACAGCATGCTGGTCACCGAGACCGGCTCCCGCCCGCTGACGTCCTTCCCGCGGTCCATCGACGAGTGTGTGATCCCGGTATGAGTCAAGGAGAATCGATGTCGAACGTGTCGCCCGAGTTCGCCGCGGCCGAGACGCCCGCCGAACTGGTGGAGATCAACGGCAACCGGCTCGCGGTCGAGGTGCTCGGCCCCGAGGGCGCGCCGGTGCTGATCGCGCACCACGGCGCGCCCGGTCTCGGCTCCCGCGCGGAGCCCAGGGCGAGCTTCGGCCGGCTCGCCGACACCTACCGCGTGGTGGTGTTCGACGCCCGCGGCTCAGGCCAGAGCGAGGGCAACGGCACCTTCAGCCACGAGCAGTGGGCCGCCGACATCGACGGGCTGCGCGAGTGGGTCGGCGCCGAGCAGGTGATCATGGCCGGCGGCTCCTACGGCGGGTTCATGGCCATGGAGTACGCCACCCGCTACCCGGACCGGGTGCGCGCACTCGTCCTGCGCGACACCTCGCCGGACAACTCCCACGAGGACAAGGCGCTCGCCAACGCGCTGGCGTCGTCGCGGGTGGAGATCGACCGGGAGAAGCTCGACCGGATCTTCGCCGGCACCGTCCGCGACGACGACGACCTGCGCGACTGCTGGCGGGAGATCCTGCCGCTGTACGACTACCACTACGACCCCGACGCGGTGGAGCGGAAGGTCGAGGCGACGCCGTACCGGTACCAGGCGCACAACTACGCGTTCCAGGTGAACATCCCGAACTACGACCTCAAGCCCGTGCTGCCGCGGGTCACCGCCCCGACGCTGGTCACCGTCGGCCGCACCGACTGGATCACGCCGGTGGAGTGCAGCGAGACCATCACTAGGCTGATCCCCGGCTCGCGACTGATGGTGTTCGAGAAGTCGGGCCACTCACCGCAGATCGAGGAGGCCGAGGCGTGGACGACGGTGGTGCGCGAGTTCCTGGCGGAGGTCTGCCCCGTCACGTGAGGCCGCTCGACGACCTCGACCGCCAGATCGTCATCGCGCTGCAGGGCGACGGTCGGGCCAGCTGGACGTCGATCGCCGGCGTGTGCGACACGTCGGTGCCGACCGTGGCCCGTCGCGTGCAGCAACTGATGGCCGACAACCTGCTGAAGGTCGCGGTCCTGCCGAACCTGGGCAGCACCGGTCCGGTGGAGACGTTCTTCACCCGGATCGGATGCCGGCCCGGCACGCAGCTCGAGGTCGCCGAGCAACTCGTCGCCCGCGACGACGTGCGCTGGGCGTCGCTGATCACCGGCTCGTACGACATCGCGATCGAGCTGGTGGTGACCTCCGGCCCGACCCGCTATCCGAAGACCATGCTGGAGCTGCAGCAGATCGACGGCGTGCAGCGCTGGTACAGCGACCTGCTGCTGCACGTCTACAAGGTCTCGCACGACTGGTACAAGCAGCTGCTCGAGGACCAGGAGCCGGGCCCGGTCGAGGTGGCGTTGTGCGCGCCGCAGCACCTGGACAGGGTCGACTGGGCCATCCTGGACCTGCTGCGCGACGACGGCCGGGCGAGCTTCAAGACCATCGCCGGCGCCCTGGACCTCAACGAGAGCACCGTGCGCCGCCGGTTCGAGCGCATGATCGGCGACGGCTGCGCGTCGGTGTTCACCATCGTGCCGGCCCCGGTGCTCGGCCTGGAGGCGGAGACCCTGCTGTGGGTCACCGTCGAGCCGGCGAAGCTCGACGAGGTCGCCACCGCCCTCACCCGGCACCGGGCCGTGCGCTACCTCGGCGCGACGCTGGACGGGAACGCGCTGCTGTGCGAGGTGATCGCGGACTCGACACGGGGGCTGTTCGAGTTCACCACGTCCACGCTGGCGACGCTGTCGGGCGTGGTCGGCTGGAGCGCGTCGGTGGAGCTGCTGACCCTCAAGCGCGGGTTCGTGGAGACCCCGTGGTGGCGCGACCAGCTGGCCGAGCACCGGGCGGACCTGTCACCCGTCGCCTTGGACCGTGGCGTTTCCTGACCGTTCGCTCAGGCCCACGCGGCCACCCGAACCCGGCGGCTGTCGCCGTCGGAGAGGAACGACGCCAGCTCCCCACCCTGCTCGGCGACGGCGGTGCGGTCGGCTCGGGAGAAGCGGCGCAGGGGGCTGACGACCACGGCGCCGGCCTCGACGTTCCAGGTCGCGGCGACCCGGCCGTCGACCAGGACGACGCGTTCGCCGGCGACGGACAGGCCGCGGTGGGCGTCGTCGATGATCCGGGTGCGGTCGTGGTAGCCGAGGATCGCGTTGTCGAACGCCGGCAGGAACCGCACCGGGGCGGGCGTGTCGGGGTCGGGGCGGGGCGCGTCGGGGAGGTCCACCAGCTCCCGGCCCCGCTCGTCGCGGAAGGAGACGAGCTCGCCGCGGATCGCGGCGACCGCACCCGGCAGTCCCGCGAGGCCGCACCAGGCGCGCAGGTCGGCCGTGGCGGCGGGGCCGAACGCGGCGAGGTAGCGCCGCACCAGCGCTTCGCCGACCGGATCGGTGCCGTCCGGGGTCGGTGGGTCGATCTCGCGCCCGAGCCAGGAGTCGAGTAGGGCGTAGCGCGCTCCCGCCTTCGTCCGCCAGAGCCCGCGCGGCGGCAGCTGCGCCATCGGGAGGAGGGCGGCGACCAGCATCTCGCCCAGCGGACGCGGTCCCGGCGCCGGCCAACGGTCGGTCAGTGTGCGCGCGAGCTCGGTCATCGT
This sequence comes from Actinophytocola sp., assembly GCA_036259595.1. Classification (GTDB taxonomy): domain Bacteria; phylum Actinomycetota; class Actinomycetes; order Mycobacteriales; family Pseudonocardiaceae; genus Actinophytocola. Next base: position 5,183 of record DATABL010000351.1, read on the forward strand.
GCGGGGTTCGCCGTCGGCCAGCACCGTGCGGCCCGCCGCCGCGAGCTCGTCGAGCTCCACCCCGTCGAGCTCGCGCCGGTAGGTCCCGAGCACCCGCTGGCGCAGCATGGGGTCGTGCCGGGCCCGCCAGGCCAGGACGTCGTCACCGGTGACGAGGTGCACGGTGCGGCGCATGAGGTGGGTCCGCACCACCTGCCGGCTGGTCAGCAGGCCGGAGAGCACCGCCGGGTCGAACGCCCGCAACCGGGACCAGAGCCCGACGAACGGTTCCTGCGGTTCCTGCGCCTGCAGCCCGCACAGGTGCGCGACGGCGTCGCGGACCGGCAGATCGGCACGATCGAGCAGCAACTGCCGGGCGAGCGTCGCGCGGTTGAGCGCCCGACTGTCCAGAACGGTCACGCGACCACGGTCGCAGCGAAAGCGGTCAGTGTGTGTCCGCTTTCGCGGGCGAGTCGATACTTGGTACCAGAAATCGGTACCAAGTGGTTCCACCTGGCGCATGGCGATGAATCTCCGGTTGGGCGCTGAGGCGGAGGCAGCCCTGCGAGCCGAAGCCCAGCGCACCGGGCGTTCCCAACAGGACATCTTGCGCGAGGCGATCGGAAAGTATCTCGGACTCGTGCCCAGCCAGTCCGGGGGACACCGACCAGTTGATCAGTCAGGGCAAAGTCATACCGCCGCGTGTTCCGTTCCGGGATGTGCGACCCCGGCTGCACCTCCGTCCTGGCGAGAACAGCGTGGACCTGCTCGATCGCGACGACCGCATCTGATGCGGATCTATCTCGACAGCAGCGCTCTGCTCAAGCGCGTCATCGAGGAGCCGGGGTCCGAGCAGCTACGAGTGGTGCTGCGGGAGCACGTCGACGAACGCGCTGTGCTGCTGTCGTCTCAGTTGGCATCGATCGAGATGAACCGGGGCCGTGCGCCAGTGGTTCGACATCGGCTACGCGGCCTCGGCGGAGTTCGTCGACGATGCCATGTCCGGTGTCGCACAGCACCCTGTCGGCGACGAGGGTGTCAGCCTCAGCCAACGGCTCAACCCGAACGGACTGCGCCCACTCGACGCCATCCACGTCGCGTCCGCGATGCTTCTCGATGTCGATCTGCTGGTGACCTACCACAAGCGTGTGGCTGATGCCGGCCTGCTGAACGGGCTGCGTTGCGCCGCGCCCGGTTGTTGACGCGGCTGCTCAGTGCGGGGAGGTCCGGCTCGCCGGACGCCGCCGCGGTCAGCCTAGAGCCGGGGTCGCAACCGCCGGGCCGATGATCGGAAGGTTCCGACACCCGGTTGAATGTCCGCTATGGCAAAGGCACCACGAGACATCGAACGCATCTACTCCACCGCCGAGGTCGTCGCGAAGCTGCGTCGGCTGGCGGACGCCCTGGAGTCCGAGACGTCCTTCCGCATCAAGATCGCGGGCGAGCGCATCCGCGTCCCGGCCCGGGCCCAGTTCTCCATCGAGCACGAGCGCGGGGACGACGAGGAGGAGATCGAGTTCCAGCTCAAGTGGGAGCCGGCGGACGATGACGACGACGGCGACGCGGTGGTCTGACGGTCACTTCTGGTCGCGTGGCCGGGAGAGCCGGAGCAGCGTGACGCCGTAGCCGACCAACCAGCCCACCCAGAGGAGCCAGCCGACGAGGCCGAGGAGCCCGAGCGGGCCCTCGGCCTCGATCACCAGGGGCGCGAGCGTGGCCGAGGCGAACAGCAGCGCGGCGGCGACGAGGCCCAGCCGGCGGTGCCAGGGGCGGAGGAGTCCGGTCCGCCCGCCGGCGACCGACAGGCCGGTCAGCGCGAGCGCGAGGAACGCGCCGTTGAGGGTGAACAGCGCGTCGTGCAGCGGCCACAGCGGCGCGCCCGGCTCCCGCCCGAGCGCGAGCCGGATCGCGATGACCGCGGCGAACGTCCCGTTCTGCAGGAGCAGCCCGGCGAACCCGACCAGCGACCAGGCGTCGCCGCGCTCCCGCTCGGACGGCCACAGCACCGCGACCGCCGCCGCCCCGAACACCGTGGCCAGTACCCACGCGAGCGGCGTGAGCGCGGCTCCGACACCGGCGACGCCGGCGTGTGCGGTGAAGAACGCGACCACGTCGTCGGTCTCCGCACCGGTGAGTGGTAGCCCGACCGGCACCAGGATGAGGTTGGCGAGAACGATCACGACCGCGAAGCCGATGGCGGCCAGGCCCCCGGTCTGCGCAAAATTAGGTTTACGCTTCATATATTCAATATAGTTGGCGGAAAGCATGAGTGACGACCCCGGTCGACGCAGGTACGACTCGCTGCGCCGGACGACCCAGGCGCACGAGACCCGTGCCGAGATCGCGCGCGCCGCCCGGCGGCTGTTCGTCGCCAAGGGCTGGAGTGCGACGACCGTGCGGGACGTGGCGCGCGAGGCGGGCGTCTCGGTGCCGACCGTGTACGCGGCGTACCAGAACAAGGCGGGCCTGGCGCAGGCCCTGGCCGAGGCGGCCGACCTGGCCGCGGACCTGCCGCGGCTGCTCGCCGACCTGGAGACCGCGCCGGACCCGCCCGCCCAACTCGCCGCGATGGCCGGCTACGACCGGAGGTTGTACGAACGGGCGGGTGACGTGATCACCCTGGTCCGCGAGGCGGCCCGCACCGAGCCGGCCCTGGCGGCGGCCTACCGCGTCGGCCGCCGCCAGGGCGACCGGACCCGCGTCGAGGTGTTCACGTCCTGGCCGGAGGGGGTGCTGCGGGAGGGGGTGGGCGTGCCGGCCGCGGTCGACATCTACGCGGCCCTGTGCACCATCGACGTCTACACCACCCTCACCGAGGAACGCGGCTGGTCGCCGGAGAGGGTGCAGCGGTGGTGGGCCGAGGCTCTGGCCAGAGAGCTGCTGGCCTGAGTAGCTCACTAACGATTGCCTGTTATCGTCGATAACGTGAAGGGTAACCGGGAACGGATCATCGAGGCCGCGATGGCCCTGCTCGACGAGGGCGGCCGCGACGCGGTGTCGACCCGCGCGGTGAGCGCCGCCGCCGGCGTGCAGGCCCCCGCGATCTACCGCGTGTTCGGCGACAAGCAGGGCCTGCTGGACGCGGTGGCGAGCCACGGCTTCGAGACGTACCTGCGCTCGAAGACCGCGAACCCGGTCACCGACGACCCGGTGGCCGACCTACGCCGCGGCTGGGACCTGCACGTCGAGTTCGGCCTCACCAACCCGGCCCTGTACGCCCTGACCTACGGCGACCAGCGCCCCGGCGTCGAACCCCCCGCGGCCCGCCAGGCGTCCGCGATCCTGGCCGGGCTGATCCACCGCATCGCCGCCGCCGGCCGTCTGCGCGTGCCCGAGGCACAGGCCGCACACCTGGCCCACGCCGGCGGCCGCGGCGTCACCCTGACCCTCATCT
>DATABL010000352.1:0-7786 GCA_036259595.1 Actinophytocola sp.
ATCTGCCCGGCCCAGGGGAAGTAGCCCTCGAAGATCGCGTTGGCGATGCCGGTGCCGCGGGTCTCGGTGAGGAAGTCGGTGCGGAACCCGATCAGCCCGCGGGAGGGGACCACGTACTCGACCTTCACCCGGCCGGTGCCGTGCCCGCCCATGTGCTCCAGGCGGCCCTTGCGGGCGGCGAGGAGCTGGGTGATCGAGCCGAGGTACTCCTCGGGGGCGTCGACGGTGAGCCGCTCGAACGGCTCGCACAGGGTGCCGTCGACGGTCCGGGTGACGACCTCGGGGCGGCCGACGGTGAGCTCGAACCCCTCACGGCGCATGGTCTCGACGAGGATCGCCAGGGCCAGCTCGCCGCGGCCCTGGACCTCCCAGGTGTCCGGCCGCTCGGTGGGCAGGACCCGCACGGAGACGTTGCCGATCAGCTCGGCGTCCAGACGGTTCTTGAGCAGGCGGGCGGTCAGCTTCGAGCCGCCGCCGCGCCCGGCCAGCGGCGAGGTGTTGACGCCGATGGTGACGGAGATCGCGGGTTCGTCGACGCTGATCCGGGGCAGCGGCTCGGGGGCGTCGGCGTCGGCGAGCGTGTCGCCGATGGTGATGTCGGGGATCCCGGCGATGGCGACGATGTCGCCGGCCTCGGCGCGCTGGGCCGGCATCCGCTCCAGGGCCTCGGTGAGCAGGAGCTCGGTGATCCGGACGTTGTTGATGGAGCCGTCGGCGCGGCACCAGGCGACGGTCTGGCCCTTGCGGATGGTGCCGGCGTGCAACCGGCACAGGGCGATCCGGCCGAGGAAGCTGGAGGCGTCGAGGTTGGTGACCAGGGCGCGCAGCGGGGCCTCGGGGTCCCCGGCGGGCGGCGGGACGTGTTCGAGGAGGGTGTCGAACAGGGAGTCGAGGTTCTCGTCGTCCGGCAGGCCGCCGTCCGCGGGCTGTTCGAGGCTGGCGCGCCCGGCGCGGGCGGAGGCGTAGACCACCGGGAGGTCGAGGATGTTGGCGTCCAGGTGGTCGAGCTCGGTGGCGAGGTCGAGCAGGAGGTCGTGGGTCTCGGAGACGACCTCGGCGATGCGCGCGTCGGCCCGGTCGACCTTGTTGACGACCAGCACGACCGGCAGACCCGCGGCGAGGGTCTTGCGGAGGACGAAGCGGGTCTGGGGCAGGGGGCCCTCACTGGCGTCGACCAGGAGGAGGACGCCGTCGACCATGGACAGGCCGCGCTCGACCTCGCCACCGAAGTCGGCGTGGCCCGGGGTGTCGATCACGTTGATGGTGATCGGCCCGGTGGGGGTCTCCCGGCGGACGGCGGTGTTCTTGGCGAGGATCGTGATCCCCTTCTCCCGCTCGAGCTCGCCGGAGTCCATGATCCGGTCGACGGGCTCGGCCCTGGTGGAGAAGGCCCCGGACTGCCGGAGCATCGCGTCGACGAGGGTGGTCTTCCCGTGGTCGACGTGCGCGACGATCGCGACGTTGCGGAGGTCGGTCCTGGCGATCGCAGGCGCCCCGGTATCGGTGGCAGGCACGCACGTGCTCCTGTTTCTGGGTGTGGCGTCGTTGGTCGCTCGCGGATGAGGTGTCGTCGCGGCGGTGTCCAGGATAGCTGGCGGGCCTGGCGCACTTGTTGAAGGTTAGGTTAACCTAAGTAGCTATGGGCAAGAAGCACGGCGGTCGGACGCCCGCGCAGACCGTGCACAAGCTGATGAAGGCCGGCAAGGTGAAGAAGAAGTGCTGCCGGTCGGAGTCGCGGTGCAAGCGCTGCCCGGTGCTGGCCCTCAAGCGCGCGAAGGCCGAGTACAAGAAGGCCGCCTAGCGTCGCCCGCTTGTATCGATCGGTGGATACCGTTGTCCCCGCCGCGTTACCTACACTGAGGGCCATGCGCAACGTCACAAGTCTCAACTGGTGGGCCGCCGACCGGCGGCTGTGACGCACACGCGTTGAGACCAACAGGCCGCCCGCAGCGGGCGGCCTTTGTTGTGTCCAGGGGCCACCACCGGCGGGCGACGACCCGAAGGAGGAACCCGCCATGCCCCGCCTCTCCGCGATCACCCCGTCCGGCCCCGCCCACCTCGGCAACTACCTCGGCGCCGTCCGGCGCTGGGCCCGCGAGGGCCGCCCCGGCGACCTGTACTTCGTCAGCGACCTGCACGGGATGACCACGTCCTACCACCCGCAACGGCTGCGCAGCCGCTCGCGCGAGCTGCTGGCGCTGCTCGTCGCCGCCGGGATCGAGCCGGACCAGATCTTCGTGCAGTCCGACCTGTTGCCCCAGCTCGGCCCGATGACCTGGATCCTCGAGTGCACGTGCTCGTTCGGCGAGGCGGCACGGATGACGCAGTTCAAGGAGAAGAGCGCCGCCCGCGAGCTCGCCGCGACGCCGGTGCGGGTCGGCCTGTTCACCTACCCGGTGCTGATGGCCGCCGACATCCTGCTGCAGGGCGCCGACGAGGTCCCGGTCGGCGACGACCAGGCACAGCACGTCGAGCTCGCGCGCTCGCTGGCCAGACGGTTCAACGGCACGTTCGGCGACGTGCTGGTCGTGCCCAGGGCGGTGACCCCGCCGGCGGCGGCGCGGGTGAAGGACCTGACCGACCCGGTGCGCAAGATGAACAAGTCCGCACAGGACGGGGCGGGCGTGCTGTTCGTCATGGACGAGCCGGACCTGGTGCGCCGCAAGGTGAAGCGAGCCGTGACCGACGGTCTCGGCCGGCTCGAGTACCGCCCCGACGAGCAGCCGGGCCTGGCGAACCTGCTGGAGATCCTGGCCGCCTGCACGGGGAAGCCGGTCCGGGAGGCAGCGGACGGTTTTTCGTCGTACGGCGAGCTGAAGGACGCCGTGGCCGAGGTGGTGATCGAGGAGCTGCGTCCGATCCGGGAGCGCACGGGTGAGTTGCTGGCCGATCCCCCGGAGCTGGAGCGCGTCCGCCGCCGCGGCGCCGAGCGGGCCACCGAGCGCGGCGCGCACCGCCTGTCGACGGTCCTGCGGCTGGCCGGCGTGGGTTAGCGGGGTGGTGCGCGGAGGAGTTGGCGCAGGGCCGGGAGCAGCACCCGGTCGGCCGGCAACCAGTCGACCTGACCGAGTCGGCCGGCGATGAGCCAGCGCAACGCCTGGTGGTCGTGCGGGTGCGGTTCGGCCCGCACGTCCACCAGTTCGGCCCGGTAGATCCGCAGCACCTTCCGCCCGGACAACGCCACGTCCGGCCCGACGACCTCGCCGGCGCGGACCGCCACGCCCAGTTCCTCCGCGCACTCCCGCACCACCGCGTCCACGTCGGACTCAGCCGGCTCCACCCGGCCACCCGGCAACTCCCACCGCCCGGCGGCGTCCACCGGGTACGCCCGCTGTTGCGCCAGGACGGTGCGCCCCCGCAGGATCGCCGCCCCCACGACCACCGACGCGTCCGCCAGCGCCACGGCCCGGCCACACACCCTGTCCACCAGGGACTCCAGCACCCCCAGAACCCGACGCCGCGTCACCATCGCCCAGCGGAACCCGGCGGAGCAGGTCACCAGCACCCCGCCCGGCACGGGACACAACCGCACCGAGAGACCACCCGGAACCAAACCGCTCGGCACCACACCACTCGGGACCGCACCGCTCGGGACCGCACCGCTCGGAACCAGGCCGCTCGGAACCAGGCCGCTCGGGACCACGCCGCGCGAGATCGTGCGGTACCAGGCCTCGTCGAACGGAACCACCCCGACCGGAACCGAACCGACCGGTACCAGGCGCAGGCCGGACACCGCGACCTCCGCCACCCGTAGTCGCCCGCCCAGCACGCGGACCTCCCCGCCCGGCGCCAGCACACCCACCCCGCCGAACAGCGCCCGCTCGGTCAACGCGGCCGACACCGCCCGAAGCGGCGCGTCGACCAGCGCTGTCACGCGCACCACGCTCCCGCACCCCACCGTCACGTCCGCAGCGCCCGCCACCGGACCTGGAACCGGGCACCTCCCTCCGGCGCCTCGCCGACCCGCACCGAGCCGCCCCGCCGCCGAACCACCTCGTCGACCAGCGCGAGGCCGAGCCCCGCCCCGCCCGAGTCCCGCGAGCGGTCGTCCTGCACCCGGTAGAACCGGTCGAACACCTTCTCCCGGTGCTCCTCGGCGACCCCGTGGCCGTCGTCGTCCACCATCAGCCAGACCGTGTCGGCCCGCCGCAGCACGGTCACCGTCACCATCGCGCGCCCGTGCCGCACGGCGTTGCGCAGCAGGTTGTCCAGCACCAGGTCCACCTCCGCCGGCGCGGCCAGCACCCAGCACGCGGTCGCCGGCGTGCTCGAGCCCACGACCAGGCCCCGCCCGTCGACCCGGCTCACCGCGTCCCGTGCCGCCGCGCACACGTCCACGGGTTCCGCGGCCGGCAGCTCACCCGCGTCCGAGCGCGCGAGCGTCAGCAGGCCCTCGACCAGCGCCGACAGCCGCTCGGACTCGTGCACCACGTCCGCGAGCACCTCGTGCGCGAAGTCCGGGTCCGGGTTGGCGACCGCCACCTCGGCCTGCACCCGGATCGACGCCACCGGCGAGCGAAGCTCGTGCGCGGCGTCGCCGGTGAAACGGCGCAGCCGGTCGCTGGCCTCGTCGCGCCGGGCGAGCAGACCGTTCAGCGCGGCCGCCAGCGAACGCAGCTCGTCGTGCGCGCTCGGCAACGGCAGCCGGTGCCCGGCCGGCAGCCGCGTCGCCGCACTGCGCATCCGCTCCACCGGACGCAGCGACGACAGCACCGCGAACCACGTCGCCGTGCCGGTGGCCGCCGACCCGATCAGGGCCGCCACCAGCAGCCAGTTCAGCGCCCGTTCCTGCGCGACGAAGTACCCGGTCAGCGTGGTGCCGACGACCACGAGCCGCTGGGTCCCGTCCGGCGCCGTCGCCACCGTGCCGACCCACCGCAGCGGCGGGTCCTCCGACCGCCGCAGCACCGGTGTGCCGGCCTTGAGCGTGCGAATCTCCTCCGCGTCGAGCGGCGGCACCGGCAACCCGTCGACCGGTGCGCCGGCCGTGTCGAGCACCCGCGCGCGCACGCCGACCGGGTCGTCCGCCGGCGCGTTCCCGGCCCGCACCTCGGCGACGGCCGCGTCGAGGATCTCCTCCAGCTGCGCGTCGGCCGAGCTGACCAGCAGCGGACCGATCAGCCGGCTGGTCTGCACGGCCAGCAGGAGCAGCACCACCAGGGTGGCCGCCGTCGCCACCATGGTGATCCGGAACCGCAGCGTCCGTCGCAGCCACAGCAGTCCGACGACCCGCCCGAGCGCACCTCTCAACGGCCGGGACCGGGTTCGAGCACCGCGTCCAGCTCGCTGCTGGAGGCGACGTAGCCGTGTCCGCGCACGGTACGCACGATCCCACCCGCGCCCGCCGCGTCCAACTTGCGCCGCAGGTAGCCCACGTAGACCTCGACGGCGTTGCGGGTCGCGGCCAGCTCGTCACCCCACACGGTGCGCAGCAGCTCGTCCTTGGTGACCACCGCGCCGGCCCGCCCGGCCAGCACCTCGAGCACCGCGAACTCGCGCGGGGAGAGCGGGACGACCTCGCCCGCGTGCCGCACCTCGCGAGTGGCCCGGTCGACCACCAGCTCGCCGACTCTCAGTCGCCGTTCCGCCCCGTCGCCCGCACCGCGCCGCAGCACCGCCCGTACCTGCGCGACCAGCACGACGAAGGAGAACGGCTTGACTAAGTACCCGTCGGCGCCGAGGTCGAGCCCGTCGGCCTGGTCGATCTCGCCGTCCTTGGCCGACACGAGCAGCACCGGCGTGCCGACCCCTTCCGCGCGTAACCGCTGCAGCACCCGGTAGCCGGACAACCCGGGCAGCATGATGTCGAGCAGGATGACGTCGAACGCGCCGGTGCGCGCGAGGTCGAGCGCGCTCGGGCCGTCGGCCGCCACGACGACCTCCATGCCCTCCGCCCCGAGCCCGCGCTGGAGCGCCCTGCGCACTCCGAGCTCGTCGTCCACCACCAGCACACGCGGTTTCATGGGGCAAGCATGCCGTCTCGCGCCGACAGCGGCAGCCGGCTCTCAGTACATTCTCAGCCACGAGGTCACCAACCCGTCACTCTCAGCGTCATCTCAGCTGCCGTCGTGCAGTCTCGAAGTCACCGGGAACAAAACACGGAGCTGAACAAGGGGTACGTGATGGAAACCAAGAAGACCGCGCTGTCGTTCGCGGCGGCCGGGACCGTCGCGGGCGTGGCCGGGCTGGTGCTGCTGGCCTCGCCGGCCGGCGCGGGGGAGGCGCCGCCCTCACTGCCGGCGATCAGCCCCGACGACCTGGTCGAGTCGGTGCTGAACACCGAGATTCCCGCGCTGTCCGGCTCGGTCGCCATGGAGAACAACCTCGGCCTGCCGATCCCCGGCATGCCAGGCTCCACCGACGGGAGCGAGATCCGCGTCTACACCGACGGCGAGGGCAAACACCGCCTGCAGATGCCGCGCCAGGGCACCGAGACCACGGTGATCGACGACGGCACGACGGTGTGGGTGTGGAACTCCGCCGAGCGCACCGTCACCAAGACGCCACACAAGGCCGACGGGAAGCAGGCCGAGAAGCCGCTGGAGGGCCGCTTCGCCGACCCGGCCACCGCCGCCCGTGACCTGGTCGACGCCATGCAGGCGGACAGCACGGTCGACGTCGACGGCACGGCTAGGGTCGCCGAACGGCCGGTCTACCAGCTGGTGCTGACCCCGAAGCCGACCGAGCGCACCCTGCTGCGCGAGGTGCGCGTGTCGGTCGACTCCGAGACCAGGGTGCCGCTGCAGGTCGAGGTGCTGGCCAACGGGCAGGCCGAGCCCGCGATCAAGGCCGGCTTCACCGAGTTCGCTGACGGCCCGCAGGATCCGGGCCTGTTCCAGTTCACCCCGCCGAAGGGCGCGACGGTCACCGAACAGGACCCGAAGGAGGAGTTCCGCGGTCAGTCGCCGGAGGACATGTTCGGCGAACTCGACCTGAACACCTACGGCGAGGGCTGGGACACGGTGCTCACCGGCACCGTCCCCGAGGCTGTCCTGACCGGCGACTTCGGCGACTTCGGCAGCGACCGTGACCGCGGCGGCGACCAAGGCGACCGAGGCGACTTCGGCGAGGGCATGGGCAACAACCCGCTCGACCTGCTCGGCACGCTGGGCAAGCAGGTCAGCGGCGACTTCGGCACCGGTTACGTGATCAGCGCCAACGTCGGCACCGCCCTCATCACCGAGGACGGCAAGATCGCGATCGGCGCCGTACCCGAGCAGGTGGTCATCGAAGCCGTCGAACAGATGAAGTAACCAGGCGTGACCTCCGGCTGTCCCCGACCACCCAAGGGCGGGGGCAGCCGGACCCGGTCGTCTCGCCCAGTGCTCCATCCCAAGCAACCGCCGGTTCTGGCCGTACTGTTCGAGACCACAACTGTTCGAGGCCCAGCCCACAGGGGACCGACACCCGGTTCGCCGCCGCCCCCAGGGGTCGCGTCGCCACCGTCGTCAAGCAGCATGTTCCCCGCAGCCTCGCCCGCGCGAAGTAGAAAGGGGGAACCACAGGTGGTCGCAGTGAACGCACACCAGAAAGGTCACGACGACCACAGAACCGCAGACGCGCCGAGGCCAGCAGAACCATCGGCCGATGGCGAACCCGACCCCACGCCCGCGCGCCCTGCGATCCGCGACCGCCGCGGACCTGTCAGCGCCGAACCTCGGCCGCCAACGGCCAACCGCGGCCGCGTTCCGCCCACTCGATCACGTCATGTTCCACCCCAGCGGCGAGAACCACTCGACCGACAACCACCCCAGTGGCATAGCGACCCCGCTGCGCCACAACGTCC
>DATABL010000353.1:0-5539 GCA_036259595.1 Actinophytocola sp.
GAGCCACCGCCGGAGCCACCGCCGGAGCCACCGCCGGAGCCACCGCCGGAGCCACCGCCGGAGCCACCGCCGGAGCCACCGCGACCACCGAGCAAGCCGGCGCAGGTTCGGCCTGGCCGGGGTAGCCCGGGAGCGTGCCGCTGGCCGAGCTGACCGTAGGCACCGGGCAGGTGGCCTTCGGGCGCCCACGGCGACGACGAGTCCGTCACCGTCGGGACGTTCCCCGGCCAGGTCAGCGCGTTCGGGACCGCCGCCGACGGGGAGCCGTACGTGGTCAACGGCCTGCCCGGCCAGCTCCACAGGGTGACCTTCGCACGCCGCCCCGCAGGGCGCGAGCGGTTCGGGCGTCGGGTAAGTACAGTTCGAGGGATGTCCGAACACTCGCGGCTCGACGCGTTCAACGAGGCCGAGCCCGGCGCGGCCGAGCGGGAGCTGCTCGCCTGCTGCGCGTCCCGGCGCTGGGCGCGGGAGCTGATCGCCCGGCGGCCCTACCCCGACCTGACCGCGCTGCGGGCGGTCTCCGCGCGGGTGCTCGCCGAGCTCTCCTGGCCCGACGTCGAGGAGGCGCTCGCCGCGCACCCGCGGATCGGCGAGCGTGCCGCCGGCCAGGGCAGGGAGGCCGCCTGGTCTCGGGAGGAGCAGGCGAGCGCGGCCGACGCCGCGGAGGACCTCGCCGCCGGCAACCGGGTCTACGAGGAACGTTTCGGTCACGTCTTCCTGATCTGCGCCACCGGGCTGTCCGCGGAGACCATGCTGATCGCCCTGCGCACCCGGCTCGGCAACGACCCGGACACCGAGCGGGGGATCGTGCGCGCGGAGCTCGGCAAGATCGTCGATCTGCGACTGGGGAAGGCGTTTAGAACATGAGTCTGTCCACCCACATCCTCGACACCAGCGTCGGCCGGCCCGCGCCGGACGTGCCCGTGCGGCTGGAGGCCCGCGCGGACGGCGGCTGGCAGGTCCTCGCCGACGGCTGCACCGACGCCGACGGACGGCTCGGCGGCTGGGGCGTCGAGGCACCCGGCGTGTACCGGCTGGTGTTCGGCACCGGCGCCTACCACGGCCCGGACGCCTTCTACCCGGAGGTCGTGGTGGCCTTCCGGATCACCGACCCCGCCGAGCACCACCACGTCCCGCTGCTGCTCAGCCCCTTCGGCTACAGCACCTACCGGGGGAGCTGACATGCCCATCCGGCTCGGGGCCAACCAGTACGGCAAGGCCGAGACGCGCCTGGTCCGGGTCGACCGCGACCCCGACCGGCACGGGATCACCGACCTGAACGTGAGCACCGCGCTCGCCGGGGACCTCGACGCCACCCACCTGACCGGCGACAACAGCGGCGTGCTGCCCACCGACACGCAGAAGAACACCGTGTACGCCTTCGCCCGCGACGGGGTCGGGGAGCCGGAGGAGTTCGGGCTGCGGCTCGCCCGTCACTTCGTCCACACCACGCCGACGATCACCCGCGCCCGGGTGCACCTGGAGCAGTACCGGTGGGAGCGGATCACCGTCGACGGCGAGCCCGCGCACCACTCGTTCGCCCGCGCCGCCGGCATCCGCACCGCGACCGTCACCTACGACGGCACCACCGCCCGGGTGGTCTCCGGCGTCGAGGACCTGACCGTGCTGAACACCACCGACTCGGAGTTCCACGGCTTCCACCGCGACCGGTACACCACGCTGCCCGAGACCACCGACCGGATCCTCGCCACCGCGGTCTCCGCCCGCTGGCGGCACGCCACCGCGGAGTCGCCGTGGGCGGAGAGCTTCCGGCAGGCGCGCGCGCACCTGCTGGAGGCCTTCGCCGACACGCACTCGCGGTCGCTGCAGCAGACCCTGCACGCCATGGGCGAACGCGTACTGCGCCACCGCGACGAGCTGGTCGAGGTCCGCCTCGCGCTGCCGAACAAGCACCACTTCCTCGTCGACCTGGAGCCGTTCGGGCTGGACAACCCCGGCGAGGTCTTCTTCGCCGCGGACCGCCCGTACGGGCTGATCGAGGGCACCGTGGTCCGCGACGACGCGCCCGACCCCGGTCTGGCCTGGTGGTGAGCCTCCCATGAGCATGGACTTTCTCCGGCCGGGCTCGTTGGCGGAGGCCCTCGCGATGAAGGCGGCCAACCCGGACGCGGTGCCGATCGCCGGCGGCACCGACGTCATGGTCGAGCTGAACTTCGACAAGCGCCGCCCGCCCGCGCTGCTCGACCTGGGCGGGGTGGCCGAGCTGGCCGGGTGGCGGACGGAGAACGGGCACGTCCGGCTCGGCGCAGCCGTGCCCTACGCGCGGATCGTCGGCGAACTGGGCGACGTGCTGCCGGGCCTGGCGATGGCCGCGCGCACGGTCGGCTCCCCGCAGATCCGCAACCGGGGCGGCGTCGGCGGCAACCTCGGCTCCGCGTCCCCGGCCGGCGACGCGCACCCCCCGCTGCTGGCGACCGGCGCGACCGTCGAGGTCGCCTCCTCGGCCGGCACCCGGACCGTCCCGATCGACGAGTTCTTCCTCGGCCCCAAGCGGTCCGCGCTCGCCGGCGACGAGCTGATCACGGCCGTGCTGGTGCCGGTGGCCGCCGGGCCGCAGCAGTTCGCGAAGGTCGGCACCCGCAACGCCATGGTGATCGCGGTGTGCTCGTTCGGCCTCGCGCTCGACACCACCCGGCGCACGGTCGGCACCGGGATCGGCTCGGCCGGCCCGGTCCCGCTGCGGGCGGCCGCGGCGGAGGACTTCGCCGCCGAGGTGCTGCCGTGGGACGATCCGGCCGCCCTGACCGACGAAACGGCCCGGGAGTTCGGCGAGCTGGTCGCCGCCGCCGCCCGGCCCATCGACGACGTGCGTGGCAGCGCCGCCTACCGACGGCACGCGCTGGCCGTGCTGGCCCGGCGGACGCTGCGCTGGGCCTGGCAGGACGTGAGCGGGAGGTAAGCGGTGCGGGTCACCATCGAGATCAACGGCGAGCGGCGCACGGCCGACGACGTGTGGCCGGGGGAGAGCCTGTTGTACGTGCTGCGCGAACGGCTCGGGCTGCCGGGCGCGAAGAACGCCTGTGAGCAGGGCGAGTGCGGCTCGTGCACGGTGTACCTGGACGACACGCCGGTGTGCGCGTGCCTGGTCGCCGCCGGGCAGGCGCACGACCGGTCGGTGCGCACGGTCGAGGGCCTGGGCGGCGAGGACGGGCTCGACCCGGTCCAGGAGGCGTTCGTGGCCACCGGCGCCGTGCAGTGCGGGTTCTGCACGCCGGGCCTGGTGGTCGCCGCGCACGAGCTGGTGCACCGCGACCCGCACGCGAGCGACGCCGAGATCCGCGAGGCCCTGGCCGGCAACCTGTGCCGCTGCACGGGGTACGAGAAGATCCTCGACGCCGTCCGGCTCGCGGCGAGCAAGGTAGCAGGGGAGCGTGCATGAGGACCGTCATCGAGAACGCGGCCGTCGTCACCGTCACCGGTGCGGAGTACGCGTCGGGGCACCTGGTCGCCACCGACGGGGTGATCGAGTCCGTCGGTGCCGGTCCGGCGCCCGCGGGCAGGGTGGACCGGTACGTCGACGGCGCCGGCTGCCTGGTCACCCCCGGGCTGGTGAACACCCACCACCACCTCTACCAGTGGGCGACCAGGGGCCTCGCCCAGGACTCGACGCTGTTCGAGTGGCTCACCGAGCTCTACCCGGTCTGGGCCGGGCTCGACGAGAAGATCACCCACGCCGCGTCCCTGGCCGGCATCCTGCGCCTGGCGCTCACCGGCTGCACCACGGTCGCCGACCACCACTACGTCCATCCGCGCGAGGGCGGCGACCTGGCCCGGTCGATCGTCGACGCGTCGGCCGTCGTCGGCACCCGGATCCACCTGGTGCGCGGCTCGATGGACCGCGGCGAGTCCGACGGCGGGCTCCCGCCGGACTCGATCGTGGAGGACATCGACGCGGCGCTCGCGGGCACCGCCGACGTGATCGACTCGTACCACGACACCGAGCCGGACGCGTTCGCGCGCGTCGCGGTCGGCCCCTGCTCGCCGTTCACGGTGACCGAGGAGCTGATGCGTGAGACCGCGGCGCTGGGGCGGGACAAGGGCGTCCGGCTGCACACCCACCTCGCCGAGACCCTCGACGAGGAGCGGCAGTGCCTCGACGAGTTCGGCTGCACGCCGGTGGAGTACGCCGAGCGCACCGGCTGGCTCGGCGACGACGTGTGGCTCGCGCACGGCGTGCACCTGTCCGACACGGCGATCGCGCGGCTGGGTGCCACCGGCACCGGCGTCGCGCACTGCCCGACCTCCAACGGCCGCCTGGGCACGGGCATCGCGCGGGTGGCGGACCTGCTCGCGGCCGGCGTCCCGGTCGGGCTCGGCGTCGACGGCGCGGCGTCCAACGAGGACGGCGGGCTCGGCGGCGAGCTGCGCGCGGCCACCTATGCCGCCCGGGCGACCGGCGGCCCGGCCGCGATGTCGGCCCGGGACGCGCTCCGGATGGCCACCATCGGCGGCGCCCGCTGCCTGGGCCGGCAGGACGAGCTCGGCTCGCTGGAGGTGGGCAAGCTCGCCGACCTCGCGGTGTGGCGGGTGGACGGCGTGGAGCACGCCGGCATCGCCGACCCCGTCGCGGCGCTGGTGTTCGGCGCACTGCCGCCGCTGGTGCTGCTGCTGGCCGGCGGCCGGGTCGTCGTCCAGGACGGCGTCTGCACCACGGTCTCCGCGGCGGAGACCGCGGCGGCGCTGCGCCGGGAGAGCGCGCGGCTGCTGGCGAAGGCCGGCCGATGACCCGCGCCACCACGGAGTCGTTGACGGCGACCGGCGGCGGCCGGGTCGGCGACAGCCCGCAGCGCCCGGACGGCGCGCTGAAGGTACGCGGCGAGTTCGCCTACTCCTCGGACCTGTGGCACGAGGACATGCTGTGGGGCGCCACGCTGCGCAGCCCGCACCCGCACGCGCGGATCCGCGGCCTCGACATCGGGCCCGCGCTGGCGGTGCCCGGCGTGTACGCGGTGCTCACCCATGAGGACGTGCCGGGCGAGAACGTCTACGGCCTCGAACACCCCGACCAGCCGGTGCTGGCCGCGGAGGTCGTGCGGTACCAGGGGGAGCCGGTCGCGATCGTGGCCGCCGACCATCCGGAGACCGCGCGCCGGGCGGCCGCGCGGGTGCGGGTCGACTACGAGGTGCTGGAGCCGGTGACCGACGCGGAGGCGGCGCTGCGGCCGGACGCGCCGGTGC
Source organism: Actinophytocola sp. (assembly GCA_036259595.1). Lineage (GTDB taxonomy): Bacteria > Actinomycetota > Actinomycetes > Mycobacteriales > Pseudonocardiaceae > Actinophytocola. The sequence goes on from DATABL010000353.1 coordinate 5,200, forward strand.
TGCACCCGACCAACCCGGACGGGAACCTGGTGCGGCACGTGCGGATCCGGCACGGCGACCCGGAGCCCACCGCCGAGGTGGTGGTGTCCGGCGAGTACACGGTAGGCATGCAGGACCAGGCGTTCCTGGGACCCGAGTCGGGGATGGCGGTGCCGGCCGAGGACGGCGGCGTCGACCTCTACGTCGCCACCCAGTGGCTGCACGCCGACCAGCGGCAGGTGGCCCGCGCGCTCGGGCTGCCGGCGGAGCGGGTGCGGCTGCACCTGGCCGGGGTCGGCGGCGCGTTCGGCGCCCGCGAGGACCTGTCGATGCAGGTGCACGCGGCCATGCTGGCGCTGCG
>DATABL010000354.1:0-9115 GCA_036259595.1 Actinophytocola sp.
GTCCGCACGTCCAGCGTGCGGACCGGCCGGCGCGCCGTCGACGAGTGCGCTTCCGACCGGCTGTCCGTCAGGGCAGTCGCACCTGGAAGTCGGCGTTGGCCCCGCTGCCGCTGACGACCAGCCTGCCGGTGCGGCTCTTGCGACCGCCTTGGTCGGACAGGTAGTTCCAGGTCACCCACGGTCGCCCGTCCCGAGCCCGGTAGACGTCCATCGCGCCCGGACCGCGCTTGTTGCCGGGCAGGCCGCGCCTGCGCATGTCGGACGGCAGGTGCGCCCGCGGGCCGGAGTAGGAGAACCACGCCCTGCGGGGTCCGGGCATCGGCGAGCAGAGTCCGTCGTCGATCCGCGCGCCGCAGAACGCGATTCCCGTGGAGTAGTAGTTGGTCGGCCAACTGTTGCCCGAGTAGAACAGGTACCAGGCGTTGTTGCGGTGGAACAGGCTGGGGTTCTCGATCACGGTCACCCCGCCGGCGTCCCGGTACTTGGCCCAGGCGAGGTTGTCGCTGCGCAGGAGGACCCTCGGCTTGGTGGCGCGGTCGACCGTCCCGTCGGCCTTGAACGACAGCATCATCACCGACAGCGCCGACTCCGGTCCCTCCGCCCGCTGGCCGTCGCGCCAGGTGAGCCAGATCGCCCCCTCCGGTCCGCGGGCGACGTCCGCGTCGATGGCCCACCGGGTGGCCTTGGTCGGACACGCGATCGGCGTGGCCTCGGCCCGGAATCCGGAGAACGGGTTCGTCGACGACGCGACGCCGACGCAGTGCTTGTCCTCGGTCCCCTTCTTGGCAGCGGTGTAGAACAGGTAGTAGCGGCCGACGCCGTTCTTGGTGTGATAGAACGCGCCCGGAGTCCAGATGCCCCTGGTGTTGTCCACCCATGCCCCGCCGCCGTTTGGCATGGCGTCGCCGGCGATGATCGGCGAGGTCCCCACGTGGCTCCCGGACCCGTGCACCGAGTAGGGCACCTTCCTGCCGCGCGAGCTGGCGCCGTAGGTGACGTACTTGTTGGACCCGTCGTGCAGGACGATGGTGTCCGCACCGGGGAACCGGAAGTCCTGCGACTCGTCGCCGGGGTCGGCGGCGGTGACCTGCGCTGCCGGCCGGGCCGGCTGGCCGTCGGCGGCCGCACCGGGTACGACGGCGGACGCCAGGCAGACCGCCAGAGCGGCCATGCCGACGGGCCTGCGCGACCGGCGGAACGAGCGAACCAAACCACTGGGCACAGCTGACCTCCTGGACGTGGCCCCCGCTGCGGACGGGACCGTCGGGACCGACCCCCGAGCGTGTCCGCTCCGGGTTCAGTGGGTTCCTTGCTGTCCGCCTCAGCATCCGGTTGGACTTTGGCGGGTACGGTGTGATGCTAGGTCAGGAAGTCGGCTCGGATGAGCACTTCGCAGGTTTCGGAACGCGGAGGTAGCGCCGCCGGGACGCCATCACCAACCGCGCGGACGGTCAGCTCGGCGACATCAGGTCACGCCGGCGGAAGGTGACCACGGCCGCGTGCGCCACCAGCGCGGCCAACGCGGTCAGGACGAGTACGGCGACGGTGTCGACGGGTTCGAGGGGGTACTCGCCGACGTGTTCGAACGGTGACAGGCGGACCGCGCTGTCGGGGATCTCGAGGATCGGCGCGAAGAACCCGACGACCATCGCGTAGGCGAGGATGGCCCAGGTCGCGGGCAGTGCTCGCGGCACCGCGCCGTACAGCAGCGCGCTGACCGCGAGCACGAACCACACGGCGGGGGTGTGGGCGACGTGGCCGAGGACGAGGTCGCCGATCAGGCCCGCGTCGCCCGTGCTCACCGCGGCTCCCACACCCATCCCGATGCCGGCCGTCAGCAGCAGCCAGGGCACGCCGACCGCGGTCACGGCGAGGTGGCCGCGGATCCACGTGGCGCGGCCGACCGCGGTCGCGAGGACGGGCTCGGTGCGTCCTTCGGTCTCCTCGCCGCGCAGGGCGTGGGTGGCCAGCACGGCGAAGATCGCGACGATGAACGCCATCATCAGGCCCATCAGACCGAGGAACCCGGACAGCATGTCCTGTGTGCCGCCCATGACGGCGACCAGGTCGGCGGGGGCGTTCTCGAAGCCGTCGAGCAGTGGCTGGGTGAACGAGCCGTAGGCGAGACCGCCGACGAGCAGGGCCGCGGTCCAGCCGATCAGGCTGGCGCGCTGCAGGCGGAACGCCAGCGCGAGCGGGCCGCGGAGCCAGGGCGCGGCCCGGGGTGGCCCGGGGCGTGGCGGCAGGAGACCGGCGCCGAGGTCGCGGCGGGCCGAGAGTGCGTAGCCACCGGCGGCGGTCGCCGCCGCGAACGCCACCGTGATCGCCAGGGGCCACCACCGGTCGTGCACGTAGGGCGCGGTCTGCTGCGACCAGCCGATGGGCGACAGCCACGACAGCCACGCCGGGCCGGCGCCCTGGACAGCCGCCATGTCGCCCAGCCCGCGCAGGACGAACGCGGCGCCGAGCACGGTACCGGCCATGCCGGCGGAGGCACGGGGGTACTCCGACAGTTGGGCGGTGACCGCGGCGACGCCGGCGAAGGCGAGCGCGGCCGCGCCGACGGCGGCGCCGAACAGCAGCGAGCCGGGTGCGTCGTAGCCGCGGCCGGTCATCATCGCGCCGGTGAGGATCGCGACCAGCACAGCCATCAGGGTGGTCAGCGCCAACGCCGCGGTGAGGTGTGCGTGCCGGCCGACGACGTTGGCCCGGACGAGCTCGGCCCGGCCGGTGCTCTCCTCGACGCGCGTGTGCCGGATGACGGTGAGCAGGCCCATCAGCCCGGCGCCGACGACGATGTAGAGCCCGTACTGCCCGGCGAGGAAGCGTTCGATGGTCAACTCGTCGAACCCGAACCCGGGACCGCCGAACAGCGCACCCGCGGGGCTGGCGGAGAACGCGGTCAGTCCCTCCAGGTCCTGTGGGGTCTTCGCCAGGGTCGACAGCGCGGTGGCGAAGTAGGTCATGAGTGCGGTGAGACCGAGTGTCCAGGCGGGGAAGCGGATCCGGTCGCGCCGCAGCATGAACCGCAGCAGGGTGCCGGTGCCGCGCGTCGCGGGCTCCCGCGGGCCGGCGTGCGTCGGGCGGCGGGTCGTGGTCGCGGTCGCCATCACGCCACCTCCTCGCTGTCGTCGAGGTGCTCGCCGTAGTGGCGGAGCAGCAACTGTTCCAGGGTCGGTGGGTGTGCGGTCAGGCCGTGGACACCGAGCTCGCCCAACCGCCGCACCACCGGCGTGAGCTGTTCACCGTCGACCTCGAACCGGACGACGCCGTTCTCGGTGCGCAGGTTGTGCACCCCCGCGAGTTCCTCGAGCGCGTCGGCGGGTCGGTCGGTGACGGCCTCCACCGAGGTGCGCGTCAGGTGCCGCAGCTCGGTGAGCGAACCGGACTCGACGATCCGACCCTGCCTGATGATCGAGATCCGGTCGGAGAGCACCTCCACCTGGGCGAGGACGTGGCTGGACAGCAGCACGGTGCGTCCGGCCGCCTTCGCCTCGCGGATGCACTCCTGGAAGACGGCCTCCATCAGCGGGTCCAGGCCGGCGGTCGGCTCGTCGAGCAGGAGCAGTTCCACGTCGCTGGCGAGCGCGGCGATCAGGGCCACCTTCTGCCGGTTGCCCTTCGAGTACGTGCGTCCCTTCTTGGTGGGGTCGAGGTCGAACCGCTCGCACAGCTCGTCGCGGCGGGTCGCGCCGGCGCCGCCGCGGAGCCGGGTGAACAGGTCGATCGCCTCGCCGCCGGTGAGGTTGGGCCACAGCTCGACGTCACCCGGCACGTAGGCGAGCCGCTGGTGCAGGGTCACCGCGTCGGTCCACGGGTCGTGGCCCAGCACGCGGGCGCGGCCGGCGTCCGCCCGCAGCAGCCCGAGCAGGACGCGGATCGTGGTGGACTTGCCGGCGCCGTTGGGGCCGAGGAAGCCGTGCACGTGGCCGGGTTCCACCGTGAGGTCGAGCCCGTCGAGCGCGGTGACCCGACCGAACGACTTGGTGATGTGCTGGATGTCAATGGCAGCAGTCATGCTGTTCTGCCTCCCCGAGTTTTTGGGTGTTGGTCGCGTGGGGGGAAGGAAAGTTCTGTTTGGTCACGTACTTGTGGCTGGGTGCGGCACGTTCCCCTGAGGCACGGTTGGGTACGGCTCGAGCTGATTCGGCGTCCCACAGGTGACCCAGGCTTTCCTGGGTGATGTCGTGGTGCCCCCGGAAGGGGGTGTCGCGGCTAGCGCTCGTCGGCGGGGGGATCCGGGACGTACATCAGGAAGTCGTCGAGCATGGACCGGTCGACCAGCAGCCCCTGGGTGAACAGTTCCAGGGCCGGCGGTGCGATCTCCTCCACGTACCGGCGGAACGACGCCGCGAAGGCGTCGTCGTCCGCGGTCGAGCCGTGCAGGGTGAACCACAGCAGCATGCCGCCCGCCGACTGGTAGGCCAGGTAGCGGGTGCGGGCCGCCGGATCCTTGCTGGGTCGTACGACCCCGGCCGCCTCGCCCGCGGCCAGGTACTCCTCCGCGTCCGCGGTCATCTGCTCGATCAGCGCGACCGCCAGCTCTCCACCGGCCTGCAGGCTGCGCAGCAGGTAGAGCACGATCGGCGCGTACTGCTCCACCTCGGCCAGCTGCGCCATCAGCATGCCGGCCGTGCCGTCGGTCAGTGCCTTGGTCTTCTGCTCGCGCATGACCGCCAGCACGTGCTCGTCGCAGGCCTGGCGCAGCCGTTCCTTCGAGCCGAAGTGGTGCACGACCAGGCCCGCGGTCACGCCCGCATCAGCGGCGACCGCCCGAAGCCCGGCCCCGAACCCGTCCCGCCCGAAACGCGCGATGGCAGCGTCGCGGATCCGTTCCGTGGTGCCGTCGCTCGCTGCCATGCCACCTACGTTAAACGCTTGTTCAATCACGCACAACGGCACCTGCGGAGGCCGGGCGTTAAGATGCCGTCAAGATGGTGGTGGCGGATGACTGACCGGCCGCGGTTCGGTTGGCGGTGGCCGGAGGCCGTGCTGTGGACGGCGTTGGCCGTTCCGCTCGTCGCCGAGGCGCGGAACGCCGACGACGCGGCCTTCGGTTGGCTGGAGCTGGTCGGCGGCGGCCTGGTGCTCGCCCTGGCGGTGGTGTTCTTCGACCGGTTCCCGGTCGGGACGTTGTGCCTGCTCGTCACCGCCGCGGCGGTGCCGGCGCTGGTGCTGGCTCCCACGGTCACGAACCCGGCTTCGGTGTGGCCCTTCCTCGCGGCCTCGGTCTTCGGGTTCCGCGCCGGGCGACGGCTGGACGACACGCGCCCGGTGCTGTCCGCACTGGCCGCGGTGGTGCTGGCCGGGCTGCCGGTCAGCGTGCTGGTGGACAGTTCGGCGCGCGGTGGCTTCGGTCTGCTGTTCGGTCTCTACGACTGGTTCGTGCTGGTGCTGATCCTGCTGGTCGTGGTCCTGCTGCCGTGGCTGGTCGGCCGGTACCGGCGGCAGCGGGCCGAGCTCGCCGCCGCCGGATGGGAGCGCGCCGCGCTGCTGGAACGTCAGCGGCGGCTGGAGGTCGACCAGGCGCGGCTGCGGGAGCGGGCCAGGATCGCGCGGGACATGCACGACTCGCTCGGCCACGAGTGGGGCCTCATCGCGCTGCGGGCGGCCGCGCTCGAGGTCACCGCGGACCTACCGGAGCGGCAGCGCGCCGCGGCGGGCGAGCTGCGTGCCGGTGTGGCGGAGGCGACCGAGCGGCTGCGGGAGATCATCGGGATGCTGCGGCCGGACGGCGAGCCGGCGGCGGACGAGCGGGTCGACCTCGCCGGGCTGGTCGAGCGCGCCGCCGGCGCGGGCATGGACGTCCGGTGGGAACCGTCGGAGCCGCCGGCAGAGCTGCCCGCGGCGGTGGAGCGGGCGGCACACCGGGTGGTCCAGGAGGGCCTGACCAACGCGGCCCGACACGCGCCCGGCGCGGCGGTCACCGTCCGGCTCGACCACGCGACCGGCAGCACGACGGTGACGGTCGCGAACGGACCGGCGGCCGAGCAGCCGGGCGACGTCGCGGGTGGTGGCTACGGGCTGGTCGGGCTCGCCGAGCGTGTCCGGCTGCTCGGCGGCACGCTGGCGGCCGGCCCGCACGACGGCGGGTTCGCCCTGGTCGCCACCCTCCCGCACGACGCGCCCCCCGCCGAGCTGGCGGAGGGCGGCGACAACGAGTCCACCCGCGAGCGGGCGCGCACGCGCGGCGAGGCCCGGCGCCGCCTGGTCGACGCGATCCGGGTGCCGGCGTTGGTGGGCACCGTGGTCCTCGTGCTCGCGATGGCCCTCTACGCCCTGGTCGGGGCGAACAACAGCCTCGACCCGGCGGTGTTCGAACGGATCCCGCTCGGCGCGACCCGAGCGGAGGTCGACGCGCGGGTGCCCCCGTTCCAGATCCTGGGCGATCCGGAACGTATGCTCCCCGCGCCGCCGGAGGGCGCGGAGTGCCGGCACTACTGGTCGAGCGAGCAGAGCGACGAGCAGCTGTTCTTCCGGCTGTGCCTCGTCGCCGACCGGCTGGCGGTCAAGGAGGCCGTCCCGCGCAGCGCGATCTCGACCGGCTCGGAGTGAGGGGGACGCGGTGATCCGCGTGGTGCTGGCCGACGACGAGCCGCTGACCAGGGCCGGCATCCGGGCCGTGCTCGGTGCGGAGCCGGAGTTCGACGTGGTCGCCGAGGCCGGCGACGGGCACGAGGCGGTCGAGCTGGTCCAGGCCCACCGCCCCGACGTCGCGCTGCTGGACATCATGATGCCCAGGCTGGACGGGTTGTCGGCGGCCGCCGAGATCCGCCGCACCGTGCCGGGCACCGGCGTGATCATGGTGACGACGTTCTCGGAGGACGAGCACATCGCGCGCGCGTTCGACGGCGGAGCCAGCGGGTTCCTGCTCAAGACCGGCGATCCGCGGGAGCTGTTCGCCGGGATCCGCGCCGTGGCCGGCGGCGCGGCCTACCTGTCGCCGAAGATCGCGCAGTGGGCGATCCGCCGGCTCGACACCGGCGGTGACCGGACCCCCGGCGCGGTCCGGGCCCGCGAGCTGGTCGACGGCCTCACCACGCGCGAGCGGGAGGTGCTGGCGCTGGTCGGCAGCGGGCTGCCCAACGCGGAGATCGCCCGCCGGCTGCACGTGGTCGAGGGCACCGTGAAGGTGTTCGTCAGCGCGATCCTGCGCCGCCTGCGGGTGCCGAACCGGGTGCGCGCCGCGATCATCGCCTACGAGGCGGGCCTGGTCGAGCGCGAGCTATGACTTTCGGCTAGTCCGGTCGGCTGCCTTCGACAGATGTCCGGCGCCGCCGCGCTCGCGATGCTCGTCGCATGGCGAAGAAGAACTGGCGCGGAACCCTCGTCCCGGCCCTCTGCGCGGCGATGCTGGCGGGCCTGATGGGCACGGCCGCCGCGACCCCGACCACTGACCGGCTACCCGTCGAGCTCAGCCTGCCCCGGCCGACCGGCCCCTACCCGGTGGGCACGACCGACCTGCACCTCGTCGACCACGATCGCACCGATCCCTGGGAGTCCCGACCGGGTCAGCCGCGCGAGCTGATGGTCTCACTGTGGTACCCGGCCTGGCCGTCGCCGCACCGGCGCACCCGGCACCTCACCCCGGGGACGGCGGCGTACTACGACCGGAACGCCGGGTCGGTCGGCCTGAACCCCGGCGTCGCCGACTTCGCCGGAACCAGGACGCACGCCAGCCCCCGCGCCACCGCGCTGCCCGGCGACCGGCCGGTGGTGCTCTACTCGCCGGGCGGCGGGCAGTCCCGGGCGTTCGGCACCACGCTGGTCGAGGATCTCGTCAGCCGTGGTTTCGTCGTGGTCACCGTCGACGCCACCTTCGCCGGACCGGTGGAGTTCCCCGACCGGATGGAGCTCCCGGCCAGCGGCGTCGACATGGGACGGATGATGCGGGAACGGGTCCGGGACACCAGCTTCGTGCTCGACCAGCTCCGCGTGATCGCCGCCGGCGGCAACCCCGACGCGGCGCACCGCCCCCTCCCGACCGGGATCGCCGCCGCGCTCGACCTGTCCCGGGTCGGCGTGTTCGGCCACTCCATGGGTGGTTTCACCGCCGCCGAGACCATGCTGACCGACGACCGGATCGACGCGGGCGCCAACCTCGACGGCAGCATGGACCCCCACTACGGCCAGGCGGCGACCCGCGGCGTCGACCGCCCCTTCCTGCTCATGGGCGGCGGGGTCAGCGGCGACGACGACCACCCGCACAACCACCGGCACGCGCCGGACTGGGCCTCGTTCTGGGCCAACTCCACCGGCTGGAAGCGGGATGTCTACCTGCCGGACGCCGAACACATGAGCTTCTCCGACACCCAGGTGATCCTGCCGCAGATCGACCGGAAGGAACCGTTGCCGGCCGAGAAGCTGGCGGCGGCGATCGGCACCGTCGACCCCCGGCGGAGCCTGGCCGCGCAGCGGGACTACCTCGCCGCGTTCTTCGGACTGCACCTGCGCGGCCGGCAGACGACCCTGTTCGACGGCGACTCCCCGGCACACCCCGACGTGCGGCTCGTCCCGTGACCGCCCGACCGGAGACCAGGGGGTCGGGATGCTGACCGACCTGCTCGACTGGCTGCAGGGCCTACCCCCGGTGTGGGTGGTGGTCGGTGCCGGCGTGCTCGTGTTCGGCGAGTGCACGCTCGGCCTCGGGTTCGTCGCCCCCGGCGAGACCGGCCTGTTCGTCCTCGGCACCACCGCCACCAGCCTGCCCGCCTTCCTGACCATGTGGCTGGTCACCACCGTGTGCGCCGTGGCCGGCGACTCGGTCGGCTACGTGCTCGGCAGGCGGTACGGACCGCGGCTGCGGCAGACGAAGGTCGTGCGTCGGCACGGTGCGCAGGGCTGGGCCCGGGCCACCGAGTTCCTCCGGCGGCGCGGCGCGATCGCCGTCCTCGTCGCTATCTTCCTGCCGGTGCTGCGGACCCTCGTGCCCGCCGCGGCGGGCGCCGCCGGCCTGCCGTACCGGACGTTCCTCCCCGCCGTGCTGGTGGGCGCCACCGGCTGGTGCGCCCTGCACATCGGCATCGGCGCCGCGGCCGGCGAGGCCGCCCGGCGGATCGAGGGCCTCGTCGGCACGGGCAGCATGATCGCGGCCGCGGCGGTCGACGCGGCCCCC